>JACCUI010000019.1 GCA_013811945.1 Pyrinomonadaceae bacterium | reverse complement strand
TTGCTCCTGGCCCTGGCGGCCGGGGGCCTGACCGGCATTATTGCTGCCTATGAACTGAATTACTCCCGGGCCGCCAATGAAGTTGCGGCCCTGGCTACTTATCGGCCCAGCGTGGTTACTCGCGTCTACGCCGACGACGGGGAAACAGTAATCGGCGAGTTTGCGTTAGAAAAAAGGATTCCTCTTAAATACGAAGAAATCCCGCAAGTTGTAAAAAACGCGATTTTGGCAGTCGAAGATGCTCGCTTCTACGATCATGTCGGCATCGACCCGATTCGGATCATTGGGGCCACCTGGAAAAACCTCACCACCGATAAAGTGGAAGGCGGCTCCACGCTAACCCAACAGCTCGCCAAGAATCTATTTCTTTCGCGAGAACAAACGCTTAAACGCAAGGTAAAAGAGTGGGCGTTGGCGCTCCAGATCGAACGCTACTACACCAAGAATCAAATCATGGAGTTGTACGCCAATCACACTTTTCTCGGCGCTAACGCTTACGGCATTGAGGCTGGGGCCGAGACTTATTTCGGCAAACAGGCGAAGGACCTGACGATCGGCGAGGCCGCCCTTCTAGCCGGTATTCCCAAAGCACCAAGCGACTATTCACCAACCGCTAACGCGGTGAAAGCGAAAGAGCGAAGAGATCTGGTTTTGGATCTGATGGCCAAGAACGGGTTCGCCACCCAAGCTGAAGTGGATGCCGCAAAAGGGAATCCCATCCAGCTTGCCGACACGGCCTATTACCAATCCCAACCGCGGTCAAGCGCGTTTGATTACCCAGTGGAACACGTCAGACAAGATCTGGAAGACAAGTACACGACCCGAGTAGCTCAGGGCGGGTTATCGGTGTACACCACGATTAATGTCGAAGCTCAAAAGAAGGCGTATGAGGTCGTTCGTGCCGGTCTCAGACGTTACGATCGTGGCAGGGGATGGCGTTCGACCTACACGATGATTCCGACCTCGGCAAAAAACGGCGCGGGTGCTCCTTCCCTACAGGAATTGAATAACTTTAAACACCCCGACTGGTACGGTAACGAATACCAGGAAGGCCGGTTTCTAATGGGCCTGGTCATGAAGGTTGACCGGGCGAAAAATGAGGCAACCGCGCGCTTTGGCAACTACACAGCCACGGTTACGCCCGCGGAGATGGGTTGGGGACAGCGGCAACCAAAAGATGAATTTAAGGTTGGGTACGTCGGTGAGTTTGAGATTAAAGAGGTGGACAAGAAAACGCGCCGGCTAAAAGTCGATCTCTCACAGGTTCCCGCGGTACAGGGCGCGATGATGACCCTCAATGCAAGAACCGGTGAGATCGTGACGATGGTGGGAGGGTACGACTTCTACAGTACCAGTAAATTTAATAATGCAACTCAGGCATATCGGCAGACCGGGTCGTGTTTTAAGCCGTTCGTCTATACGGCTGCGGTCGAATGGGGCATGACGCCGGACACGCCTGTCAGCGGCGCACCTATCAGCATTGGCTCCTGGAATCCACACAACTACGATGGGTCGCTTGGTAACGGCGACTTGCCTCTGAAAGTCGCGTTAGCGAAATCGATGAACGTCCCGGCAGTGCACCTTCTGCAAACCGTCGGAATCCAAACCGGAGCTCAGATGGTGCGGCGGTTCGGCATAAAGGTGCCGATGGCACCTTATCTTCCTTCCGCGCTCGGCGCGACCGAAGTGCCCCTGGATCAAATGGTCTCGGCCTACTCGGCTTTTCCAAATAAAGGTATCCGCGTGGAACCACACATGATCCTTCGGGTGTTGGACCGCGATGGCGCAGTCCTGGAGGAGTGGGAAAAGACTACCTACAAAGTGATGAACGAGTATGTGGCGTTGACGATGGTTTCGATGATGCGGGGAGTAGTGGAATCTGGCACGGCCACGGCTGCCCGCTCGCTTGGAGTTCCAGTTGCCGGTAAGACGGGCACCGTAAACGATCATACTGACGTCTGGTTCATCGGCTACACCCCAACTTATGTGACCGGTGTCTGGATGGGCTATCCCGGCAAGAAAAAAGATCTCGGAAAGAATATGACTGGAGGAGTGGGGGCGCTACCTTTCTTCATTGATTTCATGAAGCCTTTTCTCAAGGATAAACTTAAGGAGAACTTCGATAAGGCTCCGGAAATGCCTGAAGATATGAGAGAGATCTTCCGTCAGCGCCAGCGTGAACTAGCAGCTGAACGAGCCCAACTCGCCGCGACTGCGGGAACTGAAGGAGACGATGAAAGTATGGACGCGACGACAGAGACTGACCCGAAGTTAGAGCAATTAACGCTGCCTCCGCCACCAAAGACGGAGGACCAGCCCGCCCCCGTAGCGCCTCCTAACCCCGAAGCCGCTGCACCCAAAGCCGAAGCACCGCCCCCGACTACGCGCCCGCGCGAGGTAGAACCTCAGAAGAAGAAGGGGAAAAAGGGAGAAGACGAGCCCTAATCTTAAGTATGAAGGATGAAGGCGGAAGGATGAAAGAGTCCTTCCGCCTTTGGTTCCATTCCTCAGATCAGTTTATGAGTTCATATCTCTTCACTTTCGGCCGGTTCTTGACCTTTCTTGCAATAGTTACCAGGAGCGCCAATAGTTCTTCTGCTTCTTGGCGCAATCCTTCCAGCCTGTTCGGAACCACAACACATGAATCTGAAAGAAGCTCAAGCCAATATATCGTTTCATCCAGTTCCTGGAGCGCTCCCTCAATCTTGCTGATGAAATCAGGGTTTGATTTTGCTCGCTGCGCCTCCCGATAGTGTGCTCCAGAGATGTCCCCGCTTTTAGGATCTGTTTTCCTTACACCTGGGTTAAGCCCCTGCTGGGAAGGGCCAGATACAGATTAATAATTCTAAGGGCAAATTGCTTAGTGCGTTCTTTGAGATCTCGATCCATGTGAGGTTTCTCCTTTGCGAGTTAATGGTTAGTGGAGACTTGGAAAGGTTATTCCGCCTTCATCCTTCCGCCTTCCATCCTTAAACTAGCCTATCCAAGGCATAAGGAAGCATCCTTCGCCACCACGGCCAGTCGTGGTTAACATCTGGACCCCAAAGGTCCAACGTGTGAGGAATTCCCTTCGAGTTGAGAATGTACGAAAGATGGCGGCTGCGGTCGGGCGCCTCGTACGAACCCTGACCGGACATGATGAAGATAGAGTCGGCTCTTCGCAGCAGCGGTAGATGGTAGTCGTCGTTCAGATTTGGCAGATAGTCAGCCGGGTTGTTGAAGTAGACATTGTCGTCATAGAAGTCCTTGAGGTAGGACCTGACATCATAACTGCCACTCATGGCAATTACACCGCGAAACTGATCCGGATGTTTGAAGTAAGCATTGGCCGCCAAAAAGGCGCCGAGACTCGCGCCCGTGGTGAGGGGCTTCGGATCTGCCTCGCCAGTGTCTCTTCGAATTGCGGGCACTACTTCATCAACGATATAGCGGTCGAAACGCGTCAGGAGTTCGGCCTTTAGATGCGGCGGCATCTGTTCATTAAGAAGGCTGTAACGATTCACGCTATTAATTGAATAGGCACGAATTCGGCCACCTTCGATGTGGGGCTTTATGGCGTCAACCAGATGAAACCGCTCGTACTCTAGATAGTCGGCCGCGGCCGTGGGCAACATCAAGAGGGGCTGTCCGGCATACCCATAGGCCACGAGTGGCATTTCCATATTCAAGTTAGGACTAAACCAGGCAGTGGTCCTGCGTTCCATATAGACCTTTCCGAAGTGACATCAAGGAAAAGATGGCCGAGCTTTGTATCGTTATGTTTTAGTAGGGGGAGATATTCTCGCAGTTCAGTGCACAGCGCAAGCTGAGGGCAAGAAGGAACGCCGGGACGCGGAGACGCGAGGAGTTGGCGATGAAAAGAGACGAGCAAACAGACAAAATGGTTGATGTGGTGACCCGCGCAGGGCGCCCTTTCTGGCCGTGAAGCATAATCAGGAAGAAAGCCGCCGTCCGCCGCACCCCTTGCGGAATGCCTGGCTGTTGGAAGTCTTCCCCGTCTCATCCTTGAACTTAGCTCTGCTTAAACGTAGCTCTGCTTGACGCTCACTATCCGGTCTGCTATAAAAACCGCTTCGCGCCCTGCGCATAGTTTGACACTATGTGAGGGCGCTTATTCCGCAGTAGCTCAATGGCAGAGCATTCGGCTGTTAACCGAAGGGTTGTAGGTTCGAGTCCTACCTGCGGAGCCACTTTTTGATTCTCATGTCCGCTTTTATGTCCGCTTTCAAATTTGGTCCTGAGGCTGTTCGTCTAACTTGTCAAGACTGAACAGTTTTGTTTCAGGAAGAGTGGTTGAAGGTTTTGAGCGTCGTAATCGCCTACGCCGTCACCAATGGAATCAGGTTCTTAGCATCCTTTACCTCGGAGGACGATCTGGGAATTTCGGATTCTTCCCGGACCGAGTGAACGGCGAAATCCGATGAGGAGTGAGTTCCAGTCGTCGTGCGCTTACTTTCTCATTGACAAAGAAAACCACCGCAAAAGGAGTAAACAATGCCCCGGACACTCAAACTTGTGCTCGCATCATGGATGCTGATCGGTGTCTCATTCAGCGCTGCTCAGGCTGACACTCTCACTTTCACTGGCAACACATTTCTGAACCCCACCGGCACCTTCAACCGTCCCATTGAGAGCGGGGCGAGTTTGTCCGTCCTCGCGACAAACGTGGCGTTCAGCAC
>JACCUI010000015.1 GCA_013811945.1 Pyrinomonadaceae bacterium | reverse complement strand
ATGCTCCTTCGTCTGAGTTGATTGTTAGCAACGTCACTCTACAGACAAAAGATCCATCGCTGTGTCTTTTCTTTCTCTCGATTAGCTACTCCTTTCGGGAGTTTTGCAAGAGGCTCCTTAGCATGCTCCGGGGAGAAGGCAACAATCTCAAGATCGAACTCAGAACTTCACCCCTTTTTCCGCGAGTAGATGTAGAAGAGCAAGCCAATGATGATCAGCACCAGGCTTTCCATGAAGATGAAGAAGCGCGGAACGAATGTTCCATCATCGTCGTGTGCGTCCTGATAGGCCATCAGCGTGCCAAGAGTCAAACCTCCCGCCAGCCAGATCAATTGTCTTTTAGCATCCCAAGAGTACGGCTTCATTATGATTTCGGAAGTTCAGAGATCAACCTTTAGGTTGCGGCTGGCGTCAAGCTAAAGCTAGAACTCTAAACTGCCGGCACCATCCCAGGTCATTATTGACTTACTCTGAAACCCCCAGGGTGTGATATTACTCACTCGGTTTCAACTCGACTATGTCCACGTTCAACTCCGGCACCACCTCAGGGCGAACCTTGGCATTCGCCTTTTCGTAGACACTCGAGAAGGAAAGCGCCTGCCGGTCTGGAGAGCTTATGTATTGCCCACGATGCAGCCGCGAACAGAGTTTGGAAGAGATGCGTTTTTGCTCACGTTGTGGTTTCCCGTTGGCCGGGGTCGCAACGCTGCTGGACAACTCGGGCATCATTCCCAAACTCGCCAGTGATCCGGCTCAGCCACCGAAGCGGCGCAGTGGAATAATCAGGGAAAGCGTTTTCCTGACCCTTCTGGCCTGGGCAATAGGTCTGGCTTCAACTCTTCTGTGGGACGTCGGCGGCCCGTTTGAATCCGTCGCCAAGGTTGGGTCACTCGTATTCTTCATCTTGGGTTTGGTAGGACTACTGCGATTTCTCTATGCGTTTATGTTTGTAAAAGACACAGTCCAGTCGCCGTTGCAGACAACCGTCCCCGGTGCACCTTACTCTCGCACCGTGGCAGAGAGCCCAACACGCACCGCTTTGCCTTCAACGCAAAGTGTCCCCGTTAGTGATTACGCGCCTCGTATCAAAACCAAAGAAATTGTGTCTCCACCCAGCGTCACCGAGAACACGACCCGGCTACTTGATGACCGGGACAACTAAATAGTTCCACAGATTACCCAGCTAACAATAGTTGCTGGCAAATAGAAGAGAATTTGCCCTTGGTCCATTGTAATCTGCGGAATCTGCGATGTAGCGTTACAGGAGACCAGACAACCAGTGCATGATGTTAAGTGCTAGTTGCCGATTGTCGCTGCCCGCCACGTTCATGCCCATCGGTTGTTTCTCAGCACCTGCCAATTGCGCCGACAACATCGCCGCCTCTCCCAGTACTACCACTCGTCCTTTACCGAACTTGAACGCAATTCCCTGGGCGCTTCCGGCCGCGGAAACGGATGTTTGCGATTCGCGATCAGGCTTGTCCCTGGCGGTTTGGGACAATAGAAATAGAACTGAGCTACCTTCGGGTCCTTTCAGCGATTGCCCCGTAAAGGTGAGGACCTGATTGATTCTTTCGCTGTCCTTGCGTCCGTGTGTAATAGGGTGATCCAACAGACGTTTGTTTTCCCGGGAGAAAATGAGAGTTGAAGGGCCCTTGAAGTAATTCTCGGGATCGAAGGTGTATCCCTTGCTCATCTCAACGCCAAAACGCTTGCCGAGGCTTTCGGCAGCGGCGCCGAATGGAGCATGGTCGGCTATCAGAAGCAGAGCGCCTCCGCCCTTCACCCAGTCGCGCACTACATCACATTCTTCTTCGGTAAAAGCGGAACGGTCAGCGCCCTCCTCATCCATGTCTTCGGCGCCCAGTGCGTTGGCAATTACGAGGATCTTGAAGGTGCTGAGGGAAGGCTTGGCGAACAATTTCCGGCCCGGCACAACGTTGTAACCGTCACTAAGTATCAGATCGACGAACGGTTTGTAGCGCCCCGTAGTCGTATGAAAGTTGTTGTGAGCCTCGTCAAATATCACCCGAGGATAGTTTTTACTGTAAGCCGGATGCGCCACCGTTGTGTTGAATTCAGGATCGGGGCCCTGTTGGCCGTCTGCGAGTTGTGATTGAAGCACAACGGCAAGAGCCAGGACCAGGAATCGTCCGAAATGAGTTTTCATGTTTGCGGTACACCGTGCTGCGTTTCAGATTCGCGATTGGAGAGCCGCAAGTCGCTCCCCCGCAAGCAGCAACGTTTCGTCCTTTTTACAAAAGCAAAAGCGAACCTGTTGAGCGCCACGTTCGGGAACGCTATAAAAGCTCGAGCCCGGCACGCAGGCCACGCCCACCTCGCGGATAAGGTGGCGCGTAAACTCGACGTCACTCGCAAAACCAAATCCGGAGATGTCAGTCATAATGTAGTAAGCGCCGTCGGGACTGAAAGTCTTGAATCCGGCGTTAGCCAGCACCGGCAGCAGAAGATCTCGACGCCGCTGATACTCAACCTGCAAACGTTCGTAGTACTCGGGCGGAAGCGATAGCGCGTAAGCTCCGGCCGCCTGTAGCGGAGCCGCCGCGCCGACGGTAAGAAAATCGTGCACCTTGCGAATGGCGCCGGTGATCTCCGGCGGCGCGATGCAATAACCCACGCGCCATCCGGTAACCGAATATGTCTTGGACATCGAGTTCACGATCACGGTGCGTTCGCGCATGCCGGCAATCTGGGCCATTGAGATGTGTTGAATCTCTGCGTCTTCCCGGGGATAAATGATGTGCTCATAGATCTCATCAGTGAAGCAGAGCGCGTCAAACTCCTGGCAGAGGCCCGCAATGAACTCCATCTCCTCGCGCGTGAAGACTTTGCCCGTCGGGTTATTAGGATTGCAGATGATGATCGCTTTCGTCTTTGAGTTAAATACGGCGCGCAGTTCGTTTTCGTCAAAGCTCCATTCAGGCGCACGCAGCGGCACGTAGCGCGGACGAGCGTCGGAGAGAATCGCATCCGGCGCATAGTTTTCGTAGTAGGGTTCAAAAACGACAACCTCTTCACCCGGATCAACGGTGGCCATCATCGCGGCGATCATCCCTTCGGTTGAGCCACAAGTGACGGTCAACTCTGTTTCCGGATCGACATCCATACCCAGATACCACTTCGTCTTCTTCGCTATCGACTCGCGAAAGTCGCGGGCCCCCCAGGTGATGGCATACTGATTGATATCGTCTGCGATGGCCTGCATCGCAACTCGCTTGATGTCATCCGGCGCGGCAAAGTCAGGAAAACCCTGGGAGAGATTTACCGCTCCGTGTTTAATCGCTTCACGGGTCATCTCGCGAATCACCGATTCAGTAAAAAGACTCGCCTTACGAGAAACGTGGCGACGCGTTGAAGAAGCAGGTGTGGTCATGATTAATCTAAAACAAAACCAGGATGGGATGCTCTGACAGATGCAGAACAGGAGCGATGCTCTCACAGATAAAGTGGTTGTTCAAGAACCGTCTTATTTTCTATTACTGATGTCCCGCAACAGATCGGATTTAGACCCCGCGAAGCCTGGCGAAAGCATAGAGCCTAGGGTGGAGCGCAGCGGAACCCTAGGTAAGCGTTATCGAAATATTTGGCAAGCCCGCGAAGTGGGCGGCAGTGGATGGATTATTTTGTAGGCGCGTTGTCTGTCTTGTAGCCTCTGCTGCCCACTCGCGGGCTCGGGAAAATTTCAACGGCTTTAACCTGGGGTTCCGCTGCGCTTCACCCAGGCTTTATGCGTTCGCAACGCTTCGCGGGCTCTAAATCCAGAACACCTCTCTTTGCGGGCCCCTGCAGGAGTCTAACGGGCAACCTACGGAATGATCTGCTCGCCTGCGGCGTCGCGTTTTAATTGGTCGACTATGGAACGCATAGCGGGAGCGAGGCTGCCGTTCGGGGCGAGCGTCAGATATTTCTCATACGCAGCGAGGGCTTCTTTGTATTTCTGCTGACGCTCGTACGCCGCTCCCAGCAGTTGATAGATCACGGGTTCGGAATCCTCGAGCTGATCCAGAGCTTTTCGATATTGGGCTATGGCTTCGTCGAATTGACCTTTCTCTTCCAGCACGCGTGCCAGACCGACGTGAGCTTCGGGCTGAAAACCACGCGCTTCTTGAATTGAACGGCGGAAAGATTTAATGGCTTCCTCATCAAAAGCAGCTTCGCGATGGATGCGGCCTTCGATGGCAGATGCTTCCGGATAGATTGGACGCGAGCGTCGGGCAGCCCCGATCTCGGCCAAAGCCTCTTTATATTCGTTGAGATCGAGAAGAACGCGTGCCAGGCCAACGCGCGCGGCGGGGAAGGAAGGCCGAAGTTTTAAAGCGCGTCGGTAAGCCTCGACGGCTCTCTGCCGCGCCTCATCGTCTTTGGCTTGCTCACGCGCGGTTTCCGCTTCCTGAAAGGCCAGCTCGGCGCCGTCGGTCGTACGCACAAGCTTTACTGTCGCACTGCTTTTCCTCGGTAAGACGGCAACGGTAGATTCTTTGAATCCGTTAGCCCGCACGCGCAGGCTGTGCCGGGCCGGCGAAACGTTCTTCACCGTAAGTTTGCCTGAGGCGTCGGTAACACCGCGGCGAATCTCATCAATCCAGACGATGGCATTTTGTTCAGTCGTGATAGTAATGGTTCTCGTTAACGCGTTAGTGGTTCTAGCTGGTCGTTGAGCAGAAACGGTATTCGTAAGTAGAAGTAGCGCAACCAAAACTAGTGCAACCGCACTCGAAACCAGCGTTCCTGGAAATCCAGGTCGCCTGGGGCTAAATTCGAGACATTCCAACCTGTGAGACAGCATCCCAAGCACTCTCTCAATTACGTTTGCGATTCACCATTTACAATTCACGATTAAGATTCACGATTAAGATTCACGACGCCAGAGGAAAACAATCAGCGCTACTCCTCTTCTTCGCCCCCAATAACTCTGCGCCTGCGCACAGTCGAACCGGCAGGTTCGACAGCCGGACTTGAGTTGGGAATTGCAGATCCCTGTCTCGTCACCGCACGCGTCCCCACCTCGGGACGAAACTTCCCATTCGCGTCGTAGAGCCGCTCATACTGCAGTCGATTACGCACGATGCCTTGAATGTACCCGCGCGTCTCCTTGAAAGGGACCGCTTCCGCCCACTCGTCTATCTCCGCAGGCAGGGAAGCGCGCCACTGCACCGCTCGCATTGGACCCGCGTTGTAAGCGGCGGCGACATACTCAATACGCCCAAATTTGTCGATTTGGTCGCGCAGGTAGGCCGTGCCCAGCTGAATATTCAGCCGCGGCTCAAAGAGCGACTCGGAGGTAATGGCTCGGTCAACTCCATACTTCCTGGCTGTCAGTTGTCCTGTAGGAACCAGCACTTGCATCAACCCGTATGCGCGGGCCGGGGAACGCGCCTTGGTAATGAATACCGTCTCCTGCCTTATCAAACCCGCCACCTGGTAGGGATCGAGGTTTTTTGCGCGCGACTCCTGGACGATGATGTCCCAATAAGCGAGAGGATAAAAAACATCCCACTCTTCTCGGGTCATTTCTTCGGGTTTCATTTGCGAATAGTCAGGGAAGCTCTTTCTCAGCACGTTGAGCGCGCGCACGTTGTCTTCTTGAGAACGATAGACTTGAGCAATCGCCAGATTAACTTTAGGGCTGGTGGGGGTCGACTCCGAAGCTCGCACCAATTCTTCGAGCGCCCACTCGTCGACCCCGATGTTCACCAGTTGATCGGCCTTCGTGATACGAGTCTCTTCGGCAGGGCTGGCCGTCTCTTCCGCAACAACTACCGTCTGCAAATTAGCAACCGCGCGCGCCACCACCGAATCGGGCGCAAACGTTTTTGACTGAGTGTTGCCGGCGCGGCTCATGCCTTCCAGCCGTTGTTTGGCGAGATACCCATACCAGTTTGCGTCGTAACGCCCGAGCATTGCCTGGTAAAGCGCGCGAGCTTCGGGAAGTTTTCCGGCCCGTTCAGAATCACGCGCCGCCCAGTATCCAGCCCGCCCTCGGTTGTCACTATTCTTGTCGACGTAATACGCAAGGTGCTCCGTTAACAACCGGGCCGACTCCGGATAGCTCTTAGCTTCGTGCGCGAGCCACGCAAGATCGAATTGGGCTTGAGCCACCTCGGTGGAACCAGGACTAGAGCTAACAGCTGTTCGCAAAAAATACGAGGCGTCGCTGAGACTCTTCGCGTCTTCAGCTGCTTGTCCAACGCTGGCGAGCGCTCGCGGCGTAAAGGAACTATTCGGAAAACTGCGTCGCAACTCTTCCACAGTCGCTCGTGCCTGTTCCCATTGACGTCCACGCGCGTAATTCTGGGCCAGGTAGTAGAGAGCTTCGGCGCGCGCATCTCCGGCAGAGGAGGGAACGCTGTTCAAGGCCGCGATCGCCTCGGCGGTCTTCCTGGCGGTGGTAGCGGAAATTCCGCGTCGTAGGTGGTTCTCGGGCGTAGCTAAAACGGGAAACTTCGCGAACGCTTCGGTGTAAGCCTGAAGAGCATCGCCATGCTTATTCAGCTCGTAGAGCCTATCCGCGCGGGCGAGAGCCTCTTCGGCCGTCGCCGGAGAAAGCGTCGCGTTGAGTTGCGAAATCAGCGTTGCGGCGATACCGCTTTCAGGAGTCCCGGGAGCAAAGAAATAGATGCGCCGGTAGGCGGCCAACGCCCGGGTCATATCTGATAATCTGTACGTATCGCCGACTAACAAGAGAGCTGCCGGGTAGTCGATGGCGGTCAAATCACTTAGGAGACCTGGCACAGCTGAGGTTTCATCTGACTTAATTGCGAGACCGGCAATGCGCATCTTCGCTTCCCGACCGCGGGTCGAAGATTGGTAGTCTTTAGCTAATTGTTCATAGGCGACTCGCGCCTCGCCCAAACGGCCGGTTTGCTCAAGCGCATTGCCTCGCATGAATAACGCATAGTCACCGAGCGAGGTATGGTCACGAATGACATTTGTATCAAGCAGCGCGGCGGCCGCCACATAGTCGTTCGCGCGAATCCTGATCCTTGCGCGTACCATCCTCGCCAGGGCCGCCGCTTTGGTATTGGGAAAGTCTGACTCTAAACGCGCTACTACATCCTCGGCCGGCAGGGTGCCGCCGCGGGTCTGCGCGCGCAGATTGTCGAGAGCTCTGACTTCGGCGGGAGTTTGCGGTCGGGTCAGACAGCTGGCGATCATGAAGGTCGGAAGCGAGGCTCCGCCGACCACAGCGAGACCAATCAGAATGAGGATGAGTCGATGGTTACCAAATTTCCTTACCAACTTCTGTGCTCCTCCCAGGAGATACCAATTGCAAGTTTTAGCTTGGGGGGAGCGGCCAGGCTGGTGACGCCTCACGCGGAAACAGTTGCCCCGGGGTAAGCAGTACCCAGTTTCGCAATATCACCCACTGCCAGCGTGGTTACCAGCTCGTGGTGGAAGTAGTCGAACTTCTGCGCCACTTCCGGTTTCACGCGTTTATCGTACATGTCGCGCGAACGATCAATATATTCACGCAAACGCTCATAGAGGTCATTCTTTTCGCGACCGTCCGCCACTTTCTGCTCGTTGTAGAGCTTGATCTCGGAAACCAGCAGTCGAGCAAAACGCTGAGCATCGGTGTGCAATCGTTTTTCTTCTTCACCCTCGACCTGCACCGGCAGTTCCACACCTGTTCCGTAGCGTCGGCGGGGGACAGCCGATTCGGAGACGGCCGCAGGTGGGGGTTGTGGCGTGCTCGTAACCTGATCAAATTGGGCATGCGCTTCAGATTGCGCGGGCGGCTCTGCGGTGGCAGGGGGGGCTTTCGACACGTACGGCTCGGTCGACGCTTCGTATCGTTGCGGCGCAGCCTCTTCGAGTGTAGCCGGAGCCGGTGCCCCATCTTCACGCTCCGGCACGTAAGTCGGTGTAAATGGTTCCGGAGCCGGTGCCTCCGCGGCGGGAGCGGGCTCTGGTGCAGGTTGCTTAGCTGCGGCCTGACCCGCCTTCAGTTCCACGGCCATTCCCGAAACTTTTACTAGCGTCTCGAGAGCTTCAAGGTTGATGGCTTCAGAATCCAACCCGGCAGAGTCGGCATAGAGCACTGCCACCGTCCGGTTGCGCACGGTTAGCGGGATGGCCACTATTCTTTGCGGCGGTTCTTCGCCGAGTCTGCTGAGAATCAGATGATCCTCGGAATGCGAATGCGGACCACCACTCCAGGTAGTTAGCGATCTGGCCACATCGCCGATGATGCTGTCGGCGGAGACCGGGACGGAGATCTGTTGAATGGTGTTGTCGCCAACCGTGCCTTGAAATCCGCGTGCACGCCAGCCAATGGCGCTCTCACCTTTAATCGCAAAGAAAGCGACTCGCGGCGCGAACGACGCAGCGCGGTTAACCAGACTCTTGAGTACGTCTGTCTGTGAGGATTGCTCGCCAATCTCTGAAACGGCGGCTTTGACGATGGCCATGTCGCTTGATGCTTTGGCGCGCGAAGATTCCGAGGCAGCGAGATCTATCCCCTCTTCATGCGCAGCTCTGAGATGCTCGAGAATGGACGCCGCCACGGATCCATCCAGTTGAACTTCGCCCTGGCGATCGAGTAGCCGGGTGAGAGATTCATTGAGTTGGCTCTGGAGTCCGGAAATCTCCTGCCTGACCCCGCTCAGGCGTCCCTCAATATAACTCTCAATTTCATGGCGTAAGCTTTCTTCCAGTTGTCCGCTGACCACAGTTTCAGTTCCTCCGTTTGTGCGTCGTTTAAATGACCCAGTTCTTGGGTTAAGGCCCCTAGTCATTTCTAGTCCCACAAGAGACTGCAGGGCGGAAGGTCTCTCATGCAATTATGGACGCTCAAGATTCAGCGAGTCAAGAAAGGGTTTGGGTCGGCAGGGTCTTAATTTGAGAGTATTCGCCGGCTGTCACCCAATTACGGAACCGAGGAGCGGTGCCGACTGGGTCTGGATTGAGAGTTAATTCTTTGTTTCTGATTGGAAGCCCCTTGAAATCGGGAGCTTTAGCCGAGTTCTACTGTTCAAACCCTGAGTGGAATCACAACAAGACCCCGGTCGATACTGTTCCTTGGGTCTGTAATTGAGTCGCCCTATCAAGAGCTTAGACTCTCCAATTCTAGCTACAAGACACCACTCTTGAAGTCAGTAGGCTCACACAGGGAGAACTATCGTTGGGCCAGGGCCATTTGACTCCCCTCGAAGGCCTAAGATATAAGTCGCTCCAGGCAGTCGCGGGTCAGCCCCGCGACTGAAACTTCATGGCAGCTAGCATTCTCATTGCTGATGATTACGAGGACAACCTGGAACTCCTGCGCCTCTTGCTCGTCGCCGCCGGTTATCAGGTGATCGAATCGAGAAATGGAGCGGAGTGTTTGAAGCTGGCGAAGCAGATTCAACCGGACCTGATTATGGTCGATCTATCGATGCCCGTCCTCGATGGCTGGGAACTGTTTCGAGCGTTGAGAGCCGATGAACTTACGGCTTCAATACTTTGCATAGCCGTAACCGCTCATGGTGACGCCGACCGTGATCGCGCTCTTCAAGCCGGATTCAATGCCTATCTCTCAAAGCCATTCCGCGGCGCCGAGTTGCTGAAAACTGTCGCCGGATTGTTATCGCCCACGCAAGCAGCCAGCTATGCTGCCGAGACTTCGCTCCAATGATCAGCGAGCCACTCATGGAATCGTAGGGACAGTTCATTTTCCATTTGAAGATCAGCACCACCACGCGGGCGGGTGGGTCCGGGCTATTCATCACTCAAGCCGCGGTCTCATGAGGTCAGTACCACTCCGCTACCCGGGAGCGGTACTGGACCTGCTGCTCCTAACTCGATTCTCTTTTATGAGAGATTACAACTTGCTGGATTGAGGGTGGAAGCTGATGAATCTCGCTGCGAGCAAACCCAGCGGCACCACACATTCGATCTAGCTCCGGAAATGTATAAGCGTCACCCGCAGGTGTGCTGGCAAGCATCACCACGCTGAATGGCGCGGTTTCCGGCGGTGAGATGCGGTCTTCATTGGGCACAAACTCCAATATCACCGCGCGTCCATCGTCCGCCAGTGCCGCGTGAACCTTCCGTAAAAGCGTTTCGCAAGTTACCGGATCGAAATGGTGCAAAAAGTTAGTTAGAAGTACGAGGTCATAGCCTGAGCCGTAATCAACATCAAATGCATTGCCTGCGTTTGTTTGGTAACGGTCGGCGACACCTGCTTTGACGGCGTTCTCCCTGGCCAACTCAAGCACATTTGGCCAGTCAACCGCGACGATTTCGGCCCGGGGATTCTTACTAGCGAAGGCAATACCATAAAGGCCATGACCCGCAGCGATATCCAGGACCTTCAACTTTCCATCGGCCTTCTCATCCACGAGATTAGCCATCAACTGTGCCGGCATAGCCGTCATGGCGGTCATGGCGCGAGCGAACATGACCCAGATTGGGTGCTCCGGCGCGATCGTCCCTTCTTCCGAAGCCACTGTTCCACCCTTTCGCACGGCCCCGGTTAGATCCTTGAAGCCATCGGTGAGCATCGGTGAGAGCAGAAACTCAAGACTGCCACCGAGGTAAGCCGGTGAACGCTTATCCAGAAAAAGTGCCGACTCCGGCGTAAGCTCGTAGCTCCTGCCGTTCTTGGTTAGAAAACCCAGGACACAGAGAAAATCGCAAAGAATTCGCATGCCGCGTTCAGACGCACTGCTCCGCTCGGCAATCTCGTCAGCGGTGGTTTTGCCTTCGCCGATCGCGGTAAAGACTTCCAACTCGATCGCGGCCTTCAAACCCTCTGTCCGCTGGTACGCGTTTACAGTTTGAAAGAAGAGTTGCGGTGTTGGTTGTTGCAGACCAGGACTGCTCATGATGCGTTCTCCCTTTTACTTTGGCTACAGACCTATCTAATCAGTATCGTATTCGAGGAACATCCCTGCGACAGCGCAAAGCTCGGTCTCTGGTGGTGGGTCCATAGGCGATGGCTGTAACCATACCGTCCTGAACCTGGTATTCAATGCCGCTCTGCTGGTCGTGATAATAGGTTGCGCCGGAATCCCCTGTGTACCACTTGTACCTTTCGATGTTTCGGATCTTGAGGTTCGCAACCGGGATCTCTTCCCGCAAAGTGATGCTGATATTTACGACCGTATCTCGCGCAACCCTCCAATTGCCCCAATCGGCGGGAAGTCCCTGCTCGCAGCGTTTGCGCGCGTACATCACCTGTATGCGCCCTTGCTGCTTCTCGTAAAGCTCAATCGCACCGGCGCCTCCAATGATTGGCTTACCGAGGACTCTTCGCACTTGGGAACGCTTCGAACGCAGCGGCACAATACCCCGCCAGGGTTTGGCCATGGTTGCATCAGCCATTCCCAGCAGCAGGGAACAGCAAATGAAAATAAACGAGCGTTTCTTTCTATCGCCAATCATCGATCACAAAAGCACCGGACCGGCTGTAGCCAGGTTGGTTAGGTCGGTGCATCTCTACGCCCTGGAAGTCAGTTCTAAAACCCATCGCGAGCATCTGTTGGTATGCTTCGATGCGCGCGGTATTAACCCCGGCGATCAATTTTGAAAGTCCCCGTTGCGCAGCCAACGTTTCACAGGCGGAAAGTAGCCGGTCAAAGTTTCCCCCGGCTTTGGTTCCCGGCCGGGCAGCCCCGAATTTTATGTAACACGTCTCGGGTCCAGCTTCCGTTCCCGCGCCACAGTGGCAAACCCCGAGAGCGACCAGCCTGGAACCCGTCCCGAGCAAAACGGTGTCGCCTAGTTTCTGACTGGCGATTGCCTCAATCACTCTTTTTAGACTCAGCCCGTCGAAGATTTCACCCGTCATCTCATCGGCAGTTTTCAACACCGCTTCACGTTCTTCAGCAGACAACGCTGAAAATAGTTTGGCTGAAGATCCGCCAGTCTGCTTCACGGGTTTCGACATGATTGCTGTCAGGAACCTCGGCCAGAATCCGAAGCGTTGGTAAAGACCGACATGTTTCTGGCTTTGCGCAAATGTGAATAAGCCCGCGTGCGTTGTGCCCCACCGTACAAAAAGATCCATGATCGGTTCCATCAAGAGCTTGCCGATACCGCGGTCCCAGTAGTCAGGGTGGACGGTCAGTGGACCAAAGAATCCCACGCTCCCCCAGTTGGTCCCGAAATTTGTCCCCGCCAGTTGGCCCTCGCTTTTGGCGGCGAATGTGGCAGAAGGATCGGCGCTCCAGCGCGCACGGATGAACTCGGCGCCTTGATGGAACTGCGCGGGATCCGGCAGACCGAGGAAAGTACCGAAAGCGAGGCGAAAAATACGATCAGCTTCTGCCAGATCGCCCTCTTGCAAGTGGTCGATGGAAGCGGCGATGGCTTCTTTCGCAGGTTGTTGCGATGGAATTAAGCGCTACTCCAATCAGGTACTGATGCAGTTTCAAGAATACCAGCCGCGCGAGAGCAACTTCATAACCGAGGCGCGGTGGGGATGCAGCCGACAGGCTGCGAGTCTAATGGGGTGAAAGTCCCCTGCCGTCAGTTGCTCGATTCAGACGGCTAGCATATCCGAGGTGTGGGGAGGCAACAACTCATACGGTGCTGGGAAGTAAACGCCACGGCTGCCCTGCGGTGATGCACCGCCGCGGTAGGAACGACCTGGGTGGCAAGCAAACCTGGAGGCCTGAACATTAAGGAATG
>JACCUI010000009.1 GCA_013811945.1 Pyrinomonadaceae bacterium | reverse complement strand
CGATTGAGAAAAGACCTCGGGCCTCGACTTTGATCACAGGTGGTACGGGTTTCCTCGGTTCCCACCTGGTGAGACAATTGGTGAAAGAGGGGGCTAAAGATATTCGCGTGATGGCCACATCGATTCCGGATTGGCTGGTAGATTTGGGTATCGAACCATTGGAAGGTTCGATCATGAATAGTGCGGATGTGGCCCGCGCGGTTGAGGGAATTCGAGATGTTTATCATCTTGCCGGTCGAGTTTCGCGCGAACGCGACGACGCCCGCGAGATGTATGCGCTTCACGTCGAAGGCACCCGGCTACTGTGTGAGGCTGCAAAGGTCGAGGGTGTGAATTCGATTGTCATGGCTTCCACTAGCGGCACCATTGCAGTCACGGAAGATGGCGAGGTCGTTCCGGACGAGACGTATCCCGCGCCAATCGACATCATCGCGCGCTGGCCTTATTACGCAAGCAAAACCTACCAGGAGGCGACGGCGCTCCAGAGCTTCAATGGCAAGGCCATGCGGCTGGTGATTATGAACCCGAGTCTATTGCTCGGCCCGGGAGACGAACGGTTAAGTTCGACGAAAGTAGTGCTCGACTTCATGGCACGCAAAATCAACGCCCTGCCGGGCGGTGGCTTGAGCTTTGTTGACGTGCGCGATGCCGCCAGGGCATTTCGTATGGCCATGAAAAAAGGCAGGCATGGTGAGCGTTACTTGCTGGGAGCCGCCAACTGGACCTTTGACAAGTTCTTCGGCCGCCTGGAGCGATTAACCAAGATTGCAGCTCCGAAAATGACCCTGCCGTCCAGGTTTGCCGTAAGCGGAGCGAAGCTGGTTGATTCCCTGTTTAAGCAGTGGCACATGGCCTCGCCGGTTGAGCCGGAAGCCATCGAGATGGCCCAATACTTCTGGTATCTCAACTGCACGAAAGCCTCACGTGAACTCAACTTTAAGCCCCGTGATCCCGGCGAGACATTGAACGATACCGTCGTTTATTTGCGAGAGAATTTCCTGGGCGGGAATTCGTTTGGGAAAGTAGAGCACCGAAGTAAGGTCAATTCTTGACCTGTGAGCAATAAACCGAAAAGCCTATGGTAGTTTTGACGGGACCAAGAAGTACTGCAAGTTGGGGCAATTTGCAGGTTGGGAAGGTGGGCAGAGCGAAGCGCGCCCCCGCTCCAGCGTAGCGCCACTAACTTTCCTTTTCTTCAAGACAACACTGAACCGAGTCTGGATAAGAAGTCTGCGTTTTTTCTAGCAGCGCAAGACGCTACGCTGGAGCGGGGGCGCGCTCCGCTCTGCCCCCCTTCCCAACCTGCAAATTTTCTCAGCTTGAGTGGCCGATTCAATACTGAATGGCTTCGGTCTGGAGCGGGGGGCGCTCCGCTATGCCCCCTTCCTCTTTAGAAACATGCCTGTAAGTTGTTGATTCTATTACAGGCGAAAAAATGTTTCTAACTTGATATTTGCTCGCCGCTTCGGCGAGCTGGAAAGCTGACCTGCAAGTTACCGCAGGTACTTATTTGGGTTTTCAGATGAGCGCCGGCGAAGCCGCACTTCACTCCCCCAGAGCAGCATACTTGAAAAGCCGGAACCGATATCGTTGCTGATCGCGAATATTCTTGGCGATCGTACCGTGCAGATTGTCATCCCACCTTGTGTATTGCTCGATGAACCGGTTCGCCGCAGCTTTGTCTCCTTGATGCTGCACTTCAAGAACTTTGCGCAGCAGCTTGCCGACTGCTTCGTGATACTTGTGGTAATGAATTCTCAGTTCTCCGTTTTCAAAACTCAATAGTCCGTTCTCCAAAAAGAAGTTCCATTGCATGAGTTGCATCGTGTTGTAAGGCTGGTCCCGCCGAGGTTTATTGTTCTGGAGCACGCGGAAGATGCCGCTGGCATAAACGGAGCGTAATTGCGCGTCGGTGTAGTAGTTTTTCTTTCGCAGTGCAGGGGCCACAAAGAGCGAGACGAGATCAGCCTTCATCTCCTCCATCGCACTCGAATCTTCCTGAAGAGCTGCATCCAGGTCGCGGCCGTCCTTAGTTCGGTCGACGCCGAGATAGTGTCCCACCTCGTGCCAGAGCGTGCGATAAAAGTTTCCGTCAGCACTTAAATCACTCTTATGCTCATCGGCTATCGCGGCTTCCCACGTCCGCGAGGTGCCCTGAAAGATATTCGGCTCGCGCATGATGTTTGCGCGCAAAAGGATCGTCCGTCCATAACGCCGCGCCAGGTAGCTCTCGTTAGGCAGGATTGTCGCAGTGTTTCCGCCGCGCGACTGACCAAAATCAGCAACGACGTCGTAGACGCCGACCGGTATGTCCTCTCTGATCTTTTTGTGATTCTCGTAGGGGAGTGAATCCTCCAGGTCCTGTAATCCGCGCATTGCCTGCCGCAACGCCGTGGTTTCCTGCCGCCGCGTAGTCAAGAGACTGAAAGAGAAGAACGTCTTTACGCCGTATAGTTCGTCGTCATAGACCTCATACGAGCCGATCTGCGCGTTAAGATTCTTGAACTGTCCAGTGATCCAGGCTGCGTCGCCCGACTCATAGTCGTTGGATAACAAGTCGCGGGCGCGATTGCGCAGATAACGGGCGAATTCCTCATCATCCTTCGCGACCGCATCGGCCGCTTCGTTCAATAAGAAGTACCCCTTTAACAACTCCTCTGCGTAAGCTACGGAGTAAGGAACTGCATAAAAGCCATAGTCCAAAGTCCTACGTCCAATGTCCAATGTCTGGTTATCCGGCAATGGGTTTGTTCCTGACGTTGGACGTGGGACTTTGGACGTTGGACTTCGTGGAACCTTCGCGCTTTCTCGCGACATGTTTTCTAAGGCCTCCCGCAAACCCGGGTGGAGAGTATCCAGGACGGGATATTTTTTCAGAGTAGCCAAATCGTGCTGAACGTTTGCAAGCACAAGCTTCCGAACCACCGTGCGGAGATCCAGAATGCTGTCTCGCTTCTCAGGGTGTGTGGACAGGAACGCGTCGAGCTCCTCTTTCTTCACACTCCCGGGATAAACATTCTTTCCCGGCTTCACCTCGTCAACCGGCAGAAACGTCTCACGTTTATTGTCGAGGGTAGTGGCGATCGGCCCCTGATTCAGACGAAAGAGAGTGAGCAGATTCCTGGTGGCGGCGCTCGAACCAGTGCGAATGTTGAGCTGAACGAGATTCCGATAGGCGGTTAGCGCCTGCGGATGACGCTGCTGCTCAAAAAGGCTTTGAAAGATTTTTCCCACTTCGAGCAGCTTTGCTACCGCCTTCCGCTCACCCTCGCTTAAGTGCGAGACATCCGGCATCAGCCTTATCGTTTCAGTCTTGTCGATAATCGGCTGGCTTTTCTCGAGTGGCCAGTAGGCCACCGGCAGACCCGCGCGAGAGTTTGTTTGTGGCCCCTTTTGTGCCATGGTGCCGGTAACGATCCCTATCATCAGGGCAAACGTCAAAAGTTTACTCAGCATAGAACCATTATTCTCTTCCTGAACTCTGTGTCGTCAGACAAGCTGTGAAGCCAGTCTGACCGGGCAGGTAAAAGAGTATTGCTCCAGGTGAGGCGAAGCCGAATCGTTGGGCCTTAACCGCAGGTGTACTTAATGCAACTGATCGCAAGAAGGTGGGGACCGCTCCCCACGTTCACCGAATCGCTGATGACTTACTTCTTTTGTAGGGCTTCCAGCGCCGCCAGCACTTCTTCACTGTTCGCCGCCGGTTTCACTTTCATGAAAACTTGAGCGATTTTTCCTTTTGGATCGATGACGAAAGTGTTGCGGGCCGAGAGTTTCATGCCGTTGTAGTCCATCACGGAGCCGTACGCGTCACTTACTTTGGCATCAGTGTCAGAAAGCAGTTTAAATGCCAGTCCTTCCTTGGCACAGAAACTCTTGTGAGAATCAGCGGTGTCGACGCTCACTCCGAGTATCACGGCATTCAGGGATTCATACTTCGCCAGGTCGCGCTGGAAGTTACGCGCTTGCAGCGTGCAGCCACTGGTGAAATCTTTTGGATAAAAGTAAAGGACCACCCACTTACCGCGATAGTCCTTTAAGGCAGCCTGGTTGCCCTCGTTTGTCGCAAGTGAGAACTCCGGGGCCACAGCTCCTACAGTTGGTGCGTCCGTGGTAGCACCGGCAGACCCTACCGCTATTAAACCAACTACCAACAGCGCACAAATAAGAAGATATTTAGTCATTGATCGTGTTCACTCCTTTGCCGTTCATTATACTCAAAACGCTCAGATCGCAAAGCCATCAGAATGTTTAGTTAGTGTTCTGTTAAGAATGTTGCTCCAATTAGAACTAAGGAAGCAATAATCCTCGCCGTCATAAACTATGTTAGGTAGTGTACTTTTGATTCTTCCTTTGTGCCCTTGTGTGTTGTCAAGCAAGTCCGCAGTTTCTTGCCGCTTGAGCAATTGCGACCGATCTAAGCGATCCACGAAATCACACAAACCGACACCAAATCTTATTAGCGTCATTTCGTGATCAGTTCGTGGATCGTTTCTTTAACGCTCTCTTGGTTTGGGCCTGGAGACTTTCCGATCAGGCTTAGGTTGCGAATTGCGTTAACTCGCCCGGCTTGCGCAACATCTTATTCACCTCACCCAGATGCGTCTCTTCTTCCGCAATCATCCTGCGAGCATACTCTTCCAGCAGCACGGATCGGTCGCGCACCAGCTCAAGCAGGTTCTTATATAGAATCAAACCTGCCTTCTCCGCTTCCAGTGATTCAAGCAAGATGTCGTTGATCCCGTGCTTGTGAGTTTCCAGCAGCGCGCCAATTTTTAGCGAAGGGTGATCTCCAAAATGAGTGACCAACTCGCCCGCCTGATTCGCATGTTCCAAACAGGTGGTTGCTTCACCGCGCAACCAGCTCGTTATAGGAATGCGGTTATGACCAAAGACCATGAGCGCGTAGTGAGTGTATCGCACCACTCCCGCCAGCTCGGTTTCCAGAATCTCATTTAACAACACTATGGCGGTCGCTTTATCAAACGGTTGCTCAGACATTGGCTCTCCCTTCCAGGTGACAGCTACTTTGATAGAGAATGGTGAATAGTAAATGGTAAATCGTCAATGGTAAATACGGATCTACTGCGGATCTGCTGTTTACCCCTCTACCAAGTCAGCGGAGATTGGTTCGGAACCAGAGCCAGACCCAGAAGCTATTCCTATCAACCTCTTAAGGTTGGTCCCTTGCTCATCAGTTAGGTCGACGAACTGCACACCGAAGCCAACGCCCGCGGTGTAGTGCCTAATTTCACCTTCGAGGTATATAAAATCACCGTCTGGCAACAAAACGCGAAAGCCGACAATTTCGCCGCGCATCACTTCGCCAACGGTGTCTAGATAGCAACCGCCTTCGGAGAGGTTTGAAATTCTGGCTGGATGGTCGCGGTCCCAGCGCGCATCCAGGCTAACGCTTAAGCGCGGATTTGATCTTCTTTCATCGTCCATTCACCGTACTCCTACTTTGGCTGCGCCTGGGAGGCTGTGGGAGTCGTGAGGTGTACTGGTTAAGACGGTAACGCAAGACTGAGCAGTAAACCTTGCGAGATGACCGCAACGATATGTCGAACAGTCGTCGGCAGTCAATTGTTTTTAGTATTGCCCTACTTCGTCCCTTACCGTTAGGATGCGAGGAGCAATCTTTAGTTTGATCAGGAAAGCGGAGAACCCATTCGAAATGGCCCTGGACGCTTCTCTTCCCGAGAAAACAACCGCCGAAATGGCACCGTCAACCGCAAGAGTCTACGATTATAAAATCTGGCAAGTCATCGGGGCCTCTGCGGTGGGAACCATGATCGAGTGGTACGACTTCTACATCTTCGGCAGCCTGGCCACGGTCATCGCGCCACTTTTTTACCCTCAAGGGAACGACTCACTCGCTTTGATTGCTTACCTCTCAACCTTCGCGGTCGGCTTCGTCGTGCGACCGTTTGGCGCGCTCTTTTTCGGGCGCATCGGCGACTTGGTTGGTCGCAAGTATGCCTTTCTCGTAACGTTGCTGATCATGGGCGGCGCAACCGCGCTCATCGGATTCCTCCCCACCTATGCCACGATTGGGGTTGCGGCGCCGATTATTCTGCTGGTGATCCGCATCCTGCAAGGACTCGCCCTGGGAGGTGAGTACGGCGGTGCTGCCGTCTACGTTGCGGAACATGTACCGGACGAGAAGCGCGGCTTCTACACCAGTTTCATCCAGATCACGGCGACGTTGGGGCTGTTTGTTTCGTTGGCGGTAATCCTGCTGGTCCAGAACTCGATGAGCCGGGAAGAGTTCAGCGCCTGGGGTTGGCGCGTCCCCTTCATTATCTCAATCCTCTTGGTCGGAATCTCACTCTACATTCGACTGCGCATGAAAGAGTCGCCCATCTTTCAACACATCAAGGGCGCCGGCATGACCTCAGCAAAGCCTCTGAAAGAGGCATTCACCGAGTGGAAGAATTTGAAACTGGTTCTCATATCCCTCTTCGGTGCGACGGCCGGTCAGGGAGTCGTTTGGTACACCGGACAGTTCTACGCGTTGTTCTACCTTCAGGCAATCCTAAAGGTCAACGCTACCTCGGCAAACTACATTGTGGCCATCGCCTTGTTGCTAGCTATGCCCTTCTTCGTGGTTTTTGGTGCACTCTCAGACCGCATCGGCCGTAAACGAATTATGATGGTCGGGTGTCTACTGGCGGCCGTCTCTTACATCCCAATCTACAAAGCGATGCAGGCTGCCGCTGGTTCCAACGTAGTGACCGCGGTATCGCGCAAGCATCCAGTCACAGGAGCAATCACACTTACGCCTCAGACAACTATCGACGGGGTCATGCAACCGGCATCCGAAGTTCTTCCATATACAGATCTGGGCACGCTTCTTAGCAATGCAATAACCTCGAAGCTTGTCGGGCTAGTGTTCATCCAAGTAATTTTTGTCACGATGGTCTATGGCCCAATCGCCGCTTATCTGGTGGAAGCCTTTCCGGCGAAGATCAGATACACGGCGCTCTCCCTTCCCTACCACATCGGCAATGGCGTCTTCGGTGGCTTGTTGCCGGTCATAAGTCTATGGG
>JACCUI010000293.1 GCA_013811945.1 Pyrinomonadaceae bacterium | reverse complement strand
GAACCGGAATGGGTGCCCACAATGCTCCGGAATACGCACTAGCCTCCTTAGCTAGGGAGTTATATTCGACTCCCGCCGTCAACCTCGGACGAAGTCTGTGGTTAACATGTTACTGGAGCGATTCAATCCCATGGTTATTTTAAGTCTTTGCTTTTCTTTGCGGCGGCGGGCTTGGGTGAAATTGGCGGCGGTTATCTAGTATGGCTTTGGCTGCGCGAAGGGAAGAGTATTTGGCTTAGCAAGGAGAGTTGGCCTAGCCGTGTTTTAGTTTGACCGTTTGGGATAACTTCAATTTCGAGCGGGCACAAGTCCTCGATCACCCGGGTATGCGGACGCCACTATTGCCGCTTCCGCTCGGCCGAATTTCAGGTAGAGCGCGGGAATGACGATCATGTTGAGGAAGGTCGAGGTAACGATACCGCCAAGAATCACCACAGCCATCGGCTGTTGAATCTCTTTACCCGGTTCTCCCGCTCCCAAAGCAAGAGGAATGAGACCGACACCCGTCACCAGCGCCGTCATCAGAATTGGACTCAGACGTTCCATCGAACCTTGCACAATCGCGTCACGGAAACCAACGCCTTCCTCCTGCATCAAGTGCGTGTAGTGCGAGATCAACATGATGCCGTTTCGGGTGGCGATGCCGAACAGGGTGATGAAACCAACGAGCGAGGCGATCGAGAGCGTGCCGCCGGAGAGGAAGACCATCACCACGCCGCCGATAAGCGCGAGCGGCAAATTCGCCATCACGAGAGCGGCAGAGCGGGCCGACTTTAAAGCGATGTAGAGCAGCAGGAAGATGCCACCGATGGCGACGATGGAGAGCAGCGTGATGAGGCGCGACGCCTTCTCCTGCGCCTCAAACTGCCCGCCGTACTGCACGAAGTAGCCTTGTGGCAACTGCACGCTATTGCCGATAGCCGCTCGGACATCATTGATGACGCTGCCTAAGTCTCGATCTGCAACATTGGCTTGAATAATGATGCGTCGTTGGACGTTCTCACGATTGATCGTGTTCGGGCCTTGATCTACGCGCACTTCGGCCACCTGACCGATGGGCACACGGGCGCCCGTCGGCGTGTCAATCAGAGTGCGACCTATCGTCTCAACAGATTCGCGCGCCGTGTCATCGAAGCGCACGAGCACGTCGTAAGTCTTCTGCTCTTCCAGTACCTGCGAGGCGACGTGACCGTTAAAGGCCGTGTCAACTGTTTCGGCCAAATCTCCGGCTCTCAGTCCGACTGCGGCTGCCCCTTGCCGATCCATGTTGATCTGCACCTGCGGCACGCCAACTTGCGGCTCGACGATCAGATCAACGATGCCGGGAACTCCCGCCATCTGGCTGCGTATCTCGGCGGCTTTGGTGCGAAGCGTCGCGAGGTCGGGTCCGAAAAGTTTGATGGCAATCTGGGCCCGCGTGCCTGAGAGCAGGTGGTCGATACGGTGCGAGATGGGCTGCCCCACTTCCGCCTCGACACCGGGGATGCGCGCCAGACGCTGGCGCACGTCTTCCATAAACTCGGCGTGAGAGCGGTCACCCTCCTTGGTGACGACCTCGATCTCGCTCATGTTGACGCCCGCAGCGTGTTCGTCTAACTCGGCGCGTCCCGTCCGTCGAGTGGTCGAGACCACTTCAGGGACTTCGTGCAGCACCGACTCGATGACATTGCCGATGCGATTGGACTCCTGCAAGGACGTGCCCGGCGGCATGTTGGCGTTGATATTCAGCGTGCCTTCGTTGAACGGCGGCAGGAATTCGCGACCCATGAAGGCGAACATGGCGCCGGCCACCAGCAGCATCGCGGCGGACGTGGCGATGATCTTGTACGGATTGCGGAGCGTCCAATTCAGGATGCGCGCGTAATGCTTCTTCATCCAGGCGACGAGTCGTGAATCTTTCTCGTCGTGAAGCAGCCTTGAGCGACCAAGCAAAAAATAGCAAAGGACGGGCGTCACGGTCAGTGCGACGACGAGTGAAGCAGTGATCGAGATGATGTAGGCGAAGGCGAGCGGAGCGAACATGCGCCCCTCAAACCCGCCCAGGGAAAAGAGCGGGAGGAAAACGATAATGATGATGAGCGTCGCAAAGAGGATCGAATTCCTGATTTCGCTCGAAGCGCGGAAAATCACATCAATGACAGGAGCGGGGGTAGGCGATTGCGCGTTCTGCTTTAGCCGTCGGAAAACGTTTTCGACGTCAATGATCGCATCGTCCACGAGCGCGCCGATAGCGATGGCCAAGCCTCCCAGGGTCATCGTGTTGATCGAGATGCCGAAGTAACTCATCACCAGAATCGCCGCAATCAGCGAGAGCGGAATCGCCGTCAGCGAGATGAAGGTCGTGCGGAAGTTCCACAGGAAGAGGAACAACACGATGGTCACCATGAGGCCGCCCTCGATGATTGACGAGCGCACATTTCCCACCGCGCGGTTGATGAAGTCGGACTGTTGGAACGCCTTCGTGTCAATCGTCACGTCCGCGGGCAGCGTCGCTCTCAACCCCGCGAGCGTCGTTTCGATCTGTTCGGTGACTTCGAGGGTGTTGGCGTTCGGCTGTTTCTGAATCGTGGCGATTACCGCCGGCTGCATGTTGAAGCTCCCGTCGCCGCGCTTCAGAGCCGCGCCCGCTTGGACGATGGCGACGTTGCCGACGAGAATGGGCGTGCCGCTGCGCACGGTGACGACGGAGTTTGCTAGGTCTTCGGGCGAATGGAGGCGGGCGCGGCCACGAATGAGAAACTCTTCGTTCGTGCGCTCAAGGAAGCCACCCGCCGCGTTCGCGTTTGAAGCGGTCACGGCTTCGACGACTTGTTCGAGCGTCAAGCCAGAGTCGGCTAGTTTCGCCGGGTCAACAAGCACCTGAAACTGCTTCGTCTCGCCGCCGATAATCATGACTTGCGAGACGCCCGTGACGCCCAACAAGCGCGGGCGCACAGTCCAATCAGCAATCGAGCGCAGCTCCATCGCAGACGTTGTTTTGCTGGTCATTGAGATCAGCATAATTTCACCCATCGTCGAGGAGATCGGGCCGAGCACGGGCGCGGGCACTCCGGCGGGGAGTCGGACTTGCTGTAACTTCTCGTTGACGAGTTGGCGGGCCCGGTAAATATCCGTGTCGAGGTTGAATTCGACGAAGACGATAGAGATGCCGATCGCGGAGTTCGAGCGCACACGATAGACACCCGCTGTGCCGTTCATTGCGGCTTCGATGGGAAGCGTGACGAGGGACTCGACTTCTTCCGGGGCGAGTCCGTGCGATTCGGTCAGAATCGTCACGGTCGGAGCGGTCAGATCGGGAAACACGTCAACCGGCGTGCGCACGGTGACATAGCCGCCGTAGATCAGCAGCGCGACAGCGGCGATGACAACGAGCAGCCGGTTTCTAAGCGACCACTGAATAATTTTGTTAAGCATTAGAGCCCTATCCGAAACTTAAGAGCCTATTGAAAAATAAGGACGCAATCTCTCGAAATTGGGGTCTCGGCAAATTTCACGAAGCTGAAAACCTTCTAAATTAGTTTAATAGCCGATGATGCGCCTCGCCCGAAACATTGCTTGGGTCAACGTGAATCGTCGCGTAGGAAAGATAATTCACCTTTTCCAAGAGATTTCGTTCGGCTTCGATAGCGACCTCGTGCGCCTGAGCTAAGGTCAATTGCGAGTTGACAGCCAGATTTAGTTCAGCATGAAGATTGTGTCCAAGCCATCTGACGCGCACTTCCGTCACCTCTTCGACCTGTAGCGTTTGCTTAGCCGCTTCGGTAATTTCGTCAACTACGTTCGGTTCAACGCCGTCCAGCAGTCTGGTAAAAACCGACTTTGCTGAATCCCAGACGATTTTGAAAATCATCAATGTGATAATCAGACCGACAATGGGGTCGGCGAGCGGAAAGCCGAGCCACACGCCGATTGCGCCGAACAAAACAGCAAGACTCGTCAAGCCGTCCGTGCGGGCGTGATAGCCGTCGGCGACGAGCGCGGCGCTGCCGATTTCACGGCCGACTTTAATGCGAAAAATGGCAACGGCTTCATTACCGATAAAGCCGACGATGGAAGCAGCGGCAACCGCCCACAGATACGTTACGTCTTGCGGCGCGCAAAGACGCTTGATTGACTCGTAACCGGCGAGAATTGCGCTAATCAGAATCGCCAACACTATGAAAACTCCGGCTAGATCTTCCACTCGCCCGAAGCCGTAAGTAAATCGCTTGGTCGGTTTCCAAAGACCTATCGCAAACGCAATCCACAACGGAATAGCGGTCGTGGCATCGCTGAAATTGTGAATTGTGTCGGCGAGAAGCGCGACGCTGCCGGTATACCAGACAACAATGGCCTGGAAAATGGCTGTGATGAACAAGCCAATAAACGACCACTTTAATGCCCAGATACCTTTTTCAGTTGTCAAAATCGAAGGGTCAATCGCGCCGTGTGTGTGCCCGTGGGAACCGCTAAGTTTGCCAGCCTTGTATGAATGCCCTCCATCGTGCGGATGGTCGTGTCCGTGACCCCCGTTCCGCCCGTGACTTTTATCCTCGCGCTCACTCATCGGTCATTTTCCTCGAGCTTAGACACGGCTGACGATCAGGTTTCGTGCGAATGCACGCCGGCATCTGCTGGCTTAAGTTCCTGCAACCTGATCTGATAAGCCCCCTGGGTCACAACACGCTCGCCTTTGTTGAGACCAGAAAGTACGGCCACCTTGTCTCCGTACTCATCACCGAGTGTGACCTCGCGGCGCTGGAACTCTTCGCCAGAAAGCAGCACATAGACGATCTTTTTGCTTTCGTTATCAAGCACCGCCGAGCGGGGTATCATCATCGCCGTCACCGACTCGCCAGCGTCTAAGCTCACGTTCGCCTGCATTCCGATCCGCAGGGCACGTCCGCCATTCGGCACTTGAAAGACGACCGTAGCGGCGCGCGTCGCTTCATTAATCACTGCGCCGATGTCCACGACCGTGCCGCGAAACTCGTGGCCCGGATGGGCGGCGGTGGTGAAAGTAGCACCCACTCCGCCGCCGAGACGGTTTAAGTCACGCTCGAAGACGGGTGCCTCCACCCACACAGTATCCAGGTTAGTGATCTCGAGAATCGCTTCGCCGGGAGCGACCTGCTCGCCGATAGACTTGTTGACTTTCGTAACGTAACCACTGAGAGGAGCGCGGACCGCAAAACTCGCATTGGCGCTACCGACATTCGCTCGGGCCGCTGCAACGGATCGCGTTGAGGTAAGCGCTTCCAGACGTTTAACGGCGGCGTCATAAACTGCTTTCGCCGACTTTAGATCGGCCTCTGCGGCCTGAAGCTGTCGCTCTGAAAAAGCTTTACGTTCGTAGAGACGTTGTGCGCGGTTAGCTTCCTTCTGAGCTAAATCAAGCCGAACACGTGCTGATTCAACCTCACCGGCAGCCGTGCGGCGATCAGCTTCAAGCCGCGCGTTCTCGAGACCGATTGACGCACTGGCAGCGCGCACCTGCGCCTGCTCGGCGGAGGTCGCGGTTTGTTGCAGGACGGCGATGGTCTGCCCTTGCGCCACGCGCTGCCCAATGCGCGGAATTTGTCCGCCGGCAAGGATGCCGCCCACAGGTGGAGCGATTACGGCCTGCTTGTTCGCCGCCGGAACAACACGCCCCGTCGCAGTAATCTGCCGCGCCACTGTCTGCTCATCTACCCGCGCCAGTTTCATTCGGATCAGCCACTGCTGCTCCATCAGAAACTTGACTGTTTCAGTGTTGCCGGCGGCAGCAGGCGCTTCCGTTTTCACTTCCTTGGCGGGGCGCAACCAAAGGAACGCGAACAGAATGGTGACCATTGCAACCAGGGCTACCACAGCGACGATCATCACCTGCTTGCGGCGTGAGTCATTGCCGTTGCGGTCACTACTGCTGAAGCTCTCTTCGTGTGTGACGCGCACCTGCTTCGTTTCTTCGGTGCGCCCTTCATTAGCGTCGTTCGGTGTGCTCATAGTCTGATATCCGTGCCGGTTGCCAACTCCAGCTGGAAGATGCTCGTGTAGTAATCGAAAATTGCGCGGTAGTAGTTGGCCCGGATCTCGGTTCTGGTTTTCTGCGCTTCAATCAACGTGATTAATTCAGCGGCGCCTTCCTGATAAGCGCCAAGCTGAATCTCCCGAGACTCTTCGGCTTGCCTTAAGAGACCCGCTTCATAAGCTCTCACCTGTTCGCGCGCAGTCTCGTAAGCTCGGAAGGCAGCTTCGACTTCCGCGAAAGCGCGATTGCGAACAAAGCGCAGGTTTGTTTCCGCTAGTTTTTGTTCAGCTTCAGCGCGAGCGATGCCGGATTGATTGCGATTTCCAAAAGGTAGCGGCACGGTAACTCCGGCAAGAACCGTGTTGTCCACACCGACCCTCTTGTAACCAACGTATGGAGTCACCTCACCTCGCGCACGGGATCGCTCGAGTTTGATCGAGGACTCGGCCAACGCCCCTTCGGCTTCAGCCACATTTACTTCCGGACGATTGGCCAGTGCGGTCTCCCGCAGTTGCGTTAGGTCAAGGTTAACCGTCGGCGCCTGGAGACGGTTGCTTACATCTACTTTGGCGGCGCGCCCGAATTCGGCGTCGCCCATCAGTTCGAGGAGCCGAATCTTCGTCTTGCTGAAGGCAAGCTCTGCATTGGCAACCGCGAAGTCGAACCTGATGCGTTCTAACCGGACTTTCAGGAGATCCCCTTCCGCGATAAATCCTTCCTCGAACCGCACCGTGTTGAACCGGACCAAGCCCTCGAAGTTGTCGCGGTTCTCCTGCTCGATGCCGAGTAGAGTTCGGGCCAGCACAGACTCGTAGTAGGTTCGTTTAAGATCGAACAGCTGACGTCTTAGTACTGCCGTTAAGCGAGTTTCGGAAACCGAAACAGTTCGCTCCGCAACTTCCATGCGCAAAGCTTTACGATTACCCAACTCAATCGGCTGAACCACTGCTACCCCATACTCATGGAGTCGGCTCGCGGGCGTCTCTCCAGACAGCCGCAGATTCTCCGCGCTGACTGTCAACCCCGGCCGTGGACTCAGTCGAGCGCCAACTCTTTGAGCTTCCGCAACACCGACCTCAAGGCGTGCCGCTTCGAGGGCCAGATTCTTTCGCAGGAACTGTTCGGTCGCCGACTCCAGCGAAACGTAGTCAGGAGCCTGTGTGACAGCGGTAGGTGGTCCAGCCGCAGCGGGTGTTTGCGCACGGACGCTTACTGACACAGACAGCGCCAACATCAGAGTAGTAATTGCTCGAAGACGATTCACAGTGAGTTACTCCACCTTAAAGTCTGTCAGCGCCAACCGTTCGTCGAGTTTCGCGTTCTTGATGAGAAACTCGATGTCGTAGATACCGGAATCTGAAATGGCGACATCGGCCACATAAATTCCCGTCACTTTTCCGACGCGTGCTTTGGTTTGCATAACCTCGCTGCCGCCTTTGATGCGTGTGATGAGGGTCACCTCAGCTTTCTCGACCGGAGTTCCGTCGGAGAGATCCGTGAGGTGAATCAAGAACTGGCTGGGCTTGCCCGCTTTCAGTGGCTCATATTCAAAAAAGTTTTCAAGCCGGTCGGTGAATTCGGTGCGTGCCAACGCTTCTTCTTCGTGCTCTGCCTCCGGTTTCGGAGAAGACCCACACGCCGTAAACATGACGACACCGATTATGAAGCTTAGAACCAAGGCGCTCCGACTACAGGCGGTAGTTTGTGCGGGAAGAGTTGAGTGCATGAAGCTAAGGCCGTCCTTGTTTATTTTAGAATTTGTATTAGCGCTTCAGCGGCGAGGTGTACAGACAGTGGCGCGAAAAGAAGAATGACTGACAGCGTGACCAGGCTGGTTGCAAAAACAAATGCGCCAGCTCTTGCTGCATAGGATTGATTTCCATCAGGAGACATGGAACCGGGAGCGTCTACGAGCGTGAGCAGCCTACCAACGCGACGTTGAAATGCCAGTGCACTATCCGAAACGAAGCTTGAGGCAATAGCTCGGGTTGGGAGAGGCTCAGAAGAAAGTTGACTCGTCAGAGTTTGCCGTCGCAACTTCACCAGCGCCTCGGCAATCTCCAACGGCCGTGAGGTCCGTGCGGCAGCCACTTCATCGCATATCATCTCGACCTCGGTCGCACGCCAGCCAACGATTACGCGCGAGAGTGGAAAAGCCAATGAACAGTAGCTGCACAGTGATAGGAGCAATTTGATTAGGTTGTCCCGCCGGGCATGATGCGCTGCTTCGTGCTCCAACACCCCGGTTAATTCAGCCGAAGTAAGCATTCGCAATAGACCGGAAGAGAGAATTAATTTTGACTGTCGAAATCCCCACACAAAAGTGACTGGATACTCACTCATTACCAAACCTACAGAGAGGCCAGCGTTCCCCGCGACCACGTTCACCAGCGCGACTTGCTCGGGTGGGGGCGCTACCGCCTGCACATCCAACCGTCCAATCACTCTGCTCACGCGCCAGGAGCCGCGAAGGTTGGACCATGCAGCAAAGGAGGCAAGGAGAACCAAAAACGAAACTAACGCGTATGCAAGCGCAGGCTCCAGCGCGAACGTAAGCTCACCCAGCAAATGCAATTGGTGAAGGGGTGCAGAATGCTCAGCGGCGAAGGCCTGCGGCGTCATCCACAGACGTGGCAATAGCGCGGCGCTAACCAGCCAAAGGGAAGCAAGGGGAGGTATCACGAGCGCGGCAGCGTAAAGGTGCGCAATGCTTTCAGCTCGAGGCTGCCATATTTCCCTTATGGTGATTTGCCTTACGATTACAACAACCGTGAATATCCCCAGCGAGATAAGAGTGCTGAAGAGAACGAAGTTTTCTATGGCTGTGACCAGTGCTGTTCTTGCGAGCAAAACGCCCTTCCTAGTTATTTCTTTGTCTGCCGACGTTTCTCACGAATTCTTGCTTCGAGTTGGTCTAATGCACCTGGATCGTTACCAATAAGATCCACGAAGGTCGAAACTGCAGTCTCTGCGGAATGTCCAATCAGCGCCCCTAATACCTCTTGCGCCATCGTTCTCCCGAACTCGTTGCGCGTGTACCGTGGCGAATAAACGAAAGCCTTGGCTTGCTTCTCGCGGGTTAAGTAGCCCTTTCGGTACATTCGGTCGAGCGTAGTCAGGACAGTTGTATGAGCGATGTTCCGCTTAGCGCGTAACCTCTCCTCTACCTCATTGACAGTTTGCCCTGCCTGCGACCACAGGATCTCCATCACCAGAGATTCCAGTTCGCCAAGCACATGGCCCGCGCCGCGTGCGCCCGGCCTAAACCCGCGCAATGCTATTTTCGGGGGGAAGCGATGCATAAACCTCTTCTCTAGCCTTGGACGCATTGGGAAAGGTTTGGAGTATAAAGTGTGACAGCAACTACAGTCAATAGTCGGTGCCATACGGCTCTGTTCGGATTTTAACTTTCGATTGAGCGCTACGAGCCCTTCAAGGTCGTCCATTGGCGAAGTCCGATCAGGGCTGAGCGCCATGCGCCCAGTTGACGCAACATGCCCAAGGTATCTGTTACAGACCAATCCTCAACAATCAAACCATCTTTGAACCGGCTGATCGTTATGCCGTTAAAGCGAACCCTTTTGCCGAAACTATTTCCCGAAACTACAAAACGTGACGTTACACGATCCCATCTGTGAGTTGCTCTTCAACTACAACATCAAGATCCGAAAGAACCTTGGGATATAGCTCAACGGACCGCCGGGCGCCCTCAAGCCCTTGAAACCTCATATCATTGACGTGATCCACGAATTCCTGGCTGTAATACCGGAACGGTGAATCAAGACCTTTACCGGAGCACACCCGTTCAAGTGCGTCTCTAGCGTTTACTGCCAGGCTCGTGTCATCCAGTACTTCACATTCAAATGTATCCGCGCCGATAAGCTTCTTGCCTGATGTACCTGATTCTTTTGATGTCTTAGGGTCTCGTCGGTAGCTCGTAAGCATAGATAGTTCCTTCCTGCACGCCGGCGAACAACATATTGCCTGTACTGCCGATACTCCTGATGCATCCTTTCAGGCTGAGATTCCATTGCGGCTCACCGTCAGTAGCTCGGAACGCAACCATTCCACCGCGACAGTTCCCCGCTACGACGGACTCCTTCCATAGATGAGGGCGTTCGGAGGCCCAGTCAGGAGATGATCTCTGTTTCCAGCGCACTCCCGCCAACTTAGAATCTACAGAAACAATGTAACCCACCCGTTCCGAAGCGTTCTCCAAAAACATGAACAGTGAATCGTTGGCGAATGCCAGCCTTCCCACGGGTTTAGCGTCAGTAGCCAGCTCGGATATGATCGTACCGGTCTCCGCGTTCAGGCGATAGATGCGTCGATCGTTTGTGCCCACATAAATGGTCTTGTCCCTGAGGGCCAGCGCCGTCGAAGGAGCTGCCGGGAGCTTCCGCTTCCAGCTCACCAGACCGGACGAGGCATCCAGCGAATAGATGAGTCCGTCTAGTCCCACAATGAACAGGCGATTTGCGTTTGCAACTGGTGCCTTGATCGCGTCACAGTCCTTGTTAAGAGCGCCAGTGGCAAAACTCCAGTTTAAGCCTCCCTTGTGAAGATCTACGGAAGACCACTTGTCCTGAAAACTGCCGAAGTACACACTTGAATTGAGTTGAACGATGTCCGTAGGGACGCTGGTCGAGCGGTACTTCCAGCGTACTGTTCCACTGTCTCGCTCGAAAGCGTAAACGTGTCCTACACCATCCGGTGCGCAGGAATAGTCGGTGCCGATAAGGATCAGTTCATTTGTTACTAACGGGTCTCCGTGGAAGCTCTGCTGCTTGCCGTCTTTGCGGATGTCGTAGCTCCATTGCACCTGGCCCGTAGCCTTGTTAATAGCGTAGAACTTGCCCGCACAAGAGCCGATGAACAGCAGTTCCCCCGCGACCGTGGGGGTCGAGAACACTCAACCGCCGGTCTCATATTTCCAGCGAAGTTCTGGCCCGGAGGCGGCGGAAAGGTTTCCCTCTTTCTTCTCAGAGCTCTGAGCACAGCTCAGGGACGCCATCACAACTAAAACGACGGTTGAAATGAAACCCTGATTCTTTTTCATAGCGACCTCGATGCAGATTCTTCGATTAGGTTATCCCTTCGGCTTGCGTGGATCATCTGACGGATTCACGTAAGTAATCATCCATGGACCAGTGCCATGAAGTTGAAGGACCGTGTCACCCTTAACCCAGGCGAAATGCTTCATTTCCGCGGGCCAGAAGCCAAACGTCCCGGCTGGCATCGTCCGAGTCGCCGTTTGATCAAACGTCTCTCCCATACCGATATTGAAGGTTCCCCAGATGACGGTCACATGCTCCGCCTTGGGGTGCCAGTGGGGTGAAATCTTGAAGCCGTCCGGCAGCCAGAGACGCATCGTGAAAAAGCCTTCCTTCGTAGGATCACCTTCCAGCACCGCAATCTTTGCTCCAGCAGGTAGGGATGCAGGGCCATCCTTCCACTGAATCTCAGCCGTTGAATAAAGACTCATCTCGGCCTTCCTTGAGTTTGTCATCTCGTGCTTTTGAGGTGCTTGAGCCACCTGCCCCAATGCTATCGAATTAAACGCGCCTGCTAGCGCGAAGGCGCAAAAGATTCGCTTCATAATTTTCGACTCCTCGCGATCAAATTGAACGTACGCGTAGTATTATCGCGCTCCACAAGTGTCCCAAGACTTCGGTTTTGCAATTGGATGCCGAACAAAGCAACTACATTCTCCGATGCAATCGAGGGCACCAGCGACATCGGCATGACGGCGAGAACCCCGCAATCATGGCTTCCCTCGCTGAAGGGTCTTCTTTATCTCAACCTCCAGCGCAACGCCGTCGAGTCTGCGCTCAGGTGAAACGCCCCGGAGTTGGTGCATCCAATAATCAGGAACAGGTGGTTCTGCCTTCCACTCAGCGGTGCGTTCAAAGACCAGGTACACATCCCACGCGGGGCGATCCTCGCCTAGTTGCAGCACACGCGAATAGCGTTTGGTGAGTTCGCTCTTAGAGTCCCAGTAGAACACGACTCGGCTGTCTGGCAGTCTCTTCATGGCAGAAGGGACACTTGCCTCGTCGTCGCTTTCCAATATCGGAACGTACACCGAGTAGACTCGCAGGTCTGAATTCTTTACTTGCTCCAGCACCTTGCTTTGGATTTCGGAGGCCCCCCGAAGACAACCGGGTCAAGTCGGCGAAAGCAGCTTGAGCAGACGCACCTTCCCCCTGTCCCTATTGAACTTGGTTCGCAGCTCATTCATATCCGTTGAATAACGCTTGTCGTCCACAGCAGCTTCAGAGACTGCTCGCGCAGAAACGCTTCCTGCTTTCCCATATAGACCCACGGCCGAAGCCACGAGTCCGAGCAGGACAATCCCAAATAGAATTGACTTCAAGTACTTGCGCATAGTAGGGGTGTTCTCCAGTCTGAGTCGTAGATTCAACCCGCCGTATCGTTACTACCGGGCATTGTGCCTCTTTTCGGACAAACCTTTTCACAGTTGCGGGGCCAGTTCGCTGGTCAATTGTGCCCAGGCTTTTTGTTCACTCGCTGGAGCAAAAAGGAAGGCTAAATTCTTAACCCGGACTCTTAGCTCAGCGAGATATTCCGGCGAAGTTTCCACATGTGTCAGTAACCGTGCAAGTTGTTGAGTACTGCCTACGTCAAAATAGCCGGGATAGTGTGACCCCAGAATGCCAACATTGCCACCAATACGCGAAGCGAGAATCGGAATTGAAGCGACTATTGCCTCTGATAACACGTTCGCCCCTCCCTCCATGCGAGATGAAAGGACACAAAGAGAACTCCTCTCCAGAATGCGCCGAACGCGTGAATGCGGCTGCTCACGGAGCCATTTGAAGCGTTTATTAGCACTCATTTCATTGCGCGCTCTGCTGGCCATTGCGCCGGTCATCGCACCGCCGCATTGCAAGACTCGGATCCTTGATGAGCCAGGAAGTAATCGCGACGCCATGGCTGTGCGAAAAGGATCCTTCACAGGACGCAGGTGCCCGATTACACATACATCAAAGCTGCCAGTTGATCGTTTACTAGCTTCAGCCTTTCTTGCCCTTGTTTTCGCCTCCCTGCCGCTCGTGCCTCTCGGTGCCTGTCTGTCTTCAACTGACTGATAGATTACCCGTGTCTTGTCTCGCAATCCTGGTTGTAGTTCCTCGATCGCTTTCGGTTGCAACACGACAATCCTCGTCGCTATATCGAGCGACTCTCGCGCCAGATGATTTGTCCGAATATCGCGATAAAGATCTGTTCCGGTAAGAGCAACGATAACCGGAGCATCGGGGTTCTGGCGCTGAAAGTTGATGACTGACGGATGGCTCCTCCTAGCGTGTAAGGCTACCAACAAATCATACGGCTTACTGTCATACGTCTGTAGGACTGACACTTGGTTGCCAAGTCGTCTCAAAATCCTGGCCCAGCGAACCGCAGTAATGCGGTTTCCGTGGCGAGAGTCCGGCGGAGCCGGAGTGACTATGCCAATCCTCATCCTAAGTCTGCGGCGCACACGTGCGGAACCCAGCCCAGACATCGCGCCGGTCAGGCGTGTAGAAGTTTCGATAGCTATTGTGAATGAGGCGGGACCGAGTCACCCAACAACCGCCTCGCAAGACCTTATGACTGCCAAACCAGGGCTCGGAGTATTCTTTGTGAGGACCAGCGACGAAGCCAGGATAGGGCTGGAAGTCGCTTGCCGTCCATTCCCATACATTGCCGATCATCTGCCGGCATCCGAACGCGCTATCGCCTGCAGGCAGCATGTCAACTGGAATGCATCCCATCGCTCGCCAATCTAGATTTGCCCGTTCCGGCGAGGGCAAATCGCCACCCCAAGGATATTGTCGCTTGTGAGTTGTAAGACCTCGATCTTCCTGCGCTGGCTCTGCACTGGCCGCCATCTCCCACTCCGCCGCGGTTGGCAGACGCCGACCCGCCCAACGGCAGTAAGCATCAGCCTCGTAATAATTAACATGCACGATTGGCAGGCGCTCTTCAAGCGCGACCCATTCATCGAAGTTGCGTCGCAACCAGTGACGGTTTCCCTCTCGCCGCCAGTACACCGGATGTTCGGCGCCAACACTTGTCCGCCACTGCCAACCTGGCGCTGTCCACAGTTCGCTTTTTCCATAGCCGGTGTCTTCGACGAAATGCTTGAATTCGCCGTTGGACACGGCAGTCTTGGAGATAGCGAAACGGCCAATCTCAACCTCGTGCGCCAACTGTTCGTTATCGAAGACGAAGCCTTGTTCGGAAGTGCTTCCGAAAAGGAATGTGCTGCCGGGAATCTCCGCGTCCCCTGTGACGTAGGTGTGAGTTTGAGTAAGAGGCAAGCTTTTCGGCGACCCCAGGCTGCTAGCTACCGCGACGTCGGTTTGCCCTGCTGCGATGCTAATTGCGGGCGGAGGATAGCTCAACGTCTGACGTGTATAAGTGATCGCTTCGTCGTGCATCTGCTCGTGTAGCAGCACAAGATTCAAGAAGTAACCCTGATGGTAGCCTTCAGCATCTCTCAGGCCGCGACTCCCGCGGCGGGCCTTCTCGATTACCCGCTCCCGCACTTGCGACATGTAAGCCAGAGTTGCGTCTGTCTCAAGCAATGGCAAATCCCAACGGGTGTCGTGGGCCACCCGCGCTGAATCGTAAAGCTCGTCGCCGTGCTTGAGAATCGCCGGTTGCTTACCCAGGTGACGTAAGACCCAGAACTCCTGAAACCATGCTAAATGACCAATCTCCCACCGCAGCGGATTCACGATCTGCAAGTGCGGACCCATCAACTGCGTTTCGTCGAGGTCATCGACAAGCTCCAACGTTCGCGCGCGAGTCTCCTTCAGCGCATCAATCAACTGATCTTTGGTTTTACTCAATCGATCACACATGGACCGAGCAACACTTAAGTCTCAGAATCATCATGTTTCGTCCCGGTTACGATAATCATTTGCGCGGGAAAGGCCATTTTGTCGTTCGGGAAAAACTCACGCACGGCCTGCTGAACTTCTGCCGTCACACGGACCGCTTGCTCAGCAGAGTTGCCCAAGCTTTTGGCGGAGAGTTTCGGATGTCTCAGAACGCATATTCCAAAATTCCTCAGCAGAAACCGGCGCTTCCATTCTAAACTTAAGCAACATTTCACTTACATCACGTGCTCCGGCGTCTGTAAGAACACTAGCCAGCTTGCCGCGTTCCGCGAAACGGAACGCCCCAGGCGCATCAGGATCGGCGGGTGGCGTTTCAATGTAACGGTTCATCACGTCAGTGACGCAATAAGCGAAAGGGTTCACTTCGCTTTTGTGCCAGACAGTAAGCGAAATGGCGCCCCCCGGCCTTATTACTCGTAACATCTCTCGTATGGCCAAGAGAGGATTAGGAAAGAACATTGCTCCAAGCCGACTAACAACCGTGTCAAAGGAGTTGTTTTCGAATGGCAGCGAGTCAGCCGTGCACTGCCGAAAACGGATGTTCTTTATTCCCAGTTGTTGCGCTGCGTTTTCAGCAGCCGCGACCATCTCCAACACAGCGTCCGTGCACATGACCGAACCAGCGAGTCCGACGACCCTGGCAATCGTCAAAGAAGGCTCGCCTGCACCACCCGCCACGTCCAGCACCGATTGTCCTGGGCCGATGCCCGCCTCTTCTATAAGCGCTTGGGTGAGCGGACCGAGCATCGTCCGAATGATGTCACTGTGTTTCTCCCAATATAGTGCGGACTCTCGCCACTCTCGCAGAGTATCGCCCGCGTTGTTGTGACCCATCCTTTCTTTCTCTTCTCCTAGCCGATGTTCCTCGATTCACCAACCAAGCGGAAGGCGCGCGATATTTACCTCGCAGGGCAGCGGCACTCGCAGTAACGCTACTTCTTGCGCTCCCTTCTTTGTAGATGCATGTTAGTATTCTTAGAATCATTGGTGAAATGAATTGTTCCAATGATTACTATAGTTAACCAACATGACTCTATGGACGTTCGTGACCTACAAGTGTTCCTGAGTGTCGCCAGGCATTTGAACTTCACACGTGCGGGTGAGGAAGTTAACCTCAGCCAGCCGAGCGTCTCCGTGCGGATGCGCCAACTGGAGCACGACCTGGGGTCTAAGCTGTTTGAGCAACTGGGGAAAAAGATCGCACTTACCGAGGCTGGTCAACTGCTGGTGCCGTATGCCGCTGGGGTTATTGCCTCCATGAACGATGCCCGTTACGCGATACATGAGCTACAGGGGCTCGAGCGCGGGTCATTGCGAATCGGAGCCAGTACCACGCCGGGAATGTACCTTGTCCCTAGAACGATCGCTCATTTCAAGCACCGATACCCGAAAATAGAAATGCACCTCACTGTTAAAGACACGAGGCAAATTGAAGAAGGAGTAATCAACAACGAATTTGATTTCGGGTTCGTGGGCGGACATTTAGCCGGCGACGAGGTAGACGTAGTGCCGTGGTTGACAGACGAATTAGTCCTGATTGTGCCTGTCGGTCACCGTCTGGCCGGCAGGAGAATAGTCAAACCACCGGATCTTTTGAGAGAGAAATTTATCCTTCGTGAGGAAGGCTCCGCGACTCGGGCTATAGTGGCAAGCCATCTGCGGAAATGCAGGATTGAGCCCGACGCTGTCATGGAGATGGCAAACCCGGAATCTGTTAAGAAGGCCGTACAGAATGGACTTGGCATTGCCTTCATTTCTGCGTTCGCGGTTGAGACGGAGTTGCTAGCAAAAACCCTGGTTGCTATCAAAATACAGACGCTTGAAATCCGTCGCGACCTAAAGGTCGTCTATCGCAAAGACAAACATCTCAGCACAGCGGCTAGAGCCTTCGTCAAAGCGTCGCAGGCATGGGAGTCAACAAATAAATCATAATGAAAGAAGCCGCCGTTCATTTGCGAGAGTATCAAGTCCACCCGGCTCTTGCTCCCTTTGTCAAATGCATCTGGTCGCAGGAAAGTGACCAGGCGATCTTCGATGCAAGCCGGGAAAGGATCCTGCCTGACAGTTGCGTCGAACTGGTGTTTCATTTTCGCGATCCATTCCGGACCCATTTTGCCGACGGGACAAGCGCCTTACAGCCCCATGGCTTTGTCGTAGGACAGATGAAACGTTTCCTGGAGATTGAGCCTGAAGGCCGAATGGGTCTCATCGCGATTCGTTTTTACGCTCGCGGGGCGTATCTCTTTTTTCAAAGACCGCTCAGCGAAGTGGCGGCTGGGATCGTCGACCTGGAAGACATTTGGAAGGAGCGCGCGCGCGAGTTGATAGAGCGGATATCTCTCGCCAGCGGGATGACGGCACGTGTGCGGATTATTGAGGAGGCGCTGCTCGCGTTGCTGGCCCAGAACGGCCGTTATGGCCACACCGTTGGCCGATGTCTTCGCCTCATCGAAGCAAATTGCGGGCAGTTTAACGTCGCACAGGTCGCTGTCCATCTAGGCGTCAGCAGCCGACAACTCACGCGACGGTTCCAGCAGACCGTGGGATTGAGTCCGAAGGAATTCGCACGCGTCAGTAGATTCCTTCACGTCCTTCATTGTTTGAGCGGCCAGGAGCACCGCACTTTGACAGAGACCGCTTTGGCGTGCGGTTATTTCGATCAGGCTCACATGAATCACGAGTTTCGCGAGATGGCCGGGATGGCTCCGAGAGAGCTTTTCACTTTTCCGAACGTCACCTTTTGACGATGGCCGATTTTTACAAGCGTCGGTACTGGACTTCCGTCTATCATCCTGTCGATATGGCATGAAGGACCGGAATGACATATTGATTGGAGGCTCTATGTGCGCATTCAGATTAGGATTCACCCGAACTGTTTTTTTACTAGCAGTCTTTTTGGGCTCCGCGCTTGCCATGCCCAATGCGGCGCCAGTTCAGCAGTCCGCCCCGAACAAACAATCTGACCAACCCGATCCCTTAAAACCGCTGCGGCTTTTCATCGGAAAATGGCAAGGCGATTCGCAAGGGCAACCCGGCGCCGGAAAAATGGAGCGCGAGTATGCTCTCGTGCTGAAGAACCGATTTGTTCAAGTTTCAAACAAGGCAGTGTACCCGCCCCAAGAAAAGAATCCGAAGGGTGAAACCCACGAAGACCTGGGCTTCTTCGGTTACGATCGAAGCTTAAAGAAACTTAGTTTTCGTCAATTCCATATCGAGGGCTTCGTGGTCCAGTACGCTTTGGAAAGCATTTCGGAGGACGGTCGCAGCTTCGTGTTCACAAGCACGGCAATCGAGAACATTAGCCCCGGGTGGGTTGCGCGCGAGACTTATCGGTTTCTGAGGGATGATGAGTTTATCGAAACGTTCGCGCTAGCCGGACCTGGGAAAAAGTTCGAGACTTATCAGAAACCCGCTTTCGTCGGAAGCGTTAAAGCGCAAACAGGAGGAACGGTAAAATCGATTCCACTGAGTAGCAGCAGTTTGACGTCAGTTGCAGTCCCTTTGCCCTTCCTTCAACGCGATGAAGCTGAGGGAAGGCAGGTCGATCACTACCTGGGAGAATTTAGTGCGCCGGCCGAGCTCAGGCGATTAGACGAGAGGATTGAAAACTGGCAAGGCTCAACCGCTATACAAGCGGCCCTAGAGCCAATTGAGTAATCGAGCAAAGAACTGAAGGATTCTAAGATTTCCGGAGCTGAACTTGGCCGCGTGGCCACTGGTCCTTCCTTTGGAGTTGAGTTGACAATGCCCAGGTCAAGTGTCTACCGAAATTCCCAAGGACTCCTGATCTTATGTTAGTTTGGGATAAATTGGAGCGGGCGACGAGGATCGAACTCGCAACTTTCAGCTTGCGAATCTGATTTAGGCGACCTTTATTGCAACACTTACACAATGCTTAGGAAAAAAGCAGGTGCATACTGCGCATGCTGTGCTTAGTCTCCTCAATTGCGGCTGACCCTCACTCGTGTGGAGTTCAGGGTGAGAGCATAAACTGCCAATCGGGTGCTCGAATTCCACTGCGTGTTAAAACTCGGACTAGCCTGCATCGTGATATAGATCCACGATATCTTCATTGCCCGGGATGACGGCGTGAGATTCGGCTCTTACGGACAAACAACACAACTCCGAATTGAGGACGCGCTTTCGATTCCAGGGACTTTTTGTGACGGGGATCGCATAGTACATTGGATCAAGAAGAAAACCCAATCAAGCTAGCCGTTCCTCAAGTGTCTGGTGTGATCGTCTCTCTAACAAAACGCTTTCCGATACGACTGATGTAACTCGCCCGTGATGGTCCCAGAGATTCCTGTGGTCGTTCTTTGTAGAATTCCAGCCACCAACCTCGTGTCCTTAATGACATGCTCAATGATATGCGCCGGGTTCAAAGGACGTTCGTGAAGCGAGCGTGCTCGCTTGCGAAGTACAGTCTCAATTACATCAGCGGAACTCGGTAATTTCACTTCACATTCTTTCCCGTTCTCTATTCGTGAAAGTTACCAATTTCATAGAGTCTTGAGAATTGCGATCAGCACCTTTTTAGTCATTCGACGATCATCTAGTTCGCAGTACTCTGGGCTACACCTGCATCCCTGCGACGGAGACTCCCAAGAAAATTTTGCCAAGACTTTTACTAAACTATCCTGACTGCTGGTCTGTGAACGCCCGAAACTTGCTGGCGCGAATGTTATGCAACAGAGCGATGAATTAATGGTGGGGTCTCCACGCGCAGGCCCGGTGGTCCTGCTGCTGCACATCGGGTTTGTCTTGATAGGCATCGTCAACACGTTGCTCGGCCCGATCCTACCTTTACTATCGGCCCGCTGGCGACTCGACGACGCTGGTGCGGGCGCGCTTTTTTTCGCTCAATCCGCTGGGGCCATGGTGGGCTCAGCCTTGTCCGGCATACTCATCAAGCGGTTTGGGTTTTTGCCGCCGTTGGTAGCGGGCTTCGGCTTGATGGCGGTCAGTACAGCTTGTCTTGGCTTCGAGCCGTGGGTGCTGGGCGTGCTGTCAATTTCCGGAACGGGACTGTCACTCGGACTCACCATCCCCACGATTAATCTGCTGATCTCGGAACTTAATATCGGCCGACGCGCGGCTGCGCTTAACCTCTTAAACCTCGCCTGGGGAGTCGGGGCAGTCAGCGGCCCCGTGCTGGTCCCTACGCTGTCGCGCTCGGTCGGGTTCACGATCGCGCTACTCTGTGTGGCTGCCCCCTTGATCGTGATCGGCGTGCTTGTCCGGCGTAGCTCCGTCGTGCTACCAGTTGCTGTGAAAGCCAAAGGGGCAACCAGTTCTGGAGCTATACGCCTCTGGATCACTCCATACGCACTACTCACGGCCGCGCTGGTTTTTGTCAACATCGGGACGGAGTCGGCAACAGGAGGTTGGATCGCCTCATACGTTCAGCGACTCAGTCCCTCGTCACAACTTTCCTGGTCGGTGGCGCCATCACTCTTCTGGGCTGGTTTGTTGGCGGGCAGGGCCGCGGCCCCGTTTGTCCTTCGACGTGTACGCGAAACCCGCATGGTGCTCCTCGGTATGTTTGTCGCCGTGAGCGGCTTGGTCGTTCTTCTTCTGGGTACGACAATAGCGCCTGTCCTGATTGGAGTAGGTCTTACGGGACTCGGCCTGGCTCCCGTCTTTCCCACTACCATCGCGCTCTTCACTGAGCGATTCGGGCACGATGCGTCGCGTCTGACTGGTACCTTGTTCATCCTGGCTGGTTTGGGCGCCGCCGTGTTCCCGTGGCTGGTCGGACTCGCATCCTCTCACTACGGCGCGTTACGCGCGGGGCTGGTCGTCCCACTTGTCGGCGGGTTGGTGATGATCGTTTTACACGCTGCAATCATGAGAACATTGCCGTCTCGCAAATAACCCTAGCGGGGGCTGATGTTTCAGTTACCAAGGTTTTCGATTTAATCCGAAAGACTTTAACCGGCAAAACCGATTTGAGAAACCACTCTCTGGATTTTTCCGTCGGCACTCGGCGCGTCGGGTTTTAACTGACGGCGTAGCGACGCGAAGAGTCCCAGACACTGCGCGAATAAAACATCAACCGGCG
>JACCUI010000286.1 GCA_013811945.1 Pyrinomonadaceae bacterium | reverse complement strand
CGCTTCATTCACGTAAATTGGAATCCCAATGACGAAGCGGGACGGCTCGCGATTGCCCTATGGGAAGATATTCGGGCAACGCGAGAGAGAGGCATCACTGGATTTTTCGCTGGGCCGCTTGTAAACGGCGGACGAAAAGTGCGGCGGGGTCATTGGGATGACATGGCGCTCGAAAAGTGCGGCACCTCTCTGGTTGAGAAGGAAGGGTGTACGCCGACATGGAAGAGTGGAGTGGGATTCGCCGAAGGGTGTTAGTGGAAAAAGTGAGCCGCCGCCAGGTGTTGCGGGAGACGGGGCTGCATTGGAAGACGCTGCGCAAGATTTTGCAGCACAGTGAGCCGCCCGGTTACCGACAGCAGAAGCCCAGAACTAAAAAGAAGCTCGGGCCATACCTGGAACGGATCGAACAGATTCTTTCTGAAGACAAGGCCATGCCGCGCAAACAACGGCACACGGCCAAGCGGCTTTGGGAGCGGCTCAAGGAGGAAGGCTTCACGGGCGGTTACACCGCCGTGAAGGATGCGGTGCGGGAGCTGGTCCAACGCACGCAGGAAGTGTTCGTGCCGCTGGTGCATCGGCCGGGCGAGGCGCAGGTGGACTTTGGGCAGGCCCTGGTGAAGCTCAACGGCACGCTGACGAAGGTGAACTTCTTTGTCCTGGCGCTGCCGTATAGCGATGCGTTCTTCGTGCAGGCATTTGAACGGGAATGCACGGAGACATTCTGGACAGGGCACGTGAGCGCCTTCGAGTTTTTCGGCGGAGTGCCGCACACCATCACTTATGACAACACGCGCGTGGCGGTATCATTCCTCACCGGCACCAAAGAGAGAAGGCTCACGACGGCGTTCTGCCAGTTGAAGAGCCACTACCTGTTCCAGCACCGCTTCTGTCACGTGGCGCGGGCCAACGAGAAGGGCGTGGTGGAAGGGTTGGTCAAGTTCACCCGGCTCAACTTCTTCGTGCCGGTGCCACAGATGCGCGATCTGGATGAGTTGAACTCCTATCTGCGAAAGCGTTGTACGGAGGATCAGCAGCGCCGGTTACGTGGGCAGGCGGGAAGCAAGGCGCAGTTGCTCGAAGAAGAGCGCAAGGCATTCCTCTCGTTGCCCGTGAGCGCGTTTGAGGCGTGCCGGAAAGTATCGACCACGGCCAGTTCACTCTCGCTGGTGCGCTTTGATGGGAACGATTACTCGGTGCCGGTGCAGTGGGCGCATCACCCGATCGTGGTGAAGGGTTACTGGCGTGAAGTGGTGCTGGTGAGTCAGGGAGTGGAAGTGGCGCGCCACCCGCGCCTTTGGGATGACGAGCAAGTCAGCTTCGAGCCGCTGCACTATCTGGCGCTGCTGGAGAAGAAGCCCGGCGCATTGGATCATGCCCGGCCTTTGGCAGGATGGATATTGCCCGAATGCTTCCATCTGTTGCGGCGCCGCCTGGAGGCCGAACGCGAGGGTGAAGGCACGCGCGAGTATATCCGCGTGCTCCGTCTTCTGGAGAAGCATGCGCTGGCCGCGCTCCGCACCGCAGTGGAACAGGCGTTGCGCGTTGGTGCGATTACCCGTGATGCCATTGCCCAGTTCCTCCTTCCCCGCGAGGACTGGCGGCTGACCACCTTCTCGCTTGAAGGTCATCCGCACCTGCGTCACGTGCGCGTGGCCACGGCCGACGTGCGTCAATACGGACAACTGCTCGGAGGTGTGCGATGAGTCAGGACCCATCCACGCTCCTGTTGGAACATCACTTGAAGGCGCTCAAGCTGCCCACCTTCCTGCGCGACTACACCAACGTGGCGGCGGTGTGCAGCCAGGAACGCAGCAGTTATCCGCAATACCTTTTCCGTTTAACGGAACGCGAGTTGATCGACCGGGAGAGAAGAGCCACCGAGCGCCGCATCAAGGAAGCACAGTTCCCGGTGTTGAAAACCATCGAGACCTTTCACTTCACCGCCCAGCCCACGCTCAACGAGGCGCTCGTGCGCGAACTGCTCCGCGGCGAATACATGGCCAAAAAAGAGAACGTGCTCCTGGTTGGTAATCCGGGCACCGGCAAGACCCACCTGGCCAGTGCGCTGGGCTTTGCCGCATGCAGCCAGGGACGGCGCGTGCGCTTTGTCACCACCACGGCTCTCGTCACCCAGTTGATCGAAGCCCGTGACAACAAAATGCTGCAACGCCTGCACAAACAACTCGAACGCCTGGATCTGATCATCCTCGATGAGATGGGCTACGTGCCCTTTTCCAAAACCGGAGCCGAGTTGCTCTTCGACGTGGTGGGCCGCGCTTATGAAAGAACCAGCCTCATCCTCACGACCAACCTGCCCTTTGAACAATGGATGGAAGTGCTGGGGAGTGAACGGCTGACCGGCGCGATGCTCGACCGACTGACGCACCGCGTCCACATTCTCGAAGCCAACGGACCCAGCTACCGTTTGCAGGACGCCAGGAGCCGCCTCAAACGAAAGTAGGAGAGAACAACAACAAACCAGAAGTTGACCAAAGGAACTTGAACCAGCTAATCAACCAGCACGTGCCGCACTATTGGGCCGCCACCCGCCACACTTTTCGTCCGCCGTTTACACCGCGCTCCGGCGCCGCGATACGAATTACATTCCTGGTGCATCATGCCGAATCACGTTCACGTTTTGTTCAAGGTGGGAAGTGCTTCGATGTCCGAAACGGTCGGTGCCTGGAAGAAGCACATAGCGCGACTTGCGAATCGGCTGCTCGGCAAGAGCGGAGCGTTTTGGGCTGAAGATTACTTCGACACCTACATGCGCGATGCGGAGCATGAGCGGAAGACGATCCGTTACATCGAGAACAATCCGACAAGCGAAACTGGTGTTGAGCTCCAAGGATTGGCCGTCGAGCAG
>JACCUI010000283.1 GCA_013811945.1 Pyrinomonadaceae bacterium | reverse complement strand
TACGCATGGGCCATCGACGTTTGGCATGTCGGCAATAGCGAACCTGCCGCACAGAAAAACGACGCGCGCGCGCGCGAGGCTTTTCTGGCAGTGATTCCAGTTCTAAAACACCCGCGCTGTTTGAATTGCCATGCGACCGGCGACTTTCCCCGCCAGGGCGATGACTTACGAGTGCATGTGCAAAACGTGCGCCGGGAAATTGACGGGAAAGGCAAGTACGGCCAAAAGTGCAGCGCCTGTCATCAGGAACAGAACGTTGCCGGACCGAACATGCCGCCGGGAGCACCTAATTGGCATCTACCGCCCGCTGCCATGCCGATGATCTGGGAGGGCCGGACGCCTGGACAGATTTGTCGCCAGATTAAGGATCCGAAACAGAACAACAACAAGACCGTCGCTCAGATCGTCGAACACGTTACCGGAGACAAACTGGTGTTATGGGGTTGGGACCCGGGTGAGGGCCGCACTCTGCCGCCGATGACCCACGGTGAATTTGCTCAGAAGTTTCAAGACTGGGCCCGCTTTGGCGCCGCCTGCCCGAACTAGGAACATTGCCGATTTCCAATTGCCGATTGGTGTCTGCGCTACTTACGGCTCATAAGCCGGCGCGTCTGGATCGTAAGGCTTGCTCGGGTCCACGCGCTTGCCCTCGACGAACCAAGGGCCGGGATGGACATCGTCAATCAACTTCAGCCGCCAACCTTCCGGCGTATTGATCCACGTCTCGCGTTGCACTGCGCTCGTTTCAACTCGGCGCAGCTTTCCTTTCATCATCTGCATTCGAGACTATTGATGAATGACGGCCGCCGCTTCGTTTCCGGAAACGTTAATTACCCCAATGGTGAAGCTTAAGCTCACGATCGACTGCACCTGCTCAAATCCACGTTTAGCGTAATCCGCCGATTGCTCGTATGACCAGATTTCACCTTTCGCCGTCTTTACCGTGAAGTCAGGGGTGCGCAATGCGAGCAAAGCGACGAGGTCTTTCTCGCGAGTGGCTTCTGCAATCTTCGCGTATTGTTCTTCCAAAGCGCGCCTCACCGGCTTCGATTTGTCTCGCAGGACAACTCGATCGCCTTTGACTTTGACCTTGTGATCTTTGCCCTGGGTCGTCTGGGGTTGCCCGAGAGAAACGATGCTCCCGGTGCAGCCAACCGCCAACGCTAAGGCAATCCTGATTAGCTTATTCATGATTGGTTCTCGTGTTGAGACCGGGTCGCTACCGCTCACCCGTTCTGACAAGCACCACGTAGCCCCTTCTCGTCATATGCTCCCTGTTGAGACCGGGTCGCTACCGCTCACCCGTTCTGACAAACCCACGTAGCTCCTGCTCCTGCCCCACCTGGTCCTGCCTTCTGCCCTGCCTCCTGCTTATAGTTTCACATTGAACCCTTTGCGGCGAATGTTCTTCACGCACGAAGTGTCGAGTCCCTTCACGGTCCCCTTTTCGACAAACTCAGTGTTCAACCGTTCAATGCAGTCGATGCCTTCCAGGCCGCCAAATCCGTGGGCTCCGTGTGGAACTACGACATGCAGACTATTGGGAAGGTGTCGAGCAGTAGCATCTCCATTTGACGGTGGCGTTACCGGATCCCACTCGCCAGTCAGAATCAAGACCGGAGCATAACCGCGCACCGGCTCGCTGTAGTCGCTAGGTACGGTTGCGCGTGGCCAGAGCGCACACGCCTCTCGCTGTTGACGCAAACGATAGTCGCCGAGAAAAGTGTTGGCGGCCAGGCGTTCTCCCTCGCCTGCCTTTATCCAGGGAAGGTCCTCGGCACAGGTAACAGAGAGATACATCCCGTTGGCGCCGGACCCCACCAAGTTCCGGCGATAGCTTAAGGCGTTCTCGGCAAGGGGGACAAAGTTACCTTGCGCTGCCTGGTGAAGAACGAGAGGCGCCCGGCTTGCACCGCCGGGGTGATACAACATGTAACGAACCGCTTCCACCGCCAAGTCACGAGAGAGTTTTACTTTCACGCGTTCCTCAGGGGACGGAGCTAAACTCGGAGCATTACCTCCTCGGTCGAAATTCTTTCGCACCTCCACTTCGACCGGTCCCTGAATCAAGCGCCCAAGCACGGCTTTGGTTTCCGCGCGAAGGCCTGGAAACGCTCGATTACACGCTTCATCAGCGCCGCATTCCGACAGGACCCCTTGCAGCGCCCGCTCCATGTGCTGCGCAAACGCCAGCGGCATGTACTGGTTGGTGGGCGCGACCCCTTGCAGCGTCACCGTGCGGACGTGTTCCGGATGCTGTTTTAGATAGACGAGGGAAGCGCGCGTTCCGTAAGACGAGCCGAAAAGGTTGAGGCGCTCATAGCCCAAAGCCGCTCTCACTTCATCCAGATCGTCCATGGCAATCGGCGTGGTATAGAGTGTCAAATCAGCCTTCTGCTCTAATTGTTGTCGACACTTACGCACGTCCTCAAGGGGAAAGAAATATCCGAAGTAACTCTGGATATTGGCATCATTGAAAAACTCGCAGTTGAGCGGGTGAGAGCCGCCCGTTCCCCTCTGGTCCACGAACAACAAATCTCGATGCTCACGGATCTTTGCAAACTGCGGGGCAACATAAGGAGCATCTTCTGTAGCCGAAGAACCCGGTCCACCCGGAACGTAGACGAACGGATCTGGCTCGCGTTGTTTGCCCGTCGCTGGAAACACAACAATTTTCAAGCTGATCTTGCGTCCCTTTTTGGAGGTACGGTTCTCATAGACCTCGTGAGTTCCACACTTAACTTTCTCGGAGGTTCCCTCGACATTGCAGGGCGAGAGCACGAGCGACGGAGTCGACATGGTCTTGGCGGATTGCTGTTGCGCCGCAGTCTCCCGTGTGATTGCTAGCGTAGCGAGAAGCGTAATGACAATTACTAGAGTTGTTCTCATGGTAGATTGACTCTTGAGGGGGGCCTTCTTTAATCAGCCGCGTCAGGCTTCCTTGCCTGGTAGGTGCTCTTTCTACCTGCGTGCTCGCAAACTAGAGGATATCTACCCCTTGATTAACACCGCAGATGGGGAGTTCGTGGAAATTATTTCCCGCGGACGAGAAGTTTCGTGCAAATTGTTTTGCGATTGCAAACTGCGGGGCGCGCTCTTAGAGCCAAGGCGAGAACACGGATTTGAGATCTCAGATTGAGATCTCAGATCCGAATGTCCGACTAAGGCTGTTCTAGTCGCGGCGACTTCCCGTGAAACGCAACAAAAAGAAGAACAGGTTGATGAAATCCAGGTAGAGAGACAGGGCGCCAACCACCGCGTACGCACCCACTCGGCCGTCCGGCAGCGTCACAGCCATTTGCTTTAGGCGTTGGGCGTCCCAGGCCGTAAGACCGGTGAAAACCAAAACGCCGACGACCGATATCACGAACTGCAAGGCGCTGTTTTGCCAGAAGATGCCGACAATCGAGGCGAGGATGAGCCCGATTAAACCCATGAACATGAATTGGCCCACCCCAGCGAGACTTCTCTTAGTGACGGTGCCGAATACCGCTGTGGCCCCGAACATTCCGGCGGTAACGATGAAGGTCGAGGTGATTGATGCACCGGTATAACTCAGCAGGATTACAGAGGAAGTGACTCCCGTAAGCCCGGAGTACAGGATGAACAGACCGGCCGCGATCGTCGGTGAGACCTTGTCGACGCGTGCTGAGAGGTAAATTACGAGACCGAGTTGAGCGATGATCAGAGCCCAAAACACGATGCGGTTAAATAGCGTTTCGATGAGCGCGGGTGATGCCGACACCGTGAAAGCGGTTACGGCAGTGATCAGCAAACCGGCGAACATCCAACCGTACACCCGACTCAGAAAAGCGCCGACACGTTCGTCGCGCACGTCCGCAACCGGCGCCGAAGTAAATGAAGATTGGTTCCAGCTCATTTTTCCCTCCCTGATTCAGTAACACTCCTAAAATGACTGTCCTCATTATACCTTCTTCCCCAATATTCCGCGGCTGCAGAGGAGGCTCTAAAGAGGAGCTGTGTCCCAAGTTGAGCGGTCAGGCACTTACCCCAGCGTTAGACACGATCCACGAACTCCCACGAAATGAACACTAACAAGACTTCGTGCCGGTTTGGTGTAATTTCGTGGATCGTTTGGGTCGGTCGAAATTACTCAAGCAGACCAAATCACCTGATGAAGTTTTGTAGTGCCACTCCACTACGGAACCGCGAGCGGTTGCGACCGGATCCTGGGCTCAACCCGCATCTTGTAATGGATCTTAGTATTATAAGAACAGGAACAGTGTTGAGTGTATGCCCCGGTCGCTACCGCTCGCGGTTCCGTAGAGTGACATCGTGTCAGCCTGCTTTTTTCTTAGTCTCTTTGGTTTCCTTCTTCGGCAACTCGGGAGTGGTGAAATCTGAAAGCGGATCCTTCCAGAGATAGTGGTTAAACCATTCCAGATTGTGTTGCATAACCGCGCGCATAGCTTTTGGCTTATTGATGCCGTGCCCGAATCCCTTGTAGACGATCATTTCGACCTTAACGCCTTTATCCTCCAAAGCCTGCCGGAGTTGGTAGGCGTTGCGATGGGTACGCGCCGATCAAGTTCACCATGCTGAATCAGCGTTGGGGTTCGCGCGTTCTTGATGTAAGAGACCGGAGAGGTTTTCTGATAAATCTGCGGATCCTCGACCGGATTATTGCCCAAGTAGTTAATCGTGAAAGGTGTGATGTCGGTGTTGTAGTAGTAAGTCGCCCAATCGGAGATACCGGCACCAACCGAGAATGCTACAAAGCGATCGGAAGAGGCCGTCAGAAAGGCAGAAATGTAACCACTTGACTCCAGCCCATACATGCCACTCGGCTCTTATCGACCCAGCCCTTGGCGATTAAATAATCCACTGCCGAAACGACGTCCCATGCATCGCCCACACCGAGATTGCGTTTCCTGCACCTCTGGACCGTGGAAAGGACAATCGGACCCAGCCAAGGACATCAGAGAAACTCTCCTAGCGCCGGAGGCGCGGCAGAAGGTAACCAGGGGCAAGCGCTTGGCGCGCCGCCCCGGGCTAACGTCAATAACACGTCCCGCCTTGAAGGGGGCGTAAAGAACCTCGCAAAAGCCTGAATATCTGGAGGTGATGAAACTCAGCGCGATTGATACCCCGAGCGCCATGTTGGTGATGCTCGCTACGCCCTTTCAGGGCGCGGTTCGGGTTTGCGGGACTTGATCCAGGGGCTCCGCGCAAAGCCGCTGGCCCTGGCTACCCTCTGCCGCGCCTCCGGTGTTAGTTGAGTTGACGCCGGTCGCCGTCCTCGGATCTGTCGTCGAGTACCACGCAGCTGGTTGTGCAAGCTGACCCAGTACCAACAAAAGGCTTGACACTCCTTTCGCTCCCTGCCTATAGTAAGCCTCGCTTCGGATGCGAGCGTTGAAACCTCAACGAGAATCCGGCCCCCACGCGCGGGTGCTGGAACGAAACTGAAAAATCAAATGATCGATAGCACTTGCTCACTTACTTACTTCGCTTTTACGTACCGCTTCTTCTCCAATGGGAGGAGCGGGCCGGCAAATTGTGAGCGTGAAGTGCTGAAGACCTGAAATATCTAAGCATCAAAGCTTTTCAAATGAGCCAGCCGCGACTCCCAGAGGGGAACCAGTCGCGGCTGGCTTTTTTTCTGCCAAACGGCAAGGAAGCTTTAGAAAACAGGAACTATCCGCAGATTACGCGGATTTGGTGAAAGTCAGTTGGGTTGAACATCTTCCATGCTTTACGAACGTTTTTTTGGAGAAAGTGCTTCAGAATCCCATCTCAGCTGCTTAACTGCTAAATCTGTAATCTGCGGTTAAGTGGCGTTTGAGAATGCTAACTACTGCTGAAAAGGAACGATTATGAACATCGAATACTGGCGCACAGAAATAGACGAGCTCGACCGAGAGCTACTGCGACTCGTGAATCGCCGCGCACGACTCGCAATGAAGGTCGGTGCTTTGAAGAGGGCCGCCGGATTGCCTTGCTGCGATCCGGAACGTGAGCGTGCAGTGCTCAGGGATCTTCAAAACGCCAACGCCGGCCCGCTCAACGGGCGCGCCGTGAACAAAATTTTCAGGCGCATCATCCGCGAGTCAAGGGACATGGAAACGAAAATGTTGGTGGGCGAAGAAGAAAGAGTGGGAACAGACAATGCAGCAAGCAGAGTAGCAATTAAAGGCGACGCCCTCGCACCTTTGGTCGGGCCACACGAGGTTTTGCTGTGAGCAGTTCGCGTACCCAGAGGGTAGCTTTTCAAGGCGAGCAAGGAGCGTTTAGCGAGGATGCTGCGCTCAAGTTGCTCGGACCTGAGATCCAGCTCGTGCCGCGCCGCACCTTTGAGGCGCTTTTCAGAAGTGTTGATGAAGGGCTGGCGGACTACGTTCTGGTGCCGGTGGAAAACAGCCTCATCGGAGCAATTCAACCTGCGGTCGACCTGCTTAACAAAAGCTCGTTGGGCATCGTCGGGGAAGTGGCTATACAGATTCGGCAGCTCCTAATCGGATGTTCGGGCGCTGTGTTCGAACAGATCTCAGCGGTTGAATCTCACCCAGCGGCCCTCGCACAATGTGGGCGATTCTTTGCCGCGCATACCCATATCAGAAGAATCGAAACGGAAGACACCGCCGGAAGCGTGGCTCGAATAGTCCAGGTCGGCGACCGCACCCGCGCCGCCATAGCCGGAAGGCGCGCTGCAGAAGTTTACGGAGGATCGATTCTTAGAGAAGGCCTCGAAGACCGTCCGGAGAATTTCACGAGATTCCTCCTGCTGTCCGGGCAGGATAAATCGAATGGGCAACAGATCGAAAAGTCAAAGTTTGACACTAATCACGTTCCAGACCAGCAACCAAAGGATATTAATCATGATCGTTAACATGTCCACAATCGCTACTGAAGAAGAGGTCAACCACGTAATTGAGAGAATCAAAGAATGCGGCTATCAAGCACACGTCATCCAGGGCGCCGAAAGGACCGTAATTGGTGCCGTCGGCAGCAACGGCCGCAGAGCAGAAATTGAAGCGCTACGAGCAGCCCCCGGGGTACAGGAAGTGATCCAGATCACCCACCCTTTCAAGCTCGTAAGTCGACAGCTGCGACAGCGTTACACGATCGTTGACGTCGGCGGGGTCAAAATTGGAGGCGGCGACCTGGTCGTTATTGCTGGTCCCTGCTCCGTCGAATCAGGCGAGCAGTTGATGGACACGGCCAGGGCGGTGAAAGCTGCGGGCGGTAACCTGCTGCGCGGCGGCGCGTACAAACCCCGGACGTCCCCGTACGATTTCCAAGGCCTCGGAGCCGAAGCGTTACATCTCCTGCGAGATGCGAGTGCGGAGACTGGCCTCCCGATCGTGACTGAAGTAATGAGCGAAACGGATGTTGAGATCGTGGCGGAGTATGCTGACATGTTGCAGGTGGGGGCTCGCAACATGCAGAACTTCTCGCTCCTCAGAAAGCTCGCCACCGTTGGGAGACCAATCCTACTGAAGCGCGGACCATCAGCAACAGTCAAAGAGTGGCTGTTGGCGGCGGAGTATCTATTGGCGGGCGGAAACGCGAATGTTGTTCTTTGCGAGCGAGGAATCAAGACGTTCGAAACAGCTACCCGAAACACACTGGATTTGTCCGCCATCGCTTTGGTGAAGGAGTTGTCTCATCTGCCGGTGCTGGCAGATCCCTCGCATGGAACAGGTTTGCGGAGCCTGGTGCCACCGATGTCTAAAGCCGCGGCGGCCGCAGGCGCGGATGGATTGATTATCGAAGTGCATCCGTGTCCGGAACGCGCACTATCCGATGGACCGCAGTCACTGGATCTACCCGGATTCGCAGAGTTAATGAAAGGCCTGGGAAAAGAGTATCCGAGAGCTGCGAAGGCCGCCTAGCGGGTTGATGAAAAGTTGGTAAGCGGTAATGGATGCAGTGAGGCGATCCGCGAAACCACACGAAATGACTCGAACTAAAGCATTTCGTGAGGTTTGGTGGATCGTGTCTTGTTCGTCAGCACCTCTGCCAGTGTGCCTGGACTCTGAAGTCCTTTGCTTTACAGTCCCCTCTAGGGACCCAATGTTTATAGACCCGTTGGTACCAAAGGATCTCGGAAGCTCCGGAGGAGCGACATATGTTGGGCTTGCGACGCAACTCGGTAAGACATTTCGCTCCTCAGGAGCTGGCGCTATAACTTCGGGTCACAATTCTATAAACATTCCATCCCTACGGGACTGGGTTGTGTGTTAACAAATAGTACTCACAAGAACATGAAACTACCTTTCCTATCAGGAAATTACGCCCTGGGCAATTAGGATACGGAATCGAGGTGCTGAGGTTACTTCACCGATTTAGCGTTCTCGGGTTTGGCGAAGAGTGAAGCGGCCAGTGGGCGATTGAATTCGATTGACTCGTAGTTGATGCGACTCGTTTGTTTGCTGTTGATGAAATGATCGACGACGAAGGCCGCAGTTACTCCGTTAGTGCTAATGGGCTTGGCGAGCCTATCCTCTTCAGTTATCTCTTCAGTCTCATCGGAGTCGGCTAGCTTGCGGTTGCGTTTGTAGATTACTCTCGCGGGCAGTCCATCTTTTGCCCCAAATTCGTATTCAATCCAGAATCCGTCCGGGTAAGTGAGCCGCACAGCCTCGTTGCGCTTTGCCAGCCCGGCCTCGCGGCGGCCAACATAACTAAGAGTAGCACTCTCGCTACGCCACCAGCCGCGCAAAACATTATCGATGCTGGTGCGCATGCTTCGTTTGAAGTCCTCGATCTGCGCCGGCTTCTGATCGTTCAAGCTTTTGGTAGCGCCGTCATAAACCCAGCCGGTGCTGCCCGCGTTGGTTTGCACCACACGCACTCCGGCGGTGGTAAATTCCGTCCGTTCCTTGTCTGGATAAACTATGTAATCGAGGAACCTGGTCGGCAATTGTGACATGCCATCCTGATAAGCCGTATAAAACCCGCGGCCGATAACGCTTTGCACCTTTAGGTACGCGCTGCCGCCGACGGCCTCAATCCCCCGCTTGATGATCCCCTCCGCCTTCTCAGGCGAAGCAGGCGGTCCCGGCTTGTTGTCCTGCGCCTGAGCAGCAACCGCTCCAGAACAACCCAGCGCTAGTAGCATGAGAAAGTGATATAACTTTTTTGAAGTCTTCATTTTGAATCTCACTGCGAACCTTCACTGTTGGACCGAATTTACCACAGAGCCCCATGACAGCGCAGGATGAACGCGGTTTGACGGAAACCATCGACCCCTAAACTACGCTAACCTTCATTAAGGTGAGGAGAATTGCATAGGTACTGATGCAGTCGACGATGTCACTCCACTAAGGAACCGCGAGCGGACCTGGCACCCCAAGCGGGTAGCCCGCTTGGGGTGATGGTTCGCGACCGAGACTTACGCTCAACACTGCACCTGTTCTTATGATGCTAAAATCTAGTCCAAAAAAAATGCGGGTTGGATCTAGGATCCGGTTGCTAGCGCTCGCGGTTCCGTAGTTGAGTGGCACTACAAGATTTAAACGAAGGGAAAGGGTCTCAATGAAGTGAATCATTGAAACCCTCTCAGCTCTCACAACCGTTCAACTTAGTTCAACTCAGGCTTGCTGGCAGCAGCCGGTTTGACAACCGTCTCGCCCTCTTCCACGTCGACCAGGAAATTCGAGGCCGTCTTCCACATGGCCGTAATCGGCAGCTTCACTTTTTCGTCAATGTGGCGCTTTAAGAAGCGGGCGCCATAAGCGGTGTTGTAACCCTTTTCGGTCAGCAGGTTAAGGGCAGCCTCGTTGACCTCGACCGACTTACCCTGGCGTTCCATCTGCCGCCCCAATTTGTCCATATAGAGCTTGGCAATCTGGCGCACCTCGTCCATCGTTAGCGGGGCGAAGACAATGATCTCATCGATACGATTGCGAAATTCCGGCGAGAAGCGTGCCTCAGCAGCCTTCATCACCTCTTTGTTTACTACGCGGAAATCTGAAGCTGTCTTCGTACCGAAACCCAGAGGTTTCTCGAACCTCTTGAAGCTGTCCGAACCCAGATTCGAGGTCATAATCACAATAGCGTCGGAGAGGTAAACCTTCTTACCGCGCCCATCCGTTAACCAGCCTTCGTCGAAGGCCTGCAGAAACAGGTTCATCAAGTACGGGGAAGCTTTCTCCACCTCATCCAACAGGAGCACCGTGTAAGGATTCTCGCGCAGTTGTTCGGTCAGAATGCCGCCGCGTTCGGAACCGACTATACCGCGAGGCATCCCGATCAGCTTTTCGATGCTGACCGTACCATCGCTGTATTCAGACATGTCAATGCGAACCATTTTCTCTTCGTCGCCGAACATGAATTCAGCGACCGCCTTGGCGAGTTCGGTTTTTCCCACGCCGGTAGGACCGAGAAACAGCAACACGCCATCGGGTTTGTAGTGCGATTCCTTCAAGGGCCCTTTGTTCAATCTCAGCCGCTGGGCCACAGCCTTGATGGCGGCTTTCTGGCCAATCACTCGATTACCGAGGAGGGCTTCCGTCATGGCAAAACGTTCGCCAGTGTCACGAAAGATCATATCGCGGGGAATACGCGACTCCTGAGAGATCACGTCGATAACGTGTTCAGGTTTAACGATCATCGTCTGCGGCTCGTTGATTTCGACTTTAACGGCAGCCGTATCGAGCCAGCCGATGGCCTTGTCTGGAAGATGGAGGTTGCGAATGTACTTGGGCGCCATCTCTAACGCGATGTTGATGGCGTCGTCTGAAATCTTGACGGAGTAGTTGCGTTCCAGACGCGGACGCAGCCCAAGCAGAATCTCGCGCGTTTCACTTATCGTGGGCTCAACCACTTTCACTAATCGGAAACGACGGGCCAGGGCCTCATCATCGGCAATATATTCTTTGTATTCCGAAATCGTCGTGGCACCAATGATGCGCATGTCGCCGCGCGCCAACGCCGACTTAAACATGTTGGCCGCATCGGAGGAAGTGCCCAGCGCCGCGCCAGCCCCGATGATGGTGTGAGCTTCGTCAATGAAGAGGATTAGATTGGAGTGCTCTTTTGCTTCATCGATGATGCCCTTGATTCTTTCTTCGAACATGCCACGGAGCATCGTGCCGGCGACGAGGCCGCCCATCTGCAGTTGCACTACGTGCGCGCCACGCAAGCGAGCGGGTACTTTCTCCGGCTCCAATTCGATGGTGCGCGCGAGACCCTCGATTACCGCCGTCTTGCCGACGCCCGGCTCACCCACGAGCATGGGCGAATTGGCCCGCTCACGATGGCACAGGATTTCGACAATCTGCTGGATCTCTTTTTCACGACCGATGGTGGGAGGGATCTTGTCAGCCCGCGCCAGTCGATTTAGGGAAACGCCAAAGTGCTTGAGATAAGGCGGGAGTTCAAACTTCTTGCGAAACTGCTCTTCCTCCTGTTCCCGTTTTTGCACTTGCGCGCGAACGTTCTGCGCGACGGCGTCGGTGTTGGCCCCCATGTTTCTGAGCACGTCCAGGAAGAGACTGTCGTAGTTTGTGAGTGCTTCAAAAATGTCTGTGGCTTCGATGGTCTTGCGACCCTGGGTACGCGCTCGCTCCATGGCGCGTTTGAAGAGGTCTGTAGTATCCGGGGCAATGCGGAACCCCTTTCCGACGTGTTGTTGGCGCGTGGTTTCCAGTCGCTGGTCAATAGCAATCTTGACCACGATCGGATCGAGAGATAGCTCGCGCATCGCGGAGTTGAACATATCCGGCTCTTCATGCACGAGAGCCTGCAAGATGTGCTCAACCGCCACGTAGTTCTGATCCCGCTGGCGCGACTCGCTCATGGCGTACTCAAGTATGCGCTGGCCGCTTTCACCAAACTTGTCCTTATATGCCCCTAGATCTGCCATTTCTGTACTACCTCAAAAGCCTTCGTACGGTTATTCGTGTCAGCAATTTTTGACTTGAGCCCTCAAACCCATCGATAAAGTCGCGGGTTAGATGTTCTGAGCATAGGCGCCGTTGCGTTTCGATGCAACAACTTTTACCTGTGGGAACTGCTTGCAAATCTTCTGCCATCAGCGTCGTCAGAGCCCAGTCTTGAACAAAAGTAGTTCTCAGTAGTCGTAGTCTTCGCCACCACCCGGCATCGGCGCTGCCGGTTTCTTAGGTTCTGGAGCATCGGTGACCGCCGCATCGGTCGTCAACAAAAGCCCGGCGATTGACGCAGCGTTCTGCAAGGCAGTGCGCACTACTTTGGTAGGATCAATGATTCCAGCCGTGACCAGATCCTCAAACTCTCCGCTGCCCGCATTGAAACCCATGGTGCCTTTTAAAGTCTCGACTTTCCCGACGACCACGGCTCCGTCAACACCGGCGTTTTCCGCTATCCGCCGTAACGGTTCCTCGAGCGCACGCCTTACCAGCCTGATACCGGTCTGGACATCCGGGTCATCATCGGTCAACTTATCGAGCGCTTTGGCAGCCCGAAGCAGCGCTACTCCGCCACCCACTACAATACCTTCCTGGGCCGCGGCCCTAGTGGCGTTCAATGCGTCTTCAACCCGCATCTTGATCTCTTTCATTGCCGTTTCAGTTGGAGCTCCAACTTTGACTACTGCAATCCCACCGGCGAGTTTTGCCAAGCGCTCCTGCAATTTCTCGCGATCGTAATCCGACGTGCTCTCTTCGATTTGTCGTTTGATGGTTGCCACTCGACCCTGAATAGCCTTGGGATCCCCGCCACCCTCAACGATCGTGGTGTTCTCTTTGTCAACGATGACCCGCTTCGCTGACCCGAGATCGGATACTTCGACATTCTCGAGTTTTATTCCCAGGTCCTCTGTTACCACGCGGCCGCCGGTTAGGAGGGCCAGATCTTCGAGGATGGCCTTGCGCCGATCCCCGAACGCCGGGGCCTTAACAGCGCAGACCTTGATTGTGCCGCGCAGTTTATTGATTACTAGTGTTGCGAGGGCGTCGCCTTCGATGTCCTCGGCAATAATCAACAGTGGCCGTGCGCTCCGGGCCGCTTGTTCAAGCAGGGGCAGCAAATCCCGCATCGCCGAAATTTTCTTCTCGTGCAGCAGGATCAAAGAATCCTCGAGCACCGTCTCCATGCGATCCTGGTTAGTCACGAAGTAAGGCGACAAATAGCCGCGGTCGAACTGCATTCCCTCAACAATATCGAGTTCGGTCTGCAGTGTCTTTGACTCTTCCACGGTCACGACGCCATCCTTGCCCACCTGCTTCATAGCTTCAGAGATGAGCTTGCCAATCTCGCGATCGTTATTTGCCGACACAGTAGCTACGTTCGTAAGCTCTTCTTTGGTTTTCACTTTTTGCGACATGCGTTGTAGATCCGCAACCACCTTTTCGGTCGCAAGCAAAATGCCGCGCTGCAGAGCCATCGGGTTGGCTCCAGCGGTCACGTTCTTCACGCCTTCACGAAATATCGCCTGCGCCAGCACCGTTGCTGTAGTGGTGCCGTCGCCCGCGGTGTCATTCGTTTTGACGGCAACTTCCTTGATCATTTGCGCGCCCATGTTCTCGTAACGGTCTTTGAGTTCAATTTCACGGGCAACCGTAACGCCATCTTTCGTAATCACCGGTGAACCAAATTTCTTGCCCAGCACAACGTTGCGCCCTTTTGGTCCGAGTGTGACGCGCACCGCGTTAGCCAGCGTGTTTACTCCCTTGAGCATGGCATAGCGGGCCTCTTCGTGGAACTTCATCACTTTAGCAGCCACTCTTTCCTCCTTCAGTTTCCAGATAAACCGCTTTGCGGATCACTCCCTCATTCGCCGGCTGTTCTCATCCTGTGGGAACTTCGTCCGACCTTTACGCGCGCAGGGCGCAGCAAACGGTCGCCAATTCGATAGCCACGAGTATATTCCGCCACGACTTTCCCTTCTTCCCCAGCCTTCACCGGAACAGTTTCCACCGCGTCGTGTAACTCAGGGTCGAATTCCTGCCCCACAGACTTGAGGGGTTCGACACCAGCGGCGGCAAGCGCACTTTCAAAACTCGCTGCGGTCCTGCGCACACCCTCGACAATCTGTTCCGGCGTGCTGCCCGACTCGGCAGCTTCGGTCGCTCGTTGAAGGTTATCCAGCACCGGGAGTAAACCAGCAATGAAATCCGTCTTTCCCCGCTCCGCGCGGTCATCGGCTGCCCGGTTCAAGCGTTGGCGAGTGTCATCCGTCTCTCGTTGGAGTTGAGAACGCAGCTGTTCAAAACGCGACTGCACTTCTTGCGTCAACTTCTCGGCGGCTTCCGTCCGCGCCTCAAGGTCGGCCACATAGGTGGGTTTTAGATCGGGGCTGTCGGCAGGTGCGACGGCCCCGGAGTTTGCGTCGTCCTCCAGGAAACTGCGGCGGCGATCGGTTACCCGAATCTCGCTTTCCGCATTCTCATCTAGCTCGGAATTTCGGGCCCTTGGCTTATAAAAATCCATGGTGTTGTTGCTCTCCTCCCAATGGTTCCCTTCTTCGTGCTGGTTTCCCAGTCAAGATACTTTGATCTCAACCCGCTTCGCCGCTTCTTCCTTACGTTTCGGAAGGCGGACTTCCAGTACGCCGTCCTTGTACGCAGCGTGAATGCTTTTTTGATCGACTGAGCCCGGCACGCTGAAGGTGCGTAAAAAACGGCCTGCGGGCCGTTCTGTTCGAGACGTTGAGGTCTCGGCAACGGCGCGCGTTCCCTTGATGGTTAATCGGTTATCGTCAATAGTAATTTCCAGGGCAGAACGGTCAGCACCAGGCAAATCTATCACTATCAAATATTCCCCATCGCGGTCGTAAACGTCAGCCGCAGGATACCACTCCCCGGTTTCAGGATCGTCATTCGTCTCAGCATCGACCCGCCCGCGCCGCTCCGTCGCGTCTTCAAAGAGCCGATTCATCCGATCCTGCAAGAGCATCAAGTCCTGCAAGGGGTTCCATTGCTTGGACACGTCCGTTTCCCCCTTTACGCCACTGCCGTTGCCGTCTGGGTACTGAAAGTCATGTTGTTGCCGTCGACTGACACTCTCACTACCTGTCCCGGGAGGATCTCCCCGCGCAGAATCTTCGCGGCCAGTGGATTCTGAATCAGAGTCTGAATGGCGCGCTTTAACGGCCGCGCACCATAAGCCGGATCATAGCCTTCGCGCGCCAGGAGTCCTCGGGCTGGTCCGTCCAGAGAGATTGTGATGTTCCTGTCCTTGAGCATCTGGAGCAGCCGGTCGAGCTGAACATCTATTATCTGAGCAATCTCCTTTTGCGACAGCTGACGGAATACCACAATATCGTCAATACGATTTAGAAACTCTGGTTTGAAATTCAGCCGCAGCTCCTCGAGCACTGCTTCTCGCGCTTGCTTCTCATCACCTTCGGCGGCCTGGATCTCGCGCGACCCAAGATTCGAAGTCATGATCAATACGGTGTTTTTGAAATCCACCGTGCGCCCCTTGGAATCAGTCAGACGGCCATCATCGAGGATTTGTAATAGCACATTAAAAACATCCTGATGAGCCTTCTCTATCTCATCAAATAGAACAACTGAATAAGGCCGGCGGCGTACAGCCTCAGTCAGCTGCCCACCTTCTTCGTAGCCGACATAGCCGGGCGGCGCCCCAATCATTCGGGCCACCGCGTGCTTCTCCATATATTCAGACATGTCCAGGCGAATCATGGAGCGCTCGTCGTCGAAGAGAAACTCTGCCAGAGCGCGGGCGGTCTCAGTCTTGCCCACTCCGGTGGGACCAAGAAAAATAAATGAGCCGACGGGGCGATTCGGATCCTGGAGACCGGCTCGCGCCCGCCGCACAGCATTAGCGACTGCCGTGAGTGCCTCGTCCTGGCCGATCACCCGCCGGCGGAGACGCTCTTCCATGCTGACCAGCTTCTCCATCTCACCTTCGAGCATCTTAGAAACCGGTATTCTCGTCCACTTAGCCACGACTTCGGCGACGTCCTCCTCGTCGACTTCCTCCTTGAGCATGACACCATCGCTTTGAAAATTCGCGAGCTTCTCTTGCTCCGCTGCCAGCCTTTGGTCGAGCTCCGGAATTTTCCCGTACTGAAGCTCAGAAGCGCGCCCGAGGTCGCCAGCATTGCGGGCCTGATCGAGCTGAAGCCTTAATTGCTCCAGCTCAGCTTTAGCGGTACGCATATGTTCGATCGCCTCTTTTTCCGACTGCCACTTCGCTTTCATGCCGGAAGATGCTTCCCTGAGATCAGCAATACGCTGTTCGATCTCCTTCAGACGCGCTTTCGACTTTTGATCCTCTTCGCGCTGCAGAGCTTGCCGCTCGATTTCAAGCTGAATGGTCTCCCGTTCAAGTTGATCAATCTCCTGAGGAAGCGAATCGATCTCGATGCGCAGCCGCGAAGCCGCCTCATCAATCAAGTCAATTGCCTTGTCCGGAAGAAAGCGATCGGTGATGTACCGATTCGAAAGCGTCGCCGCGGCTACGATAGCGGAGTCTTTTATCCGCACGCCGTGGTGCACTTCGTAGCGTTCTTTCAGACCGCGCAAAATGGCAATCGTGTCTTCCACGGTAGGCTCGCCGACATAGATCTGCTGGAAACGCCGCTCCAGAGCGGCGTCTTTCTCGATGTACTTCTTGTATTCGTTGAGAGTGGTGGCACCTACACAGCGTAGCTCCCCACGAGCCAGTGCCGGCTTTAGCATATTGGAGGCGTCGATTGCACCTTCGGCAGCGCCCGCTCCGACCAACGTATGCAGTTCATCAATGAACAGGATTATGTGACCCTGCGCATTCTCGATCTCCTTGAGGACTGCCTTCAAGCGATCTTCAAACTCACCCCGGTACTTGGCCCCGGCAAGCATCGAGCCGAGGTCAAGGCCTACCAGGCGTTTGTTACGAAGCGTTTCGGGAACATCGCCCGAGACGATTCTTTGGGCCAGGCCCTCTACAATCGCAGTCTTGCCTACGCCCGGCTCGCCAATTAGAACGGGATTGTTTTTAGTGCGCCGCGAAAGGACCTGGATGGTCCGCCGAATCTCGTCGTCCCGGCCAATAACAGGATCGAGTTTCCCCTTGCGGGCCAGGTCAGTAAGATCGCGGGCATATTTGGAAAGTGCCTGGTAATTCTCTTCCGCGTTCTGCTCCGTAATTCGGGACCCGCCGCGGGTCTGCTCGATGACCTTCACTAGGTCATCACGCTTGACGCCGTGCTGGCGCAGGATCTTTCCCGACTCGCCCTCCTTCTCATCATTGATGGAAAGAAGGAGATGTTCGGTAGAAACAAACTCGTCCTTCATGTTCTCCGCCAGCTTTTGTGAGGCGGTGAACACTTGACTCAGTCTGGGACTGAAATATTGCTGTCCTCCCTGGACTTGAGGGAAGCGACCGTTTGCGGCCTGCAGATCGTTGAGCACAACCGGCACGTTAACGGCCAACTTTCCCAGTAGCGGGCGCACAATACCTTCAGGTTGCTCCAGCATCGCCGCTAGCAAATGCTCCGGCTCGACCTGCTGGTTCTGGTTGCGCTCAGCCAACTCGATGGCTGCTTGAATCGCTTCCTGGGCTCGTAATGTAAATTTATCCAAGCGCATGCCGATTCTAGGCTAACTGACTACTGTCGCAACGTTTGGGTTAAATGTTAGTTAAGGTCGTGTCACTCAAAGAGATAGAATCGGACAACTAGTGTAATCGACTTCATTCACGACTGAGATCAGCGCCCTTCTTACAGAACCGAAAGCGGTTGCGACCGCACTCAACCAGCTTAGCGATCAAGTGGCGTTGATTACTTAGACCCTAAGCAACTCTTTGCCCGTCCGATCACTGCGCGACATGCCTCTCAAATACTGCTGTGAATACTGCCTTGCTTGAATGCGATCGCTACGCTCTCGGTTCTGTAGCAAACGTGGCTGCTACGCTTCTGATCTAACACGGTGGTAGGCAGCTTAAAGTCCGCCAGCCATCTCCTTTGATTTCTCCGCGGAGTTCGGTTTCTCAGCTTTTGCTTCGATCGTCTTGCTACCGGTGACCGCTCCTTCCCCACCAATCTCAATACGACGCGCCTTGGTTTCCTGTCGCTTAGGCAATGTCACACGCAACACACCGTTGCGATATTCGGCAGTTGCCCCCTCTGTGGAAACGGTCTGCGGCAGGGTGAAGGAACGGGTGAATGAGCCGTAAGAGCGCTCCACTCGATGGTAGTTGTCAGTTTCGTCCTTCTTCTCAAACTGACGCTCGCCGCGAAGAGTTATGACGTTATTTTCGACTGTGAGCTCGAAATCATCCCTGTTCATACCCGGCAGTTCCGCTTCGAGCACGATTTGATCTTTGTTCTCGTAGATGTCGACGCTAGGATTCCAGGCCCCCCTGCCGATTCCTTCCTCCCCGAACCCTCGGGTTAGGTTAGTGGAGAAAAGGCGGTTCACCTCCTCCTGAAGACTGCGTAAGTCGCGGAATGGGTCATATCTAACGATACTCATCTGAAATTCTCCTCCTTCAATTACTTGAATACGCCCGCTGCCAAATCCCGATTCGCTGGTTCGACCTTTAATTTCAAAGGTTCGCTGCCGCTGAGCGTGTTGCGATAATAAAGGTTGAGTCTTCTTGTGTCAACTCTGGCAAAGTGCTCGGGAGGCCCTTGGACACCTCGGACCTGTGCGAATTGTGCCGGGTCTTGAAGAAAGTCGGGGCCCAGAAATAGCGGATTATGACCGGGGCAAGTTACTTCAGCCCGAAAAACCGTTTTATGGCCGAGAGAATCCCGGCGGGCCCTTCATTGCCGGTATCAAGGGTATCGGCCCTGGCTGCGAGTGCTTGTCGTCTCTCCACAATAATGTAGCTTAACGATTCGACCAGACCCGGATTTGTTTCAAAGACGCCCTTCATCGCTTTGTGGCCAATCTCCAACACCTCAGTCTCCTCCATGGCAACTACGTTGGCCGTCCTGGGCTCGCCAGTCAAAAGCGCCATCTCCCCAAAGAAGTCGCCTTCATTGAGAGTGGCAACTGTACGAAGTTTTCCCTTGTCATTGATCTGCACGCACACCCGTCCGTTGTGGACAACGAACATCGACGAGCCTGGATCACCTGCGCGTATCACAGTTTCACCGGGAGCAAATACGTGACTTACGGCAGCCTGGGCGAGCATGGACGTTTCCTCAACGGACAGCGGAGCAAAGATATCAACCGCTGAGAGCCGGTCAACGATTATCCCTCCTTCACCGTTTTGAACCCCAATCTTGGGTGATCTCTCGACATGCAGGGTCCTGGTTGGGTAAGCAAAGTTGAGCCCGGCGCGCCGGAATGCATACCAGATCCGCTGCCGAACGAGCGCGTCGGTGTCGTTGTACTTCGCGTAGTCTTCCAACCAGTACTTGAGCTCGTAGTCCACGCCGCTTTCGCCAAGATCTCTGATGCGCACGATTGGAGTAATCATTTGGGAAACGTTGTCCGCTTCGCGCACCGCCTCCCTCACCACGTGGATAGTCTTGGCCGGAGAGTCAGTGTAGAGGGTGTTAAAAAAAATCAAACGAGCGTTCAAGTTGTCACGAGCGCAAACCTCGAGAGGCTCTTTGGCTGCAGTGCTGTTATTGATCTCTATTATGTGATTTTGAAACGTCCTGATCTTCACCGCCCGCCAGGTGATTTCCTCGACGACCCCGGTGTGCTTCTGACCGACTGTGATCACATCACCCACCTGAAATGGTCGATCCGCCTGTAGGGATATTCCCGCAAAGAAATTTCCCAACGTGTCTTGCAGGGCGAGTCCCAGAATTACGCCAAAGATTGCCGAGGTCGTGAAGAGCGCACCGAGGTTAACGTCCTCGAATAAGGAAGAGAAGATAAGTAGGAATAAGGCAGTAAATGCGACGATCGAGAAAATGTTCCGGACCAACGTGGGCGCTTCAAACCCTTTCCGTAATCGAAAGACCAGTCCGAAGATGAAATTATTGAGAGCTCGTACAAAAAGGTAGGCCAGAATCCCAAGTAGAACGAGCAGCAAAACATCCACAACGGTATCTGCCCGGGAAGCGAGCCCGCCCATTCGATCCCGCAAGAATTCGCTCAGACGTTCTTCAAAACGCTTGACAAGAAAAAGGCCCAGCAAAGCCAAGGTTGCCGTGACTACAAAGAGTATGAGTTTGTTTTTGGAAGTAGACCGATTCACGTGATGCAAAGTTCGGCTAGCGAGAGTTGAAAAACCGATAGCTTTATAACGGCTATTCTTTTATCACCGTTTGGGCTCGTTGGCGAGGAGTAGTTCTCAGCATTCCTCCGGGCGGTCAAGAGCGGAAAAGTTGCGGGAAAAGAGTCACCAGCACCAACAGAAGGGATAGCAAAGTTACGATAACAGCGGTTAGCCAAGCCCCAATGTTGTAGGCAGGCCCATTAACATGCGTCCCCATTATTTCGCGATTATTGATCAAACGCAGGATCGCAAACAGGATGACCGGTAACAGCAAACCGTTGATCACCTGGGTGACCAGCAGCACCTGGATTAGCGGCAGATTGGGAATCACCGCGATTGCGGCGCCGACCGCCACAAGAAAAGTGAAGATGCCGATGAAAGTGGGCGCCTCGCGAAAGCTACGTGACACTCCCTTCTCAAAGCCGAGCGCTTCGCTCACCGAGTAGGCGGTGGCCAACGGCAGAACGCCGGCCGCGAGCATAGAAGCCCCAAATAAGCCGATGCCGAACAACGCCTCCGCATAGTTTCCGGCCAGGGGTCTGAGCGCTCGCGCTGCGTCGGCAGCGCTGTTGATCTGGATACCATGCTTGTGAAGTGTGGCGGAAGTCGAGACCACAATGAAGAAGGCGATCAGAATCGCGAAGACCGTTCCGACCCAAACGTCGATTCTGGTGCGTCGATAATCTTCTGAGGTCACGCCCTTTTCGACCACTGAAGACTGAACATATACCTGCATGTAGGGCGAGATCGTGGTACCCACAATGGCCACCACGGTAAACAAGTACGCTCCATCCAAACTGAATCTCGGCCTCACCAATTCACCTGCGACCGTTCGCCATTCTGGACCAGCCAAAAATGCCGACACCACATAACCCAGGAACACCAAAGTCATCAACAGAAATACGCGCTCAACGCGTTTGTACGAGCCCTTTACAATCAGCCACCAAATACTGATTGCCGCAATTGGCACGGAGATGAACCGCGGAATACCAAACAGTTCCGTAGCGGCGGCGATCCCCACGAACTCGGAAACGGTAACCCCACCGTTGGCGATCAAGAGGGCGAGCATTACTAACGCAGTCCATCTAACGCCGAAGCGCTCTCGAATCAGATCGGCAAGACCTTTTCCCGTCACTGCGCCCATGCGCGCACACATTTCCTGAACTAAGCCCAGGCTGATTGTGATAGGAATGAGAATCCAGAGTAGGCGATAACCGTGTTCGGCTCCGACGGAGGCAAAAGTAGCGATGCCCCCGGCATCATTGCCGGCATTGGCAGTGATCATTCCCGGTCCCAGAACAGCCAGATATCCCAGTAACCTTTTGTGTCGCGCCGCCGCGCGCGCGCCGCGACTGCCGCGCCGTAACAAGCGCTGTCCCACGGCTTGCAATGCTTTGCCCTTTTCCGCCACTTGGATTCTCCATCGTTCATAGTTCTTCGAATGGGCAGATTGCTAACCAAATATTCTGGGTAGTCTCTGCCGCCAGTCTTTGGGCAAGAGTATTTCCATTGCGTCGTCAACGGTGATGATCCCGAGGATCTCTCCTGACTCATCCACCACGGGCAAGGCAAGAAGATTGTATTCGGCTATCCGGTGAGCTACTTCGTTAGCCGGCTCATCCGGGTGCGCCTTCTGAAACTCGCTACGCATCACTTCATCGAGCGGAACCGCCGGATCAGCGAGAATCAAACTCCTGAGGGCGATCACTCCGGAAAGTTGCCAGGAACCTTCACCCTCTACCACATAGAGGTAGTAGATCATGTTTGGCGTTTCCGCCATCTCACGCAAGCGGGCGAGTGCTTCACCGACAGTCAACTCACGGGGGAGGGAAACAAACTCCGTGGTCATCAGACCGCCCGCAGTATCGTCTTCGTAAGGCAGGAGTTCGGCAACCTCAGCCTGCTCTTCGTCCTCCATCAGACCGAGTAGCTCTTCGGCCTTATCTTCTGGTAAATCACCAAGCACGTCAGCCGCTTCGTCAGGCGACATCCATTCCAGAATGTCGGCCGCGCGCTCCTCGTCCATGTCTCCCAGGATTTGAGCCTGCCGTTCCGCCGGCATCTCCTCGAGCGTTTCAGCGGCCGTCTCATCGTCGAGGGATTCAACCACTTCCGAACCATGGTGATAGGAGAGCGCTTCCGCCAGTCGCGCGATCTCCACCGGATGCAAGCGCGCAAGCTTATCGCTGGAAGTCTTCAGCCTAACCGTAGCTTCATCGGTCGCGAGGTAGCCCACGTTAGACCAGTCGATGACTTCCACAGGCTTTCTAGTACCCATCAAGCCGGCTGGCGCGAGCCGCCTCCAAAGTCCTCGCAAACTTACATCTGCTCCCGTGACTCGCCACTCGCCGGCCGCGTGAATGATCTGCACATCGTTGACTCTTACCACGCGCTTGCCATCCACATCGATCAATTGCTTGTCGAGCACGTTGCGGGCGAGGAGAACCTCACCATCGCGGCGCACAAACGGACGCAGATCTAGAATGTCTGAATTGAGACGGACTCCGTGCTCGTTGAACTCTGTAATTCGCCAGCGAGAAACAAAAAAATCCCGGCGGCGATAGCATGCTACCACGCCTATCAAAGCGGGATGATCTTCCTCACCAAGCCGGACGATCACGTCTTTAACGATAGCCACACTGTCGCCTTCAAGGTCGCGTATAGGGCGACTCAATACTTGCGAGAGATACAGCATTTATTGATTCATCGAGAGGGTAGAACTTAACTTCAAGAAATCATAGCATGAGGCAGGGAAGGAAAATGGAAATGGTGAATTCGGAAAAGGGGTGCCAGGTAAGAAATGACTCTTTCCCAATTACCCCTTTTACCCATTTCCGCTGTTATCACCGATTATTCAAAAGACTACTCAGCCTCCGATCTGTTTCTCCCGCGCTCCGCCCGCAGGTGCATTGCCGGGTAACAAAGAGCCAGACCGAGGACAAAAATAATCGCTCCCAGGATAGCCGGAGCCAGGTGAAACAGGTTCGTGTAGCCCACTACTGGATGAACCCCTATAGCTGCAGCAAAACCCACCAGGCCCGAGAAACAAAGCACCTCCCAGAGACTTCGCGAAGCGCGCGCGCACCAGACACAGAAGAAGACCGTAATCCCGGTAGTGCAGATGGCGCCGCCAAAGCCGGCACGGTCGTGAGCAATCAAAGGCACGAGGCGAGCGCTAGCTCAGCCGGCTGCAAACCCATGAATTCGAGATCCTGTGGCACAAACACGCGGGTCATGCCGACAGTCACACCGTCAGACCGCCAAGAATCATCCCTACGGCCGTGGCCAGCAGGAGGGCTCGTCCAATTCCATAGGTTGATCCCAGGAGACGTTGATCCCCGGACGGACGAGAAAGCGCAGACCCGTCGGTGGTAGGAGCAGCGATCGTGAGCGAGCCAAGCCAAAGATGAAGAGGGGTAGGAGGAGGAGGGTACCGACGCCGTGCCAGGTGTCGAGATACCCGTACCCCAGGTAGGCGAGGAAACTGCCAAATCCAGAGACCCCGCTTAGGACGAAAAGCCACCAGGCCCACGCCTGGCCTAGGCGCAGGGGAAATTCCGCGAGCCACATGTAAAGCGCGCCAATCGAGATGAGCGCTCCGCCAAAGGCGACTCGATCGTGGAACATGAAGTGGACCACGCGGCAATTGTTAATGCCGCAGAGTTGTTCCGCGGTCATTCCCAGGAACTGCACGTCGTGGGGCAGGAACTGCTGGTTTATGGATAGGAATAAGGCGAAGGCCCCTGAGAGTATTAAACTTAGGCCGATGAAGATGAGAAGTGGGCGGCCATCACCCACCGGGGCCACGATCAGGCTTTTATCGTCGTGGCGGCTCTGATCTGTGGCCTCCTGTCGATTCTGGACCATAGCATGGACCCTAAAAACGATCCACGAAATCACGAAGCAACTCGAATTAAGGCAGCAATTTCGTGTGATTTTGTGGATCGTGTTTGTTTTTCAGCACTCTAGTAAGGCTTTAACGATTTCCAGCGCCAAGTCATCCGCAGTCTTGTATCCTGTTACTTCCAAATGCAAATCCGCAGAGGCATAAGCGGCCCGCCTCTCGGCGTAGAGAGTGAGCGCTTCCTGTTCGTTCCGGGCGAGGGGCCGCCCGTCTTTGCCATCCAGGATGCCGGCGACGATCCTCTTCCAACAAAGACTAAATGGTGCGTCAAGCCAGACACTCTTGCAGCCTGTTGAAACGATCAAATCGCGATTTCCGGGCATGGTCCAAGCGCCGCCGCCCAGTGCGATAACTCCCGCCGCATTATTATGGAGCACATCGCGAAGCACCCGGGTTTCGATCTCACGGAACGCGGGTTCGCCCTGTTCCTCAATGAGATGCTTTGCTGAGCGTCCTTCTTGTTTGAGGATCTCCTCGTCAAGATCGACCATTTGCGAATCGAGCCGGAGCGCGAGGGCGCGCGCCACGGTGCTTTTGCCGGAGCCCATAAAGCCGGTGACGACGATCAGAGCATCTTCCATTTGTCATTTCTCATATTTCTCATCACTACTGTCCCACCGGCCGTTCCCGCCTGGATTCAGATGCGCTATGGATGAGGTCAGTACCACGTCTCAATCTGGATGGCAACAGAAGCTTACCCTCACCTTTCGACGAGGGATTCCAGGAGCCGGAAAAAATCGGGAAACGAGACGCCTACGCACTCCGCTCCCGCGATCTCGGAATCACCTGCGGCAGTAAGCGCAGCCACCGCGAAAGCCATGGCGATGCGATGGTCGCCATAAGAGTCGAGCATCGCACCACGCAATTGCGTCCGACCGTTTACGGCCAGCCCGTCTTCAAACTCTTGGACTTCCGCTCCCATCGCCCGCAGGTTCCTCACAGTGGCGTCAATGCGGTCGCTCTCCTTGCGTCTTAGCTCGGCCGCGTCGCGAATCTCGATCCCTCCCGGCATCTGTGTTCCCACCACGGCGAGGAGCGGCAATTCATCAATCAATTGGGCGATCAAATTACCACGCACGAGGGTCGAATCCACCGGAGACGGAGGGTCGGCCCTTAGCTTTCCTTTCACCCCAACACGCCCCACCGGCTCGTAAGATTCTTCCCGCTCATCAGTAACTTCGATAGCCACTCCCAGGGAGCGCAGCATCGACACAAACATCGTGCGAGTCGGATTGAGTCCAACACCCTCGGCGTCCAGTCTCGATTCCGGCAGTAAGGCGGCGGCTGCCATCAGAAAGGCAGCGGATGAGATGTCGCCCGGAACGGTAACGTCGCGGGCGGCAAAAGTCCGTGGTCCATCGATCGAAATCGCACCGTCGACACTCCATTCCAGCGGCACGTCAAACCATTTCAGCATTCGTTCCGAGTGGTCACGCGTTTCCTCTCGTTCAATTACTTCGGTGCGTCCCTGGGCGTTGAGCCCAGCCAGCAGCACACACGACTTCACCTGGGCACTGGCGACCGGCAACTCGTAGCGAATGGGTTTCAGTGGATTCCGGCCCTTAATCGTGAGAGGTGGCTTTCCGTTTTCCGATCCGATCTCTGCGCCCATCAACTGCAGAGGCTCGATGATCCTTTGCATGGGACGCGAGCTTAGGGAATCATCTCCGGTCAAAGTCGAAGAGAAGTCTTGCCCCGCAAGGACCCCGGCAAGCATCCGCATCGTCGAGCCACTGTTGCCGCAAAAGAGCGCCTCGTTCGCGACGCGCAAGCCGGACTTGCCGGCGCCACCCACAATCACGCTGCCGCCTTCTGATTGAATTGAGACTCCGAGATTGCGTAAACAGGAAAGTGTGGCGGCACAATCCTCGCTCGGAGAATAGTTTGTGATCCGTGATGTGCCGTTTGCGAGGGCGGCAATAATCGCTGCTCGATGTGAGATGGACTTGTCGCCGGGGAGCTGAACTCGCCCGTTTATCCGGCGAGCCGGGGTGATTTTCATCGCGCCAATCTTACCAGATGCCTTAGCACTCAACCTTCAGCTGTGACCCTTCAAGGCGAGGAGATTCGCATCTTGGGAAACTCGTCTCAGTGTTGTGTGGTCGGGCGAATTAGGATATTCACGCCCGGCTGTGGAATTCAAGAGTTTTGGACATCGTCTCCTAAGTGCGGGGCTAGTATCAACCATCAGCTCGTGCGGTCGAGCACTGTCAGATCACCAAAATATGTCCCGCGACCACTTCCGGGCGTTTTCTTGACATCCGGGTGGCCAGCGTGTTAAATCCTCGGACTTCCGATAGCTCTTGTGGTTCCAGCACCCCCAAGGTCAGCGTCGAGTGGCTCTTGGCAGGCCAGCTTTTCACCAGTGACTGTAGAGACGACAGAACTCGCGTTGCCCAGCCGTGTTGAGGCTATTGATGAAGCTGCCACCGCAGTTGCCGGACTTGTCACACGCGCGGGCATTGGTGAGGAAGACGCGTTTGGAATCGATATGGCTGTCCGCGAGGCCATGGCAAACGCGGTGATTCACGGAAACAAGCTCGACGAAACAAAACTCGTCGAGATCAATGTAAAGTGTTCCCTCGATTCTCTTGAAATCAGCGTTCACGACCAGGGACCAGGGTTCAATCCAGACACCATTTCAGATCCGACCAAAGAAGAAAACATTCTAAAGAGTTCCGGGCGCGGTATCTTTTTTATGCGGAACTTCTTTGACGAAGTCGATTGGTCGAGTTCCCCTGACGGTGGCACCACGGTGCGCATGATCAAGAGACGAGCTAATCCGATATAAGGAGATCCCGTAACATGGCTGAGTTGAACATTGCCGAACGTCAAGCCGGAGATGTGACCGTTCTTGATATGAAGGGAAAAATAACTATAGGCGAAGGCAGCGTGGCTCTGCGAACGGCAATCCGTCGCATGCTCGAGGAAGGCAAGAAGAAGATCTTGTTGAACCTCGCGGGCGTAGGTTACATCGATTCGAGTGGCATCGGCGAACTGGTTTCCAGCTACACGGCTATCGAAAAAGATGGTGGCCAATTGAAGCTGCTCAACCTCACCCAAAAACTCCAGGACCTGCTGACTATTACGAAACTACTCACAGTCTTTGACGTATACGAGAGCGAGTCCGAAGCCCTCAACGGATTCAAATAATTGGGTCTAATGAGATCTCGATCAGCATTTCAGAATCTACTGGCGGTTAATGGAGATTTGAGTCATGGCAGAGCTTGAGTTGAAGGAACGACAAGCAGGGGACGTCACCATCCTCGACTTGAACGGGCCCGTGAGAATGGGTGAAGGCAGCATAGCTTTGCGCGATACGACGCGCCGGCTGGCCGAGGAGGGGAAGAAAAAGGTTTTGCTCAATCTGGGGGGCGTTAAGTACATGGATTCGAGCGGCATCGGCGAACTGATCGCGAATTACACCACAATCAGTCGCCAGGGTGGCCAGGTTAAGTTATTGAACCTCACCGATAAGATCCAGGATCTACTTGTGATCACCAAACTCCTGACCGTGTTCGACGCCTACGATAACGAAGCTGAGGCTTTGAATAGCTTCAAATAAGAGTTCCGAGTTTCGGGTTCCGAATTTCGGGTTTGACCGTTGCAACTCGAGACTCGAAACTTTTTATGTTTCCCGCCACGCTTCGCCGTCTGCTCGCTATCGACGATCCACCCGAGCGCACAGCACTTGCTTTTTCGATCGGTGTTTTCATCGCCTTCTCTCCTTTCCTCGGGCTGCACACGATTGCCGCTACCCTGGTCGCGTTCCTGTTCCGCTTCAATAAGATCGCCATCTACGCAGGAACTTTTCTCAATAATCCGTTCCTGACCATGGTGCCGATTATTGTGGTGTCATACGCGCTCGGGGCCTTTGTGCTCGGACGCCCTGTGAGCATCCCTGCTGAGGGAGTTGAGTTAATAAAGAATCCTCGCCTCTTTAGCAGTAACTATTACCACCAGGTGGTTGTCCACAGTTGGTACGTGGTCGAGCCCTTCGCCCTGGGTGCCAGTATGCTTTCGATAATTTGTTCCCTTCTGGCATATCCATTAACATTGTGGCTGTTGCGCCAGCATCGTAAGCGAAGGCAAGAGTCGCCTTAGAACGGTAGACCATTCAAGGTGAGCAAATTTGCAGGTTGGGTTGGGAATGGCTCTGGCATCTGTGGGCTCGGCAATCGCATCTCCCTATTGTTTCCAAGCCTTAAATTCTCGTTGGGGTCGTGGTTGAAAACTCTTAGTTATATGAAGGAATACTTAGCTTTAATACTTACTGTCGTTATCACCTTTACCACAACGTTAGTGGCGAGCGGTATCGCCTATTCGCAGACCACACCGCCTCCTACCCGATCTGTGGGGGTGACATCAACTCCCACTCCGGCTTCCCGCCCGTCGGGACCACAGCCTCAGCGACCAGCCGCGGGCTTCGATCTGGCTGAGTATGGGGTAGAGTTTCAGGCTGAACCGAGACTGATCATCGTGATGGCTGCCCTCGAGGCCGCGGGCTTCGATCCGGTCGCGAATGGCAGACAGCCGTCAGCTTTCCGCAGTCAGGTAAGAAAGGGCCTCGCGACCCTCGATCCGGATCTTCGCAGCCGGCTGAATGCCTTTTATGAACGCACCAAACTCCCTGCGCCCGCCACCGCCGCCGATCAGGCAGCACGTTATGTTTCCCTCGCCCTCGCCCTCGGTCCACCACCCACGCTTGACGCACCTGAAAGATCCGATGACCTTCCCGGCGGAATATTGGAAGTGCTCGACTTCGCGCCCCTCGTGCAAGAGTTTTATCGCCGCTCCGGAATAGATGAACGGCTCGTTTCATACACACGCGCCTACCAGGCCGAAGGTGACCGGCTAAAACCGCCGGCAGCGGAACTGATTCGCTCGGTACTCACCTATCTGCACACGCGGCCGATCACGACTTCGTCTGAGCGCGTGCTTGTGAAGGCCCCGGCGAGCGGAAAGAAGAAGAACCCTGCCCGGACCTACAGGATGCGCGAGCATGTGCGGCGATTTTTTATCGTGCCGGATCTTCTGGCAGCGCCGGGAGCGATTAACTTCCGCGTAATTGGCGATGAGTATTACGCCATCGTTCCCGAAGGAACGGATCCGGTATCCTCAGAATTGAGGCGGGCCTATCTTCAGTATGTAATTGACCCGCTGATGTTGCGATTCAACCGGGAGATCGCCGGTCGGCGAGACCAAATCAAACAGATCATCAGCGAGCGCGAGAAAACAGGTGCCACAGTCACACCCGATATATTTATCGTAGTCTCGCGGTCCCTCGTCGCTGCGGCCGACGCGAGGTTTGAGGAATTAAGAAGGCTTGAGACTCTTGGCCGCGAAGTTCGCGGCAAACTGGATCGGGCCCAGGACGAGGCGTCGCGCGCTGCAATCGTCCAGGAAACTCGCGCTGCGGTGAGCGCTGTTCAGGACGACGCCGTGGCCAAGCTCGCCGCCGACTATGAGCATGGCGCACTGCTCGCTTTCTTTTTTGCCGCTCAGTTGAAAGGTATCGAGAGCAGCGGTTTTGATGTGGCCAACTTTTTCGTGGACATGATCACTTCTTTCGATCCGGTTCGCGAAAGTAAGCGCCTCACTGAGAATGTTGAGGCCCGTGAGCGCGCGCGGGCAGCCCGAGAAGCGCGACTCGCAGCGAGAAAAGCTGAGGCGGAAGCTCCGGTGGTATATTCCGAGGCCGGGGCCGCAAGAGCTGCGTCGCTCGTCAAGAAGCTTTCGGAGATCGAAGACGTCCTTCGTCTGAAGGACTACCCCAATGCGGAGACGCGTCTGAAGGAGTTGTTGACTGACTATCCCCGCGAGCCGCGCATCTTTTTCGCCCTGGCGCAAACCGCCAGTCTGGCCGCGGCCGATGCGACGGACGAGAACGTTCAGGCAGAGCGATTGAATCGTGCCCTCGGGAACTATCGCTTTGCCGTGCAGGCTGCCTCAGCTGAATCGAACCGTCCACTCCTCTGCCGTGCTCACGAAGCGATGGGCCGGATCCACTCTTTCATGGACAACGCGGGCGAGGCCGCGAAAGATTTTGACGAGGCGATCAAGATTTGTGATGCGCGCGGAACCACTTACAACGATGCAGTTGAAGGTAAGAAGAAACTGAGCCAGCCTTAGGTGCTTGTCAGAACGGGAAGCGGTAGCGACCCGGTCTCAACATGGAGTATACAACCCGGTCGCTACCGCTCGCGGTTCTGACAGATCGACCTGCTGCGTTCGATCTAGATGGGTGGCGAGATCGTTTTTCTGCGCCCTCTGGGCACTCCCTCAATATTGACGTGAATTTCAGGGATCGTAGGGAGATCAATGCGCGGAATCATTATGTTGATAGGCGGAATTGTCGGCAGGTTGATGCGCGGAATAATCACTCGACGCCCTACTTGCGGGGCCGTTCCCGGAGGACCTGTGGACGGACTGGCCGCTTTGGGAGTGACAGTGATGCTGCGCTGATTCTTGTCCCGAACGATTGTGAGCGTAACGTCACCTTCCTTCTTCTTGCCGAGCGCGCGTGTAAGATCGCCGGTGTCTTCAATCTTCTCGCCATCCACTGCGGTAATTACGTCTCCCGCTCTGATTCCGGCTTTGGCGGCCGGACTGTCATCTCCGACAGAAGCCACCAGCACTCCTTTTCCATCCGCAACGCCAAAGAATTCAGCAAGTTGTTTCGTCAACTGCGTCGTGCTGACGCCGATGCGTCGATTGTTGCCGAAGGCAAACGCGAAACCGTCGTTGCCTGAGTCGGGTCCTTCCCACTTCCAGACCCTCGCTTCCGGGGGCACCAGGCCCTCTAGTCCTTCCAGCTTGCCACCCAATCCCTGCAAGTTATTCAGCGCGTCCATGGAGTCCTTGCGTTTGCCGATCGTCACGGCAACTTCCTGTTCCGCGGCTCCCCGGCTGAGCCCGAGTCGAACTGTCTGGTCTGGAGCAACTTCCGATACCAGCCGGGTCAATTTCCGTGTACTGGTGACGCTCTCGCCGTCGAATCGCAGAATCACATCGTCCTTCTTCAGGCCGGCCTTTTCAGCCGGGCTGTCTTTAACGACGCTTGTGATACCCACACCTCGCGCTTCGCGCAGACCGTAGCGACCCATATTCTCCTTGATAATGTCCTCCGCATGAACGCCGAGCAAACTGCCGCCGCCAATGAACATGGAAAACGACTGGCCAAAAGGCTCGGCTGGCGCGGGCGGCGCCACGGGTGCAGGGGGAGTCTGCTGAGCTAACGCGACACAAGCTGCTAAGAATAGGGAGATCACGAGAGAAAACACGCTTCTAATTGTCATGAACGCAATCCTCCGGAAAGATTTTAGCCGCTTACACGCGGCAAGTGGCCTTTAGTTCCCAAAATGACGAGGAGATGGTGAGGCGAGGAGACGAATAGACGGGGTGAAACGGAGACGGGGAGACGTCGGCCAAATCAGTTCTATTCGGAGTATCTTTCCTTATGTCGACCTTCCCGCGTCACTCCATCTCCCCCTTCCCATCTCGTCGTGTGAGAACAGAAGTCGCACCTGCTGCCTCTGTCAACTGGCGTTCTGAATTGAAGTTTGGCTCATCAATTTATCAATTCCCACAAAGATTTCGCCCATCACAAAGAACCCGACAAGCAGCATCACGCTATTAAACAACACAGTGGGAAATCCATGCTGGCTGACATCAACAAAGGGGTACGGATATTGGTTGGACACAGCACCGCGAATCAAAGTGTATGGCAGGTAAATCAAAGGAAAAATCAGCCACGAGATTGGAGTTTTCCAGTTCAGTTCGCCTTTCGGCACAAAGATAAACCAATACAAAACATACATTATCGGAATACCATCGTGGAGCATCACATCGGCAACCAATTGAAAATCTTCGGGCTTCCACAGTTGGCGCAGCACCAAACTATACACAATTCCAACTATCGTAATATAAGCCGCGATAGCTGATTTTACGGTCGGTCGTGAAAAAAACTTGCGCAAACCGGATTGCGGCATCAGCAAACAAATCGTTAGACTCAGCGTGACAAGCAAGTTCGACAAAATTGTGAAGTAGCTAAAAAACTTGACCGTTCTTTGGACAGGCGTTAAGCCACCGAGATCTGGATTGACGAGCACGAGGTAAAATTGCAGTCCCAACGCAAACCAACCGCTTACGGCTATTAAAGACATAAACGTAAGCATTACCGTATTCGATTGCTTTTCTATTTTGATTTTACCTTCTCGTTTCGAATCTAACCATTAGCTGTGACGAATTTCATCGTGCCGGAATCGGCAACAAGGTCAATATACAAAGCATCGCCTTCGATTTTGTAAATTCGCGCCGCGTCGAGGCTTTGCAGAAAACGGCTATCCAGCGAACCCGGCGCACAAGCCATGCGCGTCGTGGCGAAGGCGGAAAACCTGAGCGATTGTCCGTCAAGTTTATAAGTCCCGTTACCGCGATTGCAGTCGGCTAAAATTCGCGCCTTTCCGTCGGCGGTTAACTCGAGCGTGTAATTGGCGGGATTTGGAACGGTTATTTTTTCAACCGGAGTTTGCAAACTCTCCCAACGCCAAACTGTTTCGGTCAAAGCCGCCGCATCCGAAGTTTCCTTAGCTGCGCTGATACTGTAAGCGGCTTCTGTTATAAAATCCGGCTTCAAAAGCCAGTTTCGTCCGTCTCGTTCGATTTTGAACGTAACTCTGTTTATTTTCGACGGGCAGCACAGCGCGTCCGTTCCTTTATAACGAATGTAATCGGCGACGAGACTCGTTTCCGAGAGCAGTTTGACGTTTATCAGCGAACCGTCGGTGCGCGAGTCCATCGGTCCTGGCGATAATGTTCCCGCCACAAGGTTTCCTACAAACACAAGAGCTTGAAATCCGAGCGGGCGGCACATTCCGTCAAATCCCTGGGCGACGGTAACGGCAATGGTCTTGCCAAAAACCTGCGCGTCGCCGACGAGCGTCCAATTGTACTTTGTCAAAAGACGATCAACCGGAAGCGTCGCCGGACGAATGACGGTGCGGCATCGCGCCAATTCGGATTGCGCTATTTTTTTGGTTTGCAGGATCTCCCGGCTTCGCTCGCTCCAACTCGGCAACGGCTTGTCATCAAGCCAACTGTATTGTGATTGCGCTACGGCGTGAACACTGGATGACAAGACAACTGCGAATGCGGCGCATAGTAATTTGATTGATTGGTTTTTCATAATTCAAAGTACAGAATCGGCTGCCATCGCAGACGGGATTGTTTCCAAAAATGTGGGGCCGATTTGAGTAACTCTTCGGGGCAGTTGCCCGACTGTTAGGAAGAACTCCCCAAGCCACCCCAGACTCTGCAGACGGCTCGAACAGCCACCCCAGCCATCCACGGTTTTGCCGAACCTCCTTAAAGTGGGGCTACTGCCCCGCTCGCTAAGCTCGCGGTGCGAGCCCCTTTAGCAGGTCATGGATCAGAAAGCGCAAGTGCGACAACAACGTGGCATCGGCAAACAAGATACGATGAACTATTGATCGGTTCTATCAGCATTACCTGCATTTCTCTTCGAGCAGGCTCCCAAGATACCTTGCCTACGTAGGCTTGAGCGCTTGATAGCCGAGGAGATGATTTCTTTCTTTCTTCGATAGAAACATTAATACTCAAATAGGATTTGTCGGCCGTTGAGTCGCTTTGCAACCTACCGAAATACTTGGTTTGTGTCTTGACGGCTTGTGATATTCCTAAGATGAAGATCACCAAGCTTATGATTGTATATTTCATACGAGCATCCTTGCAGTCGCAAGTACACAAGATGATGGGGATTAATCACCGGAATTCTTTCAAGCTACTGCGCTTATATCAATAGCAAGATTATCTCGCTAAGGTAAACAATTTCTTTCAAAACTGGGGCCGAAGTTGATCTCGAACTGCCTCCTAGCCAGCGGAAAGCTGCCGGTAAACCTCTTTCCCACTGCTCATCTCGACTGCGAGCTTGCCTTCCGAATGAGCGAGATCGAGATGGGCTACAGCTTCCGATACAGCGAGAAAACGATGTACGTCGTCGGTTTCCGGAAACATAGCCCGCGACACATCCCAGGCGGAGGTTCCGGCTTTGGGGACGAGACGAATTACTTCGGCCTGCCGCTCGCGTATTGCGCGCAGGTAGCGATTGAAAAGCTCTTCGTAGTCATTCACCGGCGCACCGTGGCCGCCAAGTACGAGAGTCGGAGCGAAGGTGCGCAAGCGCGCCAGGCTTACGAGGTATTCAGCGAGCGAGGGAAAACGTTTTGAAGGATCGATGGGATCTGGGGAGAGAACGGGATTGGGGGTAATGCGCTTCAGCACGCAGTCGCCGGCAATCACCGTCCGATCCGCTTCGCGCACAAAGGAACAAGAACCCGGAGTGTGACCTGGGGTGTGAATGATTCGCAATGCGCCATTGGTAAACTCCAGTTCGGCTTCGTCGCGCAACTCGCCGTACTCGTGATCCTCAAAGGAGTCGGCATAGCGGCGCATCCCCTCGTACATCCTCCGCATCGCTTCGATCTCGCTATCGGGCACGCCGGCGCGCGCGAGTAGATCTCGGTGCATAGCGTCTTCAAGGCGGCCCATGCGATGCCCCGTTTCCCAGTTGTGTACCAGCACTTCCGCATCTTTCGCTTCATCGCGCAGCGAGCGTGCCAAGCCACAGTGGTCTTCATGTGCATGCGTCAGGACAATGCGGCGAATGTCAGAAACGCGGACGCGCTCATGTCTGAGTCCTTCACGCAGAGCCCCATTGGCTTCCTTTGTTTTTGGACCGGTATCGATCAAGGTCAGGGGATCTTCGGCGATCAGATATACGTTCACGGGACCGATGTAGAAGGGGGTGGGAAGCGAGATGGGGACGATGCGCATCAAGTGATTGCCGGTTGCCGAATGCTTTCCGCTTTTGATTGGAGATCTGAGATCTGAGATCTCAAATACTGCGCCACTCCGTAAATACCTAACCTCGACGAGCCTTGATCTCCTCCAATTCTTTCAGGAACTCTTCTCGCTCGCGCGCTTCTTTTGTGGCGTGCCTGGTCTTGTCGGTTAGATACCGCTGACCTCGAATGTCAGAATTCTGTAGTGAAGAGCACCATCCGCGCAGTTGGCGAGATATACTCTCTGCTCTCAATTTGATCAGAGAGAATCCGAGATCTCAAATCTGGAGATATGAAATTGTATGAAATCAGAGATCTCAGATCTGAAATCTGAGATCTCAAATTCTAGTACACGTACTTGTTCGCCAGAATCACAACGTCCGCGATGCGCTGGCGCGCCACCACTGTATTCATGGGTGTCAGCTTGGTAAAGCGGCGCAAAGCAGCAAGGAGGGTGCGCAGCTCATCGCCTTCAGACATTGCCGCCAGGGTGTTCTTGGCCCGCGCTTCGATGCGTTCGACAGCGTCGTTGCAGAAGACACGGGTGATGTCGATGTACCTGGCTGCAGCCTCTTCACCCTGGGAGGCAGCAAGCTTTTGCGTACGCAGAATGGCCGACTCCATCGCGTAGGTGTCCAGGATGATGTCTGCAATACCCATCAGGACTTCCTGCTGGTCCGCCAACTTTGTCATGTACTTTTGCGCTGCGGTGCCAAGCGTCATCAGCGCCACCTTTTTGGCGTTCTGAGTCAGCTTCTGCTCAGCCGCCAATACCTGCTCGTCATCGTCGAGCCCCGACATCTGAGGAGAAAGTATTTCGTCCATCAGCGCCTGCGCTGCCGGCAGCAAGGGCAGGTTGCCGCTCAGCGCACTCTTCATTAGACGACCTGGAATCAAGAGGCGGTTGATCTCGTTCGTACCTTCGAAGATGCGATTGATGCGCGAATCGCGGTAAGCACGCTCAGCCGGATAGTCAGCTGAGTAGCCATAACCGCCGAAGATCTGGACCATCTCGTCGGCCACAAAGTCGCAGTATTCCGAAAGCGCAACCTTGATGATCGAACACTCCGACGCATACTCCTCAATGGCCCGCAGCCGAGCGTCCATGTCTTTATTGTCCACCGCGCCAATACCGGCCTCGATCATCCCGAGTGTGCGGTAGGTCATTGCCTCGCCAACCCAGGTGCGAATGCACTGCTCGGCAAGTTTCGCCTTGATGGCGCCGAACGAGGAAATGGATTTACCAAACTGGTGCCGCTCGTTGGCATAGCGGAGCGACTCCTGCACCATGAGCTTCATGCCGCCTACACACATGGCGCCGAGTTTGAAGCGGCCGATGTTCAAGATGTTGAAGGCGATCTTATGACCCTTGCCAACTTCGCCGAGAAGGTTCTCGACCGGTGTCCTGACATTGGAAAGGACCAGAGCGGTTGTGCTAGAGCCTTTGATTCCCATCTTGTGCTCTTCCGCGCCCGACGTGAGGCCAGTCTGTCTCTCCACGATAAATGCGCTGAACTTATCGCCGTCAACTTTGGCAAAAACGACGAAGATATCGGCAAAGCCACCGTTGGTAATCCACATCTTCTCGCCATTGATGACGTAGTGTGTGCCGTCCTCACTTAGACGCGCGGTCGCTTTCGCGGCCATGGCGTCGGAACCCGAACCCGCCTCCGTGAGAGCATAGGCTGTGACTAATTCCCCCGCGGCTATCTTCGCCAGATACTTTTCTTTCGCTGCGTCGGTGCCGAAGTAGACGAGTGGGAGGAGCCCAATACCGCTTTCCGCTCCGAGGGTGGTGGCAAACGAGGCCGAGCGGCCGATGTTTTCCCCGATGAGTGCGCCGCTGGTCTGATCGAGACCCAGCCCTCCGTACTCTTCCGGAATACTTGCACCAATTAGGCCAAGGTCAGCCGCTTTCTTAATGAGCTCGCGCGATAGTTTCCAATCGTGTTTCTCGAGTTGAGCGGTGTGGGGAACGACTTCGTTGTCGATAAACTGCCGCGTCGTTTCGGCAATCATTCGGTGCTCTTCATTGAAGTCTTCAGGGGTGAAGACTTCCTGAGGGGTGAGCTCCTCGATCAAGAAAGCGCCACCCTTGACTAGCTTTTTCTCTTCAACTACGGCTGACATATTCTTATCCTTTCACATGGGACCTAAATCAATTCTATTCCAACTGCCTGCTAATCTCATCCGGCATGAAATCCGATAATTCAGGGTAGGTTTCCAAAATTCGTACCAAGTCGAGTTCGTCTTTCTTGCGCTTGCTAACCCTGCGTCTTTCATCGCTCCAGGCCCAAATTTTTCCACGAACTACATTTGCCAATGAAGCAACTGGAACATGCTGGCCTAGAACTTCCCGGATTGTCGTATCGTTCACGAAATCCTGGTAACGAAGGTCGAGACTAAACTGAATACGTAGATCGCTTTTTGCCATCCTTGCATTTAGAGAATGAGGAAACTCTTCGACTGAGAATCCCACTTTGATCAATTCATCTTTGATCACGGGCAATTCTGGAGCGATTACGACAACGTCGGCGTCAAGCGTGTAGACAGGCTCGACGTAACAATTTACCGCGAGCCCGCCAATCAGGCACCACGCACCGCGGCGACTCAAAATGCTCACGAGAGTAGCAAAGTCACTACTACCGCTGCCGGTTATAGATTCAAACACTTCTGCGGCGGTCATAATTTGGGTTTGCGTCTCTTTCGTCGACGTTTTCGAGCCTGAGAGGTCTTTTGGTGGTGAAGTATTTATGAAAATCCAATAGCTTCCTCTGTTGGCTTATGGTCAGCAGACTTCGAACAAACTGAAGCTCGCCATTAATCTCTCTTATTTGGTCCTGCAACGCGCGCACTCGCTTGGGTAGTTGCCTTCCACAGTAAATGCATGATTCAGTGGTCGGAACAATGGGATTACCAGGCGTTGCCTTGCGACGTTGCTGAACCAATTGGTCGGTTTGTGGAAAGCCGGCAGCCCGTTTCACAACTTCCGGATGTCTCGCAGCGTACTTAGTCGACTTCTTATACATGTACCTGAATGGGTATGTAGCTCCAGGACTCTTACGCCAGTCTTTCAAAAATTCCCGCCGCGCCCATGCCGCCGCCAACACACATCGTGACCATGCCATAACGCCCGTTGCGGCGTTCCAGCTCGCGGAGAATCGACGCAGTCAGTTTTGCTCCGGTGCACCCGAGCGGATGACCCAGGGCAATTGCACCCCCGTTGACGTTTACTTTCTCGATGTCGAGACCCAGCGTTTTAATTACCGCGAGAGACTGTGCGGCAAAAGCCTCATTCAACTCGATCACGTCAATCTGATCTAGGGTCAGCCCCGCGAGTTTTAGTACTTTCGGGATAGCGAATACCGGTCCGATGCCCATCTCCTCAGGCGGACAGCCGGCAGTTGCATAGGCAACAAAGCGGGCCATCGGTTTCAGGCCCAGACTCTGAGCGCGATCATCACTCATGACCACGGCCGCAGCCGCGCCATCAGACATCTGGGAAGCATTGCCCGCGGTGATGGTTCCTTTGACATGGAATGCCGGCTTCAACTTGGCAAGAGCTTCCAAGCTGCCGTCACGCCTGACACCTTCGTCTTTATCGAAGACAACTTCGCGTCGTTGCTTTCGTCCCTGCTCACCAAGTTCTTCGAAAGAGACAGTCATGGGTACGGTTTCGTCCTTAAACTTATCAGCCTCGAGTGCGGCGGCAGCCCGCTGATGCGAACGTAAAGCAAATGCGTCCTGTTCCTCGCGAGTGACGTTGTACTTGCGCGCCACGTTTTCGGTTGCCAGACCCATGTTCAGATAGAAATCCGGATAGTGTTCAACGAGATAAGGATTGGGACGAATGATGTGCCCGCCCATCGGGATCATCGACATCGTTTCGAGGCCGCCTGCGATGGCCACTTCGGCGCCACCGGTGCGGATCTTATCGGAGGCAATGGCGATCGACTGCAACCCGGAAGAGCAGAAGCGATTAATCGTCATGGCGCTGGTTCCCACCGGGAGACCGGCGCGAATCGCCGCCGCGCGAGCTACATTCATCCCCTGCTCCGCTTCAGGCATGGCGCAACCCATGATTACGTCTTCAATTTCCTCCATGTCGAGGCCGGGAACTCGGGCCATGGCTTCCTTAATTACAGCGGCTCCCATTTCATCCGGGCGTGTGTCTCTCAACGTGCCCCTGGGTGCTTTACCAACCGCCGTGCGCACTGCTGATACGATTACTGCGTCTCTCATAACTTTAATCCAATGTCCAAGGTCCTAACGTCCAAGGTCAGTGCTGAATCTAACGTTTCAGCAAACGATCCGCGAATTCACACGAAACTTTACTAAAATTCCTTTGTGCTGATTAGCGTCATTTCGTGGATCGTTTCTTTTTGCTTAAACCCTTGATCGACAAACAACTAGTTCCGGAGCGGTTTTCCTGTCTTCAACATATGCCCAATCCGCTCCTGTGTCTTGCGTTCGCCCACGAGTGAGAGAAATGCTTCTCGCTCAAGATCGAGAAGGTATTGCTCGGAGACTTGAGTGGGATGGTTTAAATCCCCTCCTGTAAGAATGCGCGCCAGTTTCTCTCCGATCAAGGCATCGTGATCCGAAATATAGCCGCCGCGCTTCATCTGATGAATACCCAGCTTCAGCGTAGCCAACGCGGGCATTCCCAAGGCAAGAATGTCTGTGCGCTGTTGCGGCTGCACGTAACCGGTGGCCGCGAGGGCGAGGACTTCCTGCTTCGCATCGGCAATAAGGCGATCACTATTCATGGAAATGGCATCGTCAACTCCGAGGAAGCCGTAAGTGCGAGCTTCTTGCGCCGAAGTTGCAACTTTAGCGAGCGCGATTGTCTCAAACGCCCGCTTCACAAATGGGAATGGATCCGCATCGTCCACATTTTTCGGAATCGAGTCGAGAACCCTTACCAGCATCTCTTTCGTCCCACCGCCCGCCGGAATGATTCCGACCCCAACTTCCACCAGTCCAATGTAAGTTTCCGCCGCGGCCCGCACCCGGTCGGCATGTAGCACCATCTCGCAGCCCCCGCCAAAGACGAGGTTGAAAGGCGCCACTACCACCGGCTTCGGCGAATACCGCAAACTCATGGTCGAGCTCTGGAAGACTCGTCCCATCAAGTCCAACTCTTCCCAATTCTCTTCCTGCGCTTCCATCAGCATCAGCATCAGGTTTGCGCCCACGCAGAAGTTCGCGCCCTGATTGCCCACCACCAGCCCGACGAAATTCTTTTCCACTTCCGCGAGGGACTGTTTGACCATCTGCAGCGTGTCGCCGCCTATGGCGTTCATCTTCGAATGAAACTCGAGACAGGCGACGCCGTCGCCGATATCAATCAATGAAGCGCCCGAATTCTTCTTAATAACCGCACTGCGTTCTTTTAGAGACTTCAAGATGATCACGCCCGGAGGATCGGCGAGGGGCAGGTAATGCTTTGAGGCAAAGTCGAAATAGGACTGCTGGCCGTTCTCTTCCTTGTAAAACGAACTGGCGCCGGCGGCGAGCATGGACTCAACGTTCGCCGGTACGGCCTGACCCTCGGCCTTCATTCGCGCGGTGGACTTCTCCAGTCCGATCGCGTCCCAAACTTCAAACGGCCCCAGCTCCCAGTTGAAACCCCATCGCATCCCTCGATCGACTTCAACAACCGTGTCGGCGATCTCCGGAATGCGGGTGGCTGCGTAGCGCAACGTTCCAGACAGTGTCTTCCACAGAAATGCGCCGGCGCGATCCTTACTCCAAACAAGGGTCTTGATCCGCTCCCGCGTCTCCTCGATGTTCTTCGTCATCTCCAACGCCGGGAGTTTGACCTTCTGCGATGGCCGATACTCGAGCGAAGCGGTTTCCAAAGTCCATATTTCCTGTTTGTCGCCTTCGCCTTTCTGCTTCTTGTAAAAGCCGCCCTTGGTCTTATTGCCGAGAATCCCGCGCTTCAGCATCTGGTTTAAAAACTCCGGCGCGACAAACATCTCGCGTTGGTCATCATCAGGAAGGGCTTCGTAAAGGTTCTTGATGACGTGAGAAAAGACGTCGAGGCCGACGAGATCAAAAGTTCGGAAAGTCGCCGTCTTGGGACGCCCCACGGCGGGTCCGGTCAACTTGTCGACTTCCTCAATCGAGTAGCCATCCTCGAGCATCGTCTTGATGGTGAGCAAAGCCCCGAAGGTGCCGATGCGATTGGCGATGAAATTAGGACGGTCCTTCGCCGGCACCACGCCTTTGCCCAGACGTTGATCGAGAAAGCCAAACAGAAAGCACGAGATTTCCGGTTTGGTCCATTCGGTCCTAATCAGTTCGACCAGATGCAGGTAACGCGGCGGGTTGAAAAAGTGGACGCCGAGAAAGTGGGCGCGGAAATCGTCCGTACAACCTTCGGCAAGGAGGCGGATTGGAATACCGCTGGTATTTGAAGCAACGATTGAACCCGGCCGTCTGTGTTGTTCAACTCGCTGGTAGAGCTGACGCTTAATGTCCAGGTTTTCGACGACTGCTTCG
>JACCUI010000281.1 GCA_013811945.1 Pyrinomonadaceae bacterium | reverse complement strand
GCCACCCAGCAGAACGTCCTCGTATAGATCAATGGTGTTATCCACCGCCGCACTTGCATCATAAGTGGCAGTCGCCAGCAATAGCGGTGTGTGTGTTATGGTCTTGGCCGCACTGTAAGAGAGTGCCATATTAGTACTTGATGCCCTGATACTTCGCCTCGTGTAGTCCAGCGGTCGCGTTCAGAGCAACCGCCGTGTCGTGCAACAGGCACAACCCCCACTTCTGAGGGACGCACCCGATGATCGCGCCGATTGATACCGGCCCCCATTCGTATTGGTGGTTCGATGTTGCATCGGTATCCATCACCCAGATCGGGCCAATGAGGTTTCCCGTCTCGCCCGCATCAGGAGCATCACCGTCCGTGCCAGCTAATCCAGCAGAGTAATTGACGCCATCCCACGAGGCGTAGAGGAATATCTGAATTCTCCTAGCGGTTGTCGGCGTAGTGCCGGTAGTGATGAAACCGCCGACAATAATATCTTCGTAAAGGTTGACGGAGTTATCGACCGCTAGACTCGCATCGTAGACTCCCGTCGCTACTGAGGCGGGAGTCCATGTTAACGCGGTCGCTGCACCATATGAGAGAGCCATTTAATGACTACTCCAAAAGATTCGTGAAAACCCCCGCCTATCAATAGACAAACGGGGGCTTATTCTACGGGCAAGAAGGAAGGGAAATCCTCCTGCTGTCAAACTTAACCGCCCGAGGAGACGGTGAGTGTATACGTAAATTGGATCGAGTCGCCATTCGCCACATTTATTGCAGCGAACACGGAACGATCAAACAGCGTTCCAGAGGTACTTGCGCTGAATAAACCATGTTCAGTAATGGCAAACGATGCCGCATAAGTGACTGTTCCAACTGAGCGGTACGTTGGCGCGGTAGGATTTGAGGCTGTACCTGTTGCGCGAGTTGCAACCTCTGTAACCAGAGCAGTGTCACCAACGGCTTCAGCCGTTATGCCGGTTCCTGATCCGTGGAAATCGAAATCAGAAAGTGTGAAAGCTCCATTGAATGCCGAAGCAACAGCATTAGCACCAACGTTGGTTACAACGCGGCGAGAAATCATTCCTAAATCTTCGACTCTTCCATCGGCCCTGATGACAGTAGCGTAGGTAGTCGAGATAAAACCTACGTTCATTGCCAACATCATAACTTGCTTAAAAGAGCGGGGTTTGTGTCGCAGGTTCCTGATCTTGAATCCGTTCCCCAACATCTTGAGACGCAGGTTCGGGAAAAGGTCAGGAATCATTCCGTTCATCCACGCGCCGGTTACGAGAAAAACCAGCAACGCAGCGAGAGGAACCAAGAAGTATTGCTTCATCATTTCGGGAAATCCCCCAGGCGCATTTCGAGATTGTCAACAGCTTCTTCTCTCGTTGCGCCCTGCGCCCCAATTGAATCACCGTTCGAAAGTGAAAGTCGTGCCGTGATGATTCCTGTTTCGATATTCGGCGTGAACTCAAAAACAGAATCACCTCTCGATCCTTTGATCGAATTGATCTTGTCGGAAAGAGGTGGTTTTTCGTTGGCTCCCGCCCTTGTCGGAGTCCCTGTGGTTTGTTTGGCCTTTGCCATTGCTTCTCTACTCCTGTGAAAAATGGCGGGAAACTAAGTGTCTAAAGATACTGGCGGTAATACGTCAGGGTCAACATCGGGCCTTGTCAGCAGTATGCCAAATTGCGATTGTATGATTTGCGGAACCGCGATCCCCACAGCGTCGAAATCAGCCAACGTGAACGGACGGCGGCGAGGTTCGTCCTCCACCGGAGCATCCAATAGTGCCGCCTGCTCGCGCATGAATTCCCGATCCAGCCGCCCTCCGAAAAAGATCGAACCGTTCTCGTTGTACTTGGCCTCGTTCCCCGCCAGCAGTAGGTAGCGGTCGACGATTTGGCGCTCAGTATCGTCAATGGCCTTGACCAGTGGCTTGTAAGCCTCCGACGCCATTAGAATCCGCAGCATCAGCGCGTTGTACGCGGCTGGTTTCAGCTTCTCCAACTTTGACAGCGAGTTCCCAATAAAATCCAGCGCGGCCTTCGTTGCTCGCGCATCTCCGTTCGTTCGCGTCATGTGTTAAGTAAGGGTAAATGTTTTGACCACGCCGCCTACCTTGCACTTAAAGTCGGTTGCTGTGCACCACACGTCACCGTCAGCTGCACTCCCGGCGGCTACGTCAACACCGGCATTGATGCGTATTCCGGCACCGTCGGCGGTTGAAGCCGCAATCCCGAGCCGATTGTACGTTTGCACGTTCCCGTCTGAGCCAATCGCCATTGCGAATATCGGGTTGGCGGCGGTCGTGCTGGCCCCGAAACGGAGACTACGACCTGCCTGCATTCCCACGATGTCCACGGTCTGGAGTGCCTGTGTAGTAGACGGCCCCACTCCTTGAGTGAACCCGCCGGGATAGATGGCGAGAGACTTGCCGCCGACATCATACGTTCCCGCTGCGATGGTATAAGGTTTTTCGTAGCGAATGAACCAAGCGCCATCCTGTTCCATTCCCGTTAAAATTTGGAACTGGTCTGAGCGGCCATGACTGAGGCCGCCGACGTAAGGTTCCCTGTAGTTGTAGTTGAATCGGATACCACGGTCACCAGTAATGCTCAGTTGAGCGTAGAACGTCTCGAAAGGCGAGTCCTCTGTCGGCACTCGGAACTGTATCGAGGGCGCACCGGTACTTGCGCCCGCCGCCTCGGCGTCCAGAATGATGCGCCCTTCCTGATGTAGCGCGATCGTGTTTTTCGTATTTGTGGGATTCCGCCAGTACACGGCACCCGTAAAAGAGCCGCCCGTCGTCGGCATGCCCGAACCACCGCCACCACCAGGCGGGACTGCCCATGTATTGTCACCCCGCAGGAACGTCGTCGTGTCTCGTGTGCCGCTCGCGCCTAGCCTGAGCACCGG
>JACCUI010000275.1 GCA_013811945.1 Pyrinomonadaceae bacterium | reverse complement strand
CTTCACTTCAACTCTTACTTCAAGGCCCGCGCATCACCTTCTTCTTCAGTGAACAATCCTTCGTATGACAGTTGGGCCTGAACTACTCGGGCCGCTGTCGTGTAAGGGTGAATCTCGCCCTGCTTCTCATCACTCACGTGGATAACGGTGGCGCCTAGAGTTTTCAGATAATCTGCTATCAGGCTGCGATGACAGCGCCACCATAGCGCCTCAGCACACATAACCGCAGTCCTGTTCTTGCGCGCGAGTTCAGCCAATTGTTCAAGTCCCTGTTTGAACTCCACTGTTTCCATGTGATCGGCATACGCACGAAATGACGGATTCCGCCACGCGGTATTCTTCGAATCGGCCGACGGCCGGCGTCTGCCCCCAAGAGCTGCCAGGTGGTGATAGCGAATTCCGCCACCAGCAAGAGATTCCGACAACTCTGAGCTGTTGAACTGGGGGTATCGCCTCGATCCAGGAAAACTTCTGACGTCTACCAGGGTGTTAATTTGATGTATCTTGAGAATTTGGATGAAGTCGGCGGCGACACGGGTCGAATGGCCGATGGTCCATACTGTTGGCCATGGCGATTCCATCTGTGACACCTCATTTGAACGTTCCACAGAGTCTTGAAATGGATCGCATCCTGTTACGGTCGGAGCTAACAACAAACTTCAACTGTCTGCTTGCCGACCTCTGAAGTGTTACCTCAATCATCCAAAGCTGACCTCGCCACTTGACTCACGGCGACTGCAACGCTCAGGTGAAACCTTAAAGATAAGCTTCAAGCTTGAAGCGTCCACGTTTAGCCAAGAGGGGTTTCCATAAGTCACCCAACCGGCGTATGCGTGCCGGGACGTTGTTTATGCGGAAGTCCTCGATCGTTATACCCCGTTCGAGCTCGTTCCACGTCACCGGAGTTGAAACTGAAGCTCGAGGCTTTGGTCTGATTGAGTAGATCGAAGCCAGGGTCCGTCCCCATGAGTTCTGGTTGTAGTCTACCAACACCCTCCCCTTGGGTCTTTTGGAAACTTGATAGACTGCGGTCAACAGCTCCGGCGCCTGCACGGCGAGTGCATGAGCAAACTCCTTGGCAAAGCCCCATACCTGTTTCTGGGTTGGACCACGTACGATGGGAACGTAAACATGTATCCCTTTCGAGCCGGTAGTCTTCGCGTAACAGGGAATCTTCAGAGACACCAGGGCCTCTCTGATAAGCAGTGCAGCCTCCACAACTTTCTCAAAATTCGCCCCTGGCACTGGGTCTAAATCAAAATGGAGGTAGTCCGGCCGGTCCACATCGTCGCACCTCGCATACCACTGATTTAGGTCGATGCAGCCGAGATTAATAAGCCAAAGCAAGGAGGGGACGTCTTGAATCATTGGGAAATCGATAATGTTTCCCGACGAATGTTCAATACTACAAAGCTCAATCCAGCTGGGCCGCGGGTCCGGGGCGCGCTTCATAAAGAAAAAGTCGCCCGCCGCGCCGTTCGGATACCTCTTCATAACCATTGCCCTGTCTTCCAAATGCGGGAGCAAGACGGGCGCCACGTCGGCATAGTACTGGATTAGATCACGCTTTGTGATTCCCAATTCCGGCCAGAACATCTTCTGAAGGTTTGTCAGTTTGACGATTCGCCCATCGAAGTCCAGCTCAACTCCATGTGCACGCTTGGGAATCTTAACTGTCTCTGCTTTTGTCGAACCCTTACGCGCGCTGGAGGCTTTTAGGATTTTCGCCGGGTGATACTCACTCGTCGCGGGTTTGGCTTTCGACATCTCTTAATGTGAAACTTAAAGGTTCATGTCAGGGTGATACCGAGACAGAAGGACTAGAGGGGGCTCCGTTGATTGTATTAGTTAAGGTATCACCTGAGGTTCGCCACATACTTGCGACGCGCAACTCATTCCCCGGAGATATCCTCAATCTCTTTCTCAATGGCACGCAGGCCGTTCATTAGAACCTCGCGGTGCGCGTTATGCTTGGCGCGCTCCAGCTGTTCCAACATTCGTGACCGTGAGAGCTGCAACGACTCCAGTCTTTGCACGCGAACACGAGCTTCGAGGGGCAACCTCGCCGCTCGTTCCTCAGCGGACTGGCGTTGATTCCCTTCCTCGACCTGGTCTTCGAAAGACTTGCCCCATCCAATAGCCACGTTCAGATTCTCCACTCAAAAACGGCGCCAAACTCGCGCGCGGTGGGGTAGCTCGATCCCAAGCTTTGGGGAGTCAAATGACTGTGCCATCTCTAACCACCGCATTCTTCGGAACGATGATGATTCCATCACGAATGTAGAAAGATCCACCTTCACCATCGGCGTTCTGAATTCCCTCCTCGTTCAACATGCGGGCATTGCTCCCGATGCGAGCGTTCTTATCAATAATAGCCTTCTTGATAATCGTGCCCTCTCCGATACCCACTCGCGGCAGGCCGGCGGCCAAATCAGCATGCATTTCTTCAATCGTTTGGTAATAATCGGCGCCCATCATGAAAGACGCGTCGAGATGAACTCCTTTTGAGATGCGGCTTCTCAAGCCAACCACCGAGTTGGATATTCTCGATCCATCAATGATGCAGCCTTCGCTCATGATCGAATCCTGGATCTCTGATTGTTCGATCTTTGATGGCGGCAAGTATCGTGCTCGGGTATACACCGGGGCTTCGGCATCAAACAGATTGAATTTCGGAATCTTAGAAGTCAGATCCAGATTGGCGCGATAGAAAGCAGTGATCGTTCCGATGTCTCCCCAATAACCGTTGAAAACGAAGGCCTGCACCTTTCCAGACCTTATGGCTCCGGGGATAACGTCTCTGCCGAAATCAACCCACTCCGGATCCTGGGCCAAAAACTGTTCCAAACGGTCATACTTAAAAACGTAGATTCCCATCGATGCCAGAAAGGGACGTCTACTTGCTTCCTCAACACTCAATCCCAGAGTCGTAGTATCTACCAGCATCGACTCTAATTCCCTGCCTTTGGGTTTCTCCTTAAACTCGATTATCCGTCCAGTCTGATCTGTTTTCAGCAAGCCAAATTCGCTGGCAGATATCTGATCGCTCGGTATTACCGAAACGGTCACATCGGCATCAGACTCATAGTGGCGAGCAAGAAACTCGCGATAGTCCATGCTATAGAGATGATCGCCCGATAGTATCAACAACGTATCGATACCCCAGTCTCCAATATGCGGGAGAACCTGACGAACCGCATCTGCCGTACCCTGAAACCATTGCGGACTCTCGGGCGTCTGTTCAGCGGCTAGAATCTCAACGAAGCCATCCGAGAAGTGCGAGAAGCGATAAGTCTGAGCGATGTGACGGTTCAGCGAAGCCGAGTTGTACTGCGTCAGCACGAACATCCGTAGGACATCCGAGTTTATGCAGTTGGAAATAGCAACGTCCACCAAACGGTATTTGCCACCGAAAGGAACAGCAGGCTTGGAGCGCTGTTGGGTGAGCGGGAAAAGGCGCGTTCCAGCACCTCCGCCGAGAATTACTGCGAGCAGTTTGCGGCTAGCGGGCATCTCTCCCTACCGTTATTGCGGAGTTGGAATTTCAGAAATCAGAATAGACGCAAAGCCTTGCTACTATCAAGACTGGGCTGCTCGATAGTGTCAAGTTTGAGAAATCAATTCGTAAAACGATCCACGAAAATTGCACAAACGAACACGAAAACTTTTTCGTGCCATTTGGAGTGGTTTCGTGGATCGTTTTGTACGGCTGCCAGCTGATTCGTGAGAGGTGGGGAGCTAATACGCGGCTGAGCTGCTGCCTGCTGGTCTGTTGCCGGCAGCCTCCTGCGCAATCTTCACGCCGACACTTGCGCCAATGCGTGTGGCGCCTGCCTCAACCAGCTTGCGCGCATCTTCCAGGCCCTTGACCCCGCCTGACGCTTTCACACCCAGCTCAGAGCCAACCGTGCGACGCATCAAAGCAATATCGGCCACCGTGGCTCCGCCCTTGGAGAAACCAGTCGAAGTCTTCACGAAGTCGGCTCCAGTTGACTTTGCCGCCAGGCAGGCACGCACTTTCTCTTCGTCGGTTAGCAACGCCGTCTCAATAATTACTTTGCACGTTGCCGCATATTCGTGAGCAACTTCCACCACTGAACGAATGTCGTGCTCGACCAGGCAATCGTCACCACTCTTCAAAGCGCCGACATTTATCACCATGTCTACTTCGCGTGCGCCATAAAAGATCGAACGCCGCGCTTCGTATGCCTTAACGTCTGGCAACGTGGCTCCCAGAGGAAACCCGATGACCGTGCAAACCAATACGCCGGTCCCCTGCAAATTGCATGACGCCGCCCTTACCCAGGTGGGATTCACGCACACGGAAGCGAAACGGTAACGCGCGGCCTCTTCACACAGGCGTTTGATGTCTTCATCCGTAGCCTCGGGTTTTAGAAGGGTATGATCGATCAGGCCCGCCCAGTCTCTTGCCGAAGCAGTTTCGCCGAGCACCAGCCCAATACGTGCGGCTCCGGCGTCGACGACACGATGCATCCGCTCGGGGCACCGGTTGAAACACTCGGAAGTGCACCCGCACAGATTTGCCTGGTCCCCTCCGTCGCCATTAAGACGCGCCACGATGGCGTCAGTTATCTGCTCGATTAGTTGTTCAAGATTGCCGTTGTGGGAATGTTGCATTGCTTCTGGAACTCCGCTTTTCGGAAGCTCCCGGTTAGGGTCGCAAGCATTCTAGCATCATCACGGCGCATCGAGGCTAAATGGTAGGGCGGAGTTAGTGGCTTAGTTTGAGCTCGTGAGACTGAGCTTTGATAGGGTAACTCAATTGCAGAACCGAGTAGCGACCGGGTCTTGTTGCGATTCCACTCAGTTTAGGCAAACAGTCTAATTGTCCCGATTTCGACGAGCTCCATTCAGATCCAAGGTGAGCCATTCCATACAAACCCGGTCGCTACCGCTCTCGGTTCCGTAATTGAGTGGCAACCGTTGATGAGTTGATCGTACTAACGCTGATACTGACGCTCGATCGCTTCAATCTTAGAAACCCGCTTGCGATGGCGGTCTTCACTGATGTTGGTGGCCAGCCAGGCCTCAACTATCTCACGCATCTCACGGCTGGTAATAGTTTTACTACCCAGCGAGAGGACGTTGGCGTCGTTATGTTCGCGCGAGTTGCGCGCTACCGCAACGGAGTAACACGCCGCGGCACGCACGCCGGGGACCTTGTTTGCCGTAATTGCGCTTCCAACACCCGCGCCGTCGATAATGATTCCGACATCAACCGTCCCGTCGGCAACTGCTCGAGCGACGACGTGAGCAAAGTCGGGATAGTCCACGGCATCCTCGGAACTAGTGCCAAAATCGTGGACGCGATGACCTGCGTCTCCCAGAAATTCCTTGAGCTCCTCTTTCATTCTAAACCCGCCGTGGTCGGCCCCTACGGCAATTATCCTGGAGGTTTGTGAACCGCGCCTGGGCACGCGCCGTTCTAACTCGATCTTTTTTTCTCTTATGATATCAGCGGCGAGGGGCGTCAGGCGCGCACCCTCGGCGATGCGTAGGACGGCGCCCGGCTCCAGCCCACGGACGTCAACTTCGGTGATGATCACCTTCGACGATTCGTCGCGCGTGACGGGCGCAGCAGATTCTGAATTCTGGGGAGCCGCATCAATGAAACGACCGGCTGGCGATGAACTCGAGACACTTGGAGCGGCTTCCGAGGAAACGGCCTTATCCAGAACGTCACGCACGAGTGCGCGAATGCGATCGCGAGATGATTGATCAATCATTGAAACGTCTTTGTCTTTAGCTCAGTTGAGGTAAGCGGATCAAACTTTAACTTTTTTGGAGGACGGCTCCAGTCCCGCAAATTTGCAGGTAAGCTTGGCAGCCCGCCGAAGCGGCGAGCTGCCAAGCTTACCTGCAAATTACCGTAGGTTAGTTTGGATTTCCACACAGCTGCTTCCCTGCCCACAGACTAAGCTAAAGACTCATCACGCAGGTTCAAGAGCCTTCCCGCCGCCGCCACAATCTTGCCAGAGCGAATAGCGAAATCAACACGTCCCAGGTAGACACCACTCTTGCCAACTTGAAAAATCAAAGTCTCCCGCCCGGAGGGCTGCCTCACCCTCACGGGTTTTTCCATGAATGTGTGAGTGTGACCACCGGCGATGAAATCAATGCCGTCCACCTGCGCGGCCACTTGCGAATCGCCAATAGCCCCCCCTCTTGGTTCTGGATAGTAGCCAAGGTGCGTCATCGCTATGACCATCGAGCAGCGCTTTGTTTCGCGCAATGTCTTTACAACCTCGCCCGCCGCCACCACCGGATCGCGATAAGTAACCCCTTTAAAATTAGCCGGAGTGATCAACCCGACCGGACTGATACCTAACCCAAACAAACCAATGCGCAAGCCTTTGATCTCCCGGACCACATATTGCTTGACCCTGCTCTCAAGAGGCGTCCCGCGCACGTCATAATTCGCGGAAACTAGATCGAATTTTGCAAATTGCATTGCCGCGGCCAGCGCGTCAACGCCATTGTCGAATTCGTGATTACCAAGCGTGCCGACATCGTAGCCAATCTCAGACATCGCTTTGTATTCAACTTCGCCCTTGTAGAAATTGAAGTAAGGGGTGCCCTGAAAGACGTCACCGCCGTCGATCAAGAGGGTGTTGGGATTCTGCTTGCGCACTCTCTTAACGAGGGTTGCTCGCCGTGCCACGCCACCTTTGCCGGGATTGAGTTTATCGTTCGCAGGTAGCGGATCGATCTGGGAGTGAGTATCGTTCGTATGCAGAATCGTGATTAGCGTTTCGCCGCGACCGGAATGCAGAAGCGGCGCGGTTAATGATCCGGCCCCGCTGCCAGACGAAAATGCCAGGTCCTCCGGACGAGCAACCAGGGCTGTGCCGAAGATCGCAGCCTTAGTCAAAAACTTTCTTCGTGTAATCATCGTTGCGGGCTCTCTGGTTTTTGAGCGGCGGGACCAGACAGGACAAACCGGTCATCTAACGATGCCTTGATGGGACGGCCGGCAGCGGTGGCAGCCTTCACATAGTCAATGAGTGCGTCGCGGATTGTTAAGCCGAGAGGTCTGACATTTTTTCCTTCCTGTAAAATCGAATACCTGCCGCTCCCAAGTTGCAAGAGGTAGTCAATGGTAACGATAGAGTAAGTAGCTTTCGGATCGATCCCCATCTCCCTGCCCTGGCCATCGAGCAGGCGGGCGCTAACCAGTTCCGCCCTGTTATCAGCATTCATTCGATATTTGATACGTGCTCCTGACAAGGCATCGCCGGCGGAAACGACTACATTCAGGAGTTTCAGTAATTGTTCTCCGCTTAGATCAACTTTGGCTAGAGCATTTTCAAAAGGTAGAAGCTCAAAAATGTCTGCAGCCCGCAGTCCTCCAGCCGCAATAGTGTTTTTGCGCAAGCCGCCACTATTCGTGATGGCGAGCAAAACGGGCTTTCCAAGTTTTGCGCTCGACTGAACTCGAATACTATCAGTCACAAAGTTACCGAGATTCCCCGCACCCACTGGCCCCTTTTTCAACTCGACCTCAAGCTTTCCAATAACGACTTCAAGCGCACGCACCTTCGCGCTGTAGGGGGTCAGCATTTTCTCGAGCGCCGGATCATTGGCGATACTCGCATCAACGAGAACCTCGCGAACGCGGCCCTCAAGTGTTGCAGGTACAGTTGCTGAACCTGGCTTGCTGGCTGCGCTCCGCCTTCGTGCGGAAGTTCGCTTGCTTGGAGCAGTTGGCTTGCCTGCAGAGGTTGGCTTGCTTGCGGCAGTTGCCTCGCTAGTGCAGGGCTTCTCAACTACACAGGGTTGAATCGGCTTTGTCTGCGGGGCCGCCACGACTTGAATAGACATGATTAGCACGCCGAGCATGAACAAACTTCCAAGCCAGGCATGCCTCCGCCAGGATTTCGCAGACGTTTCTGTTTTGTTTGTGGCTGGATTCGACTTTGACATTGACCTCAAGGGAAGAGCTTGCATAGTATGTCGCACCACGGTC
>JACCUI010000262.1 GCA_013811945.1 Pyrinomonadaceae bacterium | reverse complement strand
GTGAATGGAGCTTCTATTTAATTCTGGATCAGTTTCTGAATGCCCCGGCTGAATCGCGTCGTGCGGCCGCGGGCTGGGCGGGCGACCGTTATGCGCTATATGAAGGTTCGAAGCCCGGTGACGTGTTCATAGTCCAACTCACCGCATGGGACACGCAAAACGATGCTCAGGAGTTTTTCGACGCCTACGCAAAACGCACCTGGCGACGCTATCCAAACGCCAAAGCTGCCAGCATAAACTCGAGCGAGGATACGAAAAATGTGAACGGTGCTGATCAGAATCCGGTAAGAGAGCGTCATGAGTGGCAGACAAGTGAAGGCCGCGTGGTGCTTGAGTTGCAAGGCTCCCGCGTGTTGATTATGGAAGGCATTCCTGAGAAGGCGGACACGAAGGCGCTCTTAAAAGCGACGTGGCAATAATGGTGCCAAACGAAGCTCCTCTCTCCGAAACCGTGGCTATAAAATACGAGACCTGACAAAAGACCGGGCTAAATTCATGCCTACTCTCCGGATCGAACCGCCCCGTCTCCGCATCGCCCCTCTCCCTAGTCGTTGTTTACGATTCGAGTTTCAAGTTGTAGCATAGCCACCAATGACGGGACTGGGTCATTATCTCGGTCAGGTACTGGACGACAAGTACCGGCTCGAGCGACTGATGGGCCGTGGTGGAATGGGCGCGGTTTATCTGGCCACCCATCTGGGCACCGAGCGCTACGTCGCACTCAAACTAATCGCCCCCCAATTCATGCGCAACGAGGAATTCGTCGCCCGCTTCAAACGCGAGGCGCGGGCCGCCGGGCGTCTGCGCCATCCGAACGTGGTGGACGTGACGGACTTCGGTTTCACCAGGGCTGGCAAAGACCAGGTCGCCTATCTGGTCATGGAGTATCTCGACGGCTGCACGCTCGGCGATGTTTTGGAAGAAGAGAAGCGTCTGCCGGTGGAATGGGTTGTAGACATCATTGAGCAGGTTTGTTCGGCCGTACACGAGGCGCACAAGCAAGGCATCGTTCATCGCGATTTGAAGCCAGACAACATCTGGCTGGAGCCGAACCGCCTTGGCAGTTACCGCGTTAAGGTCCTCGATTTTGGCATCGCTAAATTGGCCGAAGTGAATACTTCAGACGGTGAATTAGAGGTGGGCACGTTGCGGCGCGAAATCTCTAGTGCAGCGGCCGCTGCCACCGGTATCGGGCAGGGAGGGCCCACGCAACTCCTATCTTCCGAGGCGGGTACATTCATCCAAGGTCAGCGCGACGCCGGAACCGTAATGCCGGGCGCGCGAGTCACGAATGTGATGAACGCAATGGGTGACGCTGGCCCTATAGATCTCGACACCATTGCCTATTCGCCCGGCGAAGAGCCTACCGGAGATCCCTTTAAGTCTTCGGCCGATGGCGATGCAGCCGAAACTAAACTGTTTAGTGTGGTGGCGGCAACGGGTGAAATGGCTCCGACTCTTCCCGCCCCGGGCCTTGTCAAGAATGAGGATACGGATCGAACTCTAATGCTGAATCCAGCAACGCGGCGTTTGGGTTTGGGAGGACACATAACCTCTAGCTCGAGTGGAGGACGGGCGACTATGTTGACAAAAGTCGGCGCCATCATGGGAACGCCGGTTTACATGTCACCGGAGCAGTGTGCCGCAAAAAGTTTAGACGCTCGGTCGGACATCTATAGCCTTGGCGTAATCACTTACCAAATGCTGGCAGGCGAGCCGCCTTTCGCGGGGAACACGGGAAATGTCATTCGGGAGCATCTGGAATTGCCACCTCCGCCCTTGCACGAGCGCAGCAAGAAGATACCTAAGCGCGTGGCCGAAACCGTAATGTACGCCCTCGCCAAGGACCCCGCCGATCGACCGCAGACGGCTTCAGCGTTTGCTAACTCGCTGCGAGCGCAGTCTCAAAACATCGGCTCGCTCTACCGTCGGGCCCTAGCCCTTTACAGCGAGTACTTCCCACAATTTCTCAAGTTGTCGCTGATTGCGCATATCCCAGTCATTATCACCACTACGCTGCTGGTGGTTCTCATGCTGATCGAGAAGGCCCAACCACGAGGTATAAGTGCTACAAAAATAACTCTATTTGTGGCGCTGGGAATCGTCGGATTGCTCCAAATAATCGCGTACTTCTTCGCTGCCTCTGCCATCTCCGGGATGACTGCCGTTATCGTCACGCAGTTGTCGGCCGCACCGTTGCGCCCCGTGGAGCTGCGCACACCTTTCGCGTTGTTAAAGAAGCGTTGGAAACCATTTCTCAAGACGAGTATTCGAGTCACGTTGCGGGTAGTTATCGGCATGATACTGCTGGTCATCCCTGGAATCGTCATGTCGGTTCGCTATGCGCTTTATGCGCCGGTGGTTCTGCTGGAAGGACTGGAGAAGAAAGCCGCTATGAGTCGCGCACGGGAGCTGGCGTCGCGCTCCTGGCGCACCGTGATCATCATTACGATGCTGCAGTTCTTGATCCCGACAATGGTCAGTGTCTTGTTTGGACGATTTACGGTAGGCAACAAGCAGACGGGTACCGGGGTCACTATCCGGACGATTTACCAGCAGTTTTCCGGCTTGGTAAATATCTTTATCATGCCGCTGATGTCGATCGTGCCGGCGCTGCTTTACTTGAAGATGCGACAGTTAGGCGGCGAAACGGTGAGCGACGCTCTGGCCCAGATTGAGGAAGCAGAAGAAACGCGTAGCAAGTGGCAGCAGCGCATGCGCTCACGCGCGACCCTGCCCACCCCGCGCAGCAGTTAGCGGAGATGCTGATTTTCGAATTTCGGACCGTTCTGTGTTTCCGTTGCCTAATCCCTTGTGATTAATGTTCCGGTTCATCACTGATTGCGTCCCGCTCGCAACTGTTTAATCACCAATCGTCACGATTCTCTTGCACCTCTGAGTTGCCGGACGTACCATCACACATGCGAGCCGCCGCCCTGATCTTCGCCTTCGTTTTGACGTTAGCTTGTTACCTGAGCTTTCGCGCGCAGATTAATGCTCGCACCTCAGAGCCGCCATCTGTTGAAACCGCCGAACTGGAAAACTCGCCCGGGCCGGTGCCTGCCAAGATCGATTTCGGCACCCAGATTCGACCTATCTTCCATTCCGGTTGCCAGCCGTGCCACTTCAATGGCGGCACGATGTATCAACGCCTGCCTTTCGATCGCCCCGAGACTATCAAGACGTTGGGGACCAAATTATTTACTCGCATAAAAGACGAGAACGAAAGCCGCCTGATTCGCGAATTCCTTGCGCAGTAATAGACGGAGAAGAGGCGACGAGGGATTTCGAATTTGAAGAAACGAGGGGTGATCCCTTCCCCAACTTCAACGCCCAAGCAGATCGGCTTCCACCCCGAAGGTACTCAAGAGGTTATCAAGTGCTTGCCTGTTGCCTATCTGCGTAATCTGCGGATTCGGCTTTGCCTTTCCTAAATCCGAAATTCGAAATTCATCCTCGCCTCGTGTATCATTTCCCCATTCCCGAAAATTCCTAACGCTAGTCTGCAAACAAATGAATCAAACTCTTCGCACTCGCGCCGACCGTCACCTGACACCCGGCACCCGAGACCTTCTCCTTTTCGTCTTTCTTCTATTACTTGCTCCGGGGCCATTCTCCGCGCAACAACCGCAGCCCGCTGCCGACCCAACACGTCTGACCGTCGACTCCATCTTTACCTATCGAACCCGTTCGCTCGGTCCGGTTCAGTGGCAACAGGACGGGGGCGGCTACCTGGCCTTGGAGCCTTCGCCCAGCAAGAAAGGGTTCCAAGACATCGTGCGTTACGACGCGTTAAAGGGCGACCGCACGATCAAGTTATCTGCGGAGAAGCTTACGCCCCCGTCTGCCGCTGAGCCTTTGCTGGTTGAGAATTTTGACCTCAGTGCCGACGGGCAGAAACTTCTGGTGTTCACAAAGTCCGAGCGCGTCTGGCGGAGCAACACACGCGGCGACTACTGGTTAGTTGATCTCAAGGATGGGAGCCAGCGCAAACTCGGCGGAGCCGCGGCTAAACCTTCAACTCTCATGTTCGCCAAGTTCTCTCCAGACGCTACGCGCGTCGGCTACGTGCGTGAAAACAACATCTACGTCGAAGAACTGACCGGCGCTTCCGGCAGTGGTATCAAACAAATCACAGGGGACGGCTCGCGTTACATTGTCAACGGCACCTTCGACTGGGTTTACGAAGAGGAGCTCTTCTGCCGCGACGGTTTCCGTTGGAGCCCCGACGGCAAGAACATCGCTTACTGGCAACTCAACAGCGAAGGCGTAAAAGAGTTTCAGCTCATCAACAACACGGCGGGTCTCTATCCGGTAATCACCTCGTTTCCTTATCCCAAAGCCGGCGAGACGAACTCTGCCGCGCGCGTGGGTGTGGTGCCGGCCTCCGGCGGGACCACGCGTTGGTTCGATATTGGCGGCGACCCCCGCAACAACTATCTGCCGCGCATGGAGTGGGCCGCCAGCTCGGATGAAGTCGTTATCCAACAACTCAACCGGCTGCAGAACACCAACATCGTCATGCTCGGCGACATCCGCAGCGGTAAGGTGCGTCTGGTACTTACCGAAAAGGATGAAGCCTGGATCGATGTCGCCTGGGGCGACCTCGATTGGGACAAAACCGGCCTCGCGCGCGGTGACGTTGAATGGATTGATGACGGCAAGCGTTTCCTGTGGACCAGCGAACGTGACGGCTGGCGACATATCTACTCTGTTTCGCGCGACGGAAAGGACATCAAGAACATCACGCCCGGCGAATACGATGTGATGGGTGTGGAAAAAGTGGATGCCGCGAATGGCTGGCTTTATTTCCGCGCCTCGCCAGAGAATGCCGGTCAGCGTTATCTCTATCGCACCCGGCTTAGTGGCGAAGGCCAGTCTGAAAGGTTGAACTCCGAGCCCGGCACGCATGCTTACAATATCTCGCCGCGGGGCGATCTGGCGATTCACTTTTTTTCGACCTTCAACGGTGTGCCCAGGTCAGAGATTGTGCGCCTGCCGGATCACACGGTCGCGCGGATGTTAATCGACAACGCCGCATTGAAGGAGCGGCTCGAGAAACTGAAGCGCGGCCCGCAGGAGTTTTTCCGTGTGGCGATAGGTGAGGGAAGCGAACGGTTCGAGATTGACGGCTGGGTGATCAAGCCTCCGGATTTCAATCCGCAGAAACGCTATCCGGTGCTCTTTTATGTTTACGGCGAACCGTGGGGGCAAACCGTGCTTGACGCCTGGGGTGGTCGCAACCAGCTTTGGCACACAATGCTGGCGCAGCAGGGTTATGTCGTGATGAGCGTTGACAGTCGCGGCACTCCGGCGCCGCGTGGCCGGGTGTGGCGTAAGTCCATCTATCGAAAAGTCGGTATCGTTAATTCAAAGGACCATGCGAACGCCGTCAGAGCGATCAAAAAGTGGCCTTACGTGGATCCCACGCGTATCGCTATCTGGGGCTGGAGCGGCGGCGGGTCATCCACTTTGAATGCGATGTTCCGTTATCCAGACGTTTATAACGTGGGCCTGTCTGTCGCTCCGGTGCCCGACCTCCGCTACTACGACACCATCTATCAGGAGCGTTATGGCGGTTTGCCGCAGGATCATCCTGGGGAGTGGACGCAGAGTTCACCGATTACGTTTGCGGGACAGTTGCAAGGGCAGCTGCTGGTCGTGCACGGCACCGGCGACGACAACGTTCACTATCAAGGGACGGAAGCAATGCTTGATAAACTAATAGCAGCCAACAAACAGTTTTCCGTCATGCCCTATCCCAACCGATCGCACGGCATCTCCGAAGGCACCGGGACGCAGCGGCATTTATACGGACTGTTGACGAGCTACCTGAACGAGAAGCTCCCCGCCGGCGGCCGGTAGGGCCAGGAGGCAGGTGGCAGGAGCAGTCGTCAGGCGGAGTTGGAGACGGGAGACGCGGGGACGGGGGACTATATGTAGGGGCGTCACTCCCAAGAAACTCCTGACGGCGGAGGCTAGCTAAGCTCCATCGTGAGTAGAAGTTAGAGAAAGAGTGACGAAAATCTGCGAAAATGGTTCCGCAGGGGTTTCTTTTGGACATCTGCAGGCGGTTTCGCCTGCTCTGAAACTCCGTGGGCGCCCCAGTTGCGTGGGCACTGACGAGGAACATTCTCAATGCGCCAATACAGTTTGCCCGCTCTCCCTTACTAGCTCTAATCATTTTCCCGGGCGCAACAACCGCGGCTTACGCTGGCTCATCACTCATCGATCACGTATCACTCATTACATGCTAATCAGCACGCAAGCACTCAGTACTTAGCACTTTGTCCCCGGCACCTGGCTCGGCGTTCTCGAAGTCCAGGGCCTTTAGTTGCGCCTCGTGCTCAAGATCACGCAGACGCCCGAGGCCAAGCTCGCCGCCAAAATGGACAGCCTCGATCAGACAGCCAACGATTTACCGTTTTGCTCAAAATAACACCAACCGCAACGCGCGTTTGAAGCGGGTTCGGCTATTATGTCGGCACTAACTGTGGCTTAAGGCCCAGATCGACAATCCACTAGATCGCACTAGTAATACGAATTGCCCTTGGTGGCTTTTCGTGATCGCTCCTTTGGTTGCCGTTAACAGCCGCGTTGCGTAATCCGCGTAGTCTGTGGATTCGCTTCACGATCGACGCTTCAATAACAAATGTCATTCCTGCAATCGCCGCCGAGTCTCGGCAATCAATACGACGATGACAGAGTGCTCCGTTCGTACTTAGCACGCGTTCTTCCCGAAACAGTGCTCAGAGAGATAGAGCCTTCGCTCAGGGAGATGGGGCGGCGGGCGGGTGTGATCTCTACCAGTTGCAACTTGCCGGCAGACTCAATGAGCCTACGTTGACGCAATGGGACGCCTGGGGGAACCGCATCGATCATGTTGAAGTGACGCCTTTGTGGCGCGAGGCTGAGCGCATCGCCGTTGACTACGGGTTGGTTGCCACAGTCTACGAGCAAAGGCATGGCAGTTTGTCGCGAGTGCATCAGTGTGCTCTCGTCTATCTCTTCGCACCGTCAACCGACATCTATAGCTGTCCTTTGGCTATGACGGACGGAGCAGCACGTACACTCCTTAGTTCGGGAAACCAGGCGCTAATTGATTACGCGGTGCCGCATCTAATCACTCGCAACCCCGAAGACTTCTGAACCGCCGGCCAGTGGATGACTGAACTCACCGGCGGCTCCGACGCGGGCTTATCCGAGACGGTAGCTGTCAGAACCGCTAGCGGTAGCGACCGGGTCGAAGGGCCGCCTGCCAGAGCCGGGAGTGGTAGCGACCGGGTGGCCCCGACCCCTGAACTCAACGACGATGGGGAGCCACATGTCAATACCGCGTCCGGTAGCGGGCGAGTCTCAAGTGAGAGTTCAACATCCAATGTCCAAAGTGCTTCAGACTCGAAAGTCGAAGCTCGAAACTCGGAACCAGGCTGGCGGCTTTACGGCAACAAGTGGTTCGCCTCTGCCATTACGTCACAGATAGCTTTGACCTTAGCCCGGCCGGAAGGCAATCCTCCCGGTGGGCGGGGACTTGCGCTTTTCTACCTTGAATTGCGGGATGACTCTGGTCGGCTGCGCAATTTCAGATCAATCGCCTCAAAGACAAGCTGGGCACACGCAAAGTTCCGACCGGGGAATTAACTTTGGTTGGGACACCGGCGCAGCTCGTTAAAGGAACAACCGGTGGCGTCCGCAACATCGCGCCCCTCCTCAATATCACTCGACTGTGGAACGGCATCAGCGCAGTCGCTCTAATGCGACGGGGGATTGCCCTCGCAGCCGACTACGCGCGCAAACGCACTGCCTTCGGTGCGCCGCTCTCCGAAAAACTTCTACACATGGATACTCTTGCCGGCATACAAGCCGAGGCTGAAGCCGCCTTTCACCTCGCCTACCATTCTCGATGGCATTGAGCCGCGCCGCAGCAGCTTCCGTCAACTCATCCTTATTGCCCTGGCCACAAGGCACGCGGCTGCCGCCCGTTTGCCAAAGCAAAGCCTCCTGGCAAAGCATCACTAATCACTGAATATGCGCTACAATTAGAACCGCCCCGACAACCTCGCTGCTCTCAGTGTCCTGATAACCTGACCCACTGTGAACAAGACGACTCTCCAAGAGGATTTCTTTCTCACCCGCATGCTCGACGCCAGCGTCGACGGCATACTCGCCTTTGATCGCGGCTGCCGCTATACCGCCTGGAATCAGGCGATGGAGCGTATCTCCGGCAGAGCGGCCGAAGTCGTGCTCGGCAAAAACGCGTTCGACATTTTCCCCTTCCTCAGAGAAACAGGAGAGGACAAATGTTTCTTTGCCGCCCTGGGAGGCGAAAGCACAGTTTCTGAAAACCGACCGTATACCATTCCAGAAACGGGTCGCGAAGGCTTTTTCAGAGGCCACTACTCACCCCTCCGCGATCAGCAAAACAAGATTGTCGGCGGCATCGCCATCATTCGAGACATCACCGAGCACAAACGTTCGGAAGACGCCGCGCGCGATGATTATCAGCGCATGATCTTTCACCTGGAGAATTCGCCGCTGGCCGTCATCGAGTGGGACACCAGCTTCCGTGTTTCGCGCTGGTCTGAGTCGGCCGAGCGCCTCTTTGGCTGGAAGGCAGAAGAAGTGATTGGCAAGCACGTCGGTGGCTGGCATTTCGTTTTTGACGAAGATGTAGACGCAGTCGAGCAGGTGACCAACCGGCAGCGTGTCGGAGAGGAACTCCAGGGAATTCAGCGCAATCGCAATTACAGGAAGGACGGCGCAGTACTATATTGCGAATGGTATAACTCAGTGCTCCTGGACGATATCGGAAATCTCGTGTCTGTGCTCTCTTTGGTTCTCGACGTCACTGCCCGGAAGCTTGCGGAAGAGGAACGCACCGCCCTCCTGGTGCGGGAGCGTGACGCGCGCCGTCAGGCGGAGGAATCCGATCGACTCAAAGACGAATTTCTGGCCACGCTCTCCCACGAACTGCGCACGCCGCTGACGTCAATTCTTGGCTGGGCCACACTGATCCGCCAGGGAGAATTTGAAGAAGCTAATTTCGATCGGGCAATCGAGACGATTGAGCGTAACGCGCGCTCCCAGGCGCGACTCATCGATGATTTATTGGACGTGTCGCGCATCATCACCGGCAATCTCCGCCTCCAGATTCGCCCGATCGATCTCGTGTCCGTTGTGGAGGCGGCGAAGGATGGATTGCGTCCCACAGCTGAGGCAAAACGCATCACGCTCCATACAGAGCTCGAGCCGGAAAGCTGTCTGGTGAAAGGCGATCCAAATCGTTTGCGCCAGGTGATCTGGAACCTGGTCTTAAACGCGATCAAGTTTACGCCGCGCGGCGGCAACGTGACTGTCAGTCTCGAGTGCGCAGAACCGTATGTCCGGCTGAAGGTCAGTGATACGGGCGAGGGCATTCCTCCGGAGTTTCTGCCTTACGTCTTCGATCGTTTCCGTCAGGCTGAAGGCTCGGTTACACGCAAACAGGGCGGGCTCGGTTTGGGTCTTGCCGTGGTGCGTCATCTTGTGGAGTTGCATGGCGGAAACGTCATGGCTGAGAGTCGCGGAACGGGGCAGGGATCCACTTTCACTGTAGATCTGCCCCTTGCAGAAGAGCGGCGCGACCCCGCCCGCTCAGAGCAGAGGAGACAAGAGATTGAAAGAAGATGCAGCGCCAGACCGGGAGGCCATTCTGATATCTTAGGCGTTCAGGTGCTCGTGGTTGAAGACGATGAAGATGCACGCTGGCTGCTCGCTATGATGCTTCAGCGCCATGGCGCTGAAGTTACTTCCGTCTCTTCCTCTTCCGAAGCGCTACGAGCCTTTGTCAGAGCCGGGGGCGGACCGGGGTCCCCAGCCGGGCAGCCCGGCTGGGGTGGTGGAAGCGGCCGACCGCCCGAAGTAATCATCAGCGATATCGGCATGCCAGAAGAAGACGGCTACGAGCTAATGCGCAAGGTGCGGGTGCTGCCGCCCGAGCAAGGAGGACTCGTACCCGCCATCGCTCTAACCGGCTACGCTACGCGCAAAGATCGCGAGCGCGCCCTGGCAGCCGGCTATCAACTGCACCTCGGCAAGCCGGTTGAGCCAGAAGACCTGGTGGCTGCGATCGCTTGCTTGGTTGGACGAAGACAGTAGGCAGGGGGCAGTAAACGGTGGTTCTTTCGTTCCGCGTTTATGTGTCAATCTGTAGTTGATATGTCCGTTCTACAAACAACACATCGCTGTGCTCTTGCGCTCATGGCGCGAGTTCCATCACTCAGCATCGACGACGCAAGGATTCCGCCCTTGACGGCCGGCGAAGCCACAGGGCTCAAGCATTGCTTTTTACGCGATCTAGCAGCGACCATCGGTGTCGCTGTCGATAGCGGTCGCGCAGAGGGCGTGGTGGTCTTCACGCCGGGGAGAGCGGAGTCATTGCTCAGAGAACTGGTGCCGAAAAACTTTAAAATATTCCCGCAACGTGGTGAGACGCCTGGTGAAGTTCTGTCAAACGCCGTTGAGGATCTGTTAAGCAGGGGATTTCCCGCGGTTTGCCTGGTCAATTCCGACAGTCCGACTGTGCCGCGTTCAATACTTGAGGTTGCCATCGAGTCTCTCTCGCGTCCTGGCGACTGTATGGTTCTCGGCGCCCTTGATCACGGTGGCTACTATCTGATTGGCCTCAAAGAAGGTCATCGCGATCTCTTTGAGCGAGTATCGTCGAACACCGCGAATATTGTGAGCCACACGACCGCACGGGCCGCGGCTATAGGATTGAAGGTTGAGATGCTTCCGCCCTGGTACGAAGTTAAGGACGCGCGGGGCCTCAATCGCCTCTGCAAAGAACTTCTTAGGCACGACAGCCGAGATGCGCATATTGCTCCTTACACCAGCCAATATCTGGCCACGCTAATCGAAACCTACGGAGCAGAATACCTCAGCCCGGACCTATTGCGCCAAGCCTGAAATACACGCCCGCGGGCGGGTAGACTTAACAGCCGGGAACAACGCCCTCCGGGCACGACCACCAAAAAACATTCCGCCCCTAAGAACCGGGAGCGAACTGGAATTCCACAGCCGGCAGCCCTCTGGGAACGGTAGCGACCGGGTCGATGCGTCACCTGTCAGTAGCGGCACCCGGCGACCGCTTGACGTAATCATCAGCGACATCGGCATGGCGGAAGAAGACGACTCCGCTTTGTCCTGGCTGCCTGGGTGCTGTTTTGCTGATTATCTCTATGCACGATTTTCAATTTACGCCTTACTCGTAAGTTTTAAGGCAGCAGCAACAATCGGCTTGGCCCACGCGGTAGTGTGCGTCAGGTCTTTCGGCTCAAGAATCTTTCCTCGTTCCATCGACAGCACGAGTATCGGTTTTGGTGTTTGACGTTAGCAAATGGCTCGCGCAACGCATTTCATGTAATCCGGTTTTGTTAAAATAGCGCGCTAAACAACTGGAGGAACCGATGCCAAAAAAACGATCAATTAAGAAACATTCTGTGAAGGCAAACTTGCAGGTGATGGAGTTAGCTAAAGCCGGGTCCTCTTTGCATCTGGAAATCTACGCGGCCAAGGAAAAGATTGGCACCCTAATCATCGGCAGTGGGTCACTTTCATGGTATGGAGGGAAACGAAAGATCCGAAAGCGAATTCCATGGAGTCGGTTTGCGGCAATGATGGATGAGTTGGCATACGGGAAGTAGGTCTTGGTTTCTTGTCTGTTTGACCAGAAATCAGCGGACTGGAATACGTCATCCAACCAAACAATGAGTCCTACCGCGTATGTTTTCACCCGACTCAGTATCAGGAGTCCAAGAGTGGTTCACAGCTGGAAGAGTTCTCGGTCGCACAACGGACCGTCACGTGCCGGGACGAGAATGAAGGGCGTATCTTCGACGGGAAGTATTCGGTCATGTTTGTGGCGGCGATTGTTAAGTAAGAGGAGAATTTTGGCCTTTCGGATTGCGAACTTCAAAATTAAAAGCAAGGGCCCCAGATTTACGCGGATGAACGCGGATGGGAGAGGACAGAAAACAGCTGAGGAAAGGATTAAGGCGATGTGGATGGCGACGGTGTGGGTGTTGCCACTGATGACGGAGAAGCCAAGGGTGGTTTCTCTTTCTCGATCGCCTTCACTTGGCTGCGTTGCAGGAGAGTTACAACACCGCGGCGTCGATACCAGATTCCTTCTCCCGTTTCCCACACCTCGTCCGCCTCAAGGCTAGTGCCGTTAGTGAGCCGAACCGTAACCGGACCGCGCCTGCTCTTTCCGTCTCCGCCAGTCGATACCGGACTGGAACTCAATGTGACGCGGGGAGATTCCGCTTGAACCGCAGGCGGTCGCGTTGCGCTCGGTGAGGGAGACGGCTCGGCCGAAGGAGATGCGCTGGCAGTTGGCGAGGGACGCGAAGGTAGGAGAGGAATCTGTCGCTGCGTGACAGCCTCATTGGATGACTCGTTAGAACTTTGCCCGGGAACTTCACGCGTTATCCGCTGGTAGACGATAAACAGGACTATGCCGATGGCTACCCCAGCGACCGCCACTATTGCAAGAATTTTCCAATTCAGCCGGAATCGCGCCTCACCCGAATGTTGATACCCACCCGCTCCCATCACCTCAGCCGGGCTGCCCGGCTGGGGATCAAGATCCGCGGGTGGTGCTAATAGGTTGGGATTACTATCCGAATAGTCTTCGACGAGTTGAGCGCCGTCAAGTTCGCAGAACTTATCGGTATCGGGAAAACTTGAATCACATTCCGGACAACGTTTCATACGGAGCTCGACGGACGGGGAACTGCGTTAGCCAACTAGCATACATTATGTTGGAAAAACTGTTTGCAAGGCTAGAGGATTAAGTGAGGAGGCGGGGGCAGGAGCAGGGGAGTCGGAAGTGGGCAGTAAGGAAGAGAGACCGGGAGAAAGTGGACGAGAGGAGCGAGGAATCAGGAGCCAGTAGGCGGCCCGACATCACGGCGCTGAGTACCGTGAGTACTGAGTGCTGAGGTGACAAGCTTCAACTGAAAATCACGGTTTGAAGTTGTAGGTAATTGTTCCTACGACCTCGCCCTTACCAGGGAGCTTCGACGGAGAGAAGATGGCCTTCTTTGCAGCTTTCAACGCCGCGGCCCGTAGTTGAGAGTCGCCTTCCAAAGTACGCCACGAAATGACCTTACCCTCCCTGTTAACTCGAACCAATATCGTGACTGTGCCGTTGATCCCTTTGCTCTTAGCCTGTTCGGGGTAATTCGGCTGAGGCAGTTTGCTCTCTGCGCCAACGAGCGGACCGCCGACCACTGGGTAATGTCCACCTACGTTCGTCGCAGATGATTCAGTTGCGGATGACGACTCGTTCGCAGACGGCGAATTCGTTTGGGTCGGCGCTTGTGATTCAGTCGCGGCCGGCGATTCTCTTTGCGCCGGCGCTTGGGATCCTGTTGCGATGGGAGATTCTGTTTGGGCCACGAAGTTGTAGGTAATGGTTCCTGATACGTCTCTTCCCTGGTCGGCGAGTTTCTCGGGAGAGAAGGTGGCCTTACTGGCCGCCGCTACGGCAGCCGCTCGCAGCCTCGAGTCACCACCAGAACTGCGCACCAAGACCACCCTGCCTTTCTTGTTCACCTGAACCCGAACCGTGACTGTGCCTGAAACCCCTTCGGATCTGGCCTTCGCCGGGTATTCCGGCTCCGGCACATCGACCTCCATGCCGCTAAGTTCGCCGCCTATTATTGGCAAATTTTTCCTGGGATTCTCCGGTTGCTCCAATTGCGCTGCAGGCGCTGCAACAGGGGCATTGGATCCTTTTTCTCTTGTTCGATAATTGTTTATCAGGTAGCCCAGGGACGACCCCAATACGACAATGATTGCCATCATCGCCCACAATGTCGGCCGCGACCAATCATTGGCTGTCGAGTAATTGAACTCTGGATTACCGGCGGTGATTAATCTGGTAGCATCATAAGCGCAATACGTTAGCAGCGGATTTCCGTAGGTAGTATTGCACTTTGGGCAGCGTTTGATGGGCGGGGGATTGGACGACTCTCCCGTTCTGGGTTCCAGCATCGCTGGCCGAGTGGACAACTCGGCAGGGCGACGTTCCAGGGTAGTATCGCGCTCACTGTCATCAACTTCTAACCCCAGCGAGTATGGCACCTCAGCCGAGACGCTTGGTCGGGGACCCCGTTCGGCTCGGCGATCAAGGCCGCGCTCCCCGCTTTCCATACGCGCTGTCGTGTCCCGCTGAGACTTCGCGCGAACTTCATCTTCAACTCGTTGACGAGATTCTTCCAGGATTCTCATATGTTCTAACCTAGCTGCTATTCGTGATGACTGCGTTGCGGTTGGTCGCACTTCTTTCGCTTTGTTCCACTCCAGGTCGACCCTCGTTCTTTGCTCCTCGGCTGCTACGCTGGGAGCATCCTGCTTAGGCTCAGCCCGTGTGTCGATTGGAGATGCATGGGGAGCCTCTTCGACTTCGCTGCGCGATGCTTCGGTCGAAGACCTGGTCGCTACCGCTCCCCGTTCTGACAAGGCTACCTTGAAATCGTCCACTTCGCGGGAATGCGGTCCGGCCATCGTTATCTGCTGCTCGTTTGTTCCCCTTTGAGCATCCTGCTCAGGCTTAGTCCTGGTATCGATTGGAGATGCGTGACGCGCCTCTTCGACTTCGCTGCCCGCTGTCCCTGTTGAAGACCAGGTCGCTACCGCTCCCCGCTCTGACAGCGACGTAGCGCCATCGCCGACTTCGCTGGGCTGCGGGTTGGGCTCCGATATTTGATGCTCGTCCGCCGCAGTAGAAGCATCCTGCGGAGGTGTAATCCTTGTCTTAATCGGAGATGCGTGGCGCGCCTCTTCCGCTTCGCGGCGCGCCCGGTCGGCCATTATTCGTTTGTGAAGTTTGCTAAACCTGAGGGCATCGTCGCGCTGTGCAATCGTTGTCTCGGTCGCAGATGTTTGGCGCTCGGGTTCCGCTTCCCGGCGCGTTGCTCCTGTTGAAGGCCAAGTCGCTACTGCTCCCCGTTCTGACAGGGACGTAGAGACATCGTCCACTTCGCGCGGTTGGAAATCGGCCTCCGTTCTCAGCTGCTCTTCCGTCCCACCAAGAGCATTATGTTGGGGCGCACTCTCTGCCTCGACCGCGGGATTTTCCCGCTCACCTTCTACTTTGGGTTGGGCCTGTGGGTTTTTTGGAGAGGGTAATATTCCTGCTGAAGATCCGTTTGAAAGTAGTTGAGCAATTTCCCAAGAACCTCTCCGGTCCGCCCACTCCCTGGCGGTCAAGCCAAGATCATCCCGCAATCGCACGTCCGCGCCCGCAGCAAGCAAGAGGCGCGCAACATCGACATAATTAAAGATCGCGGCGATCATGAGCGCCGTCTGCCCTCCTCGGGCCCTTTGGTCTACGTCGAGACCCTCAGCCAACAGCGCTCTCACAGCATCCGCATCGCCGTTCGACGCTGCACGAACAATTGAAGCAGTGTCAGAGATCGGAGATTTCCTCCTTAAAGTTAGCAAAGAATTCATTCCGGATTACAGCAAGGGTATTCTAAGGGCTGTCGCCAGGAAAATCCATTTCGAATTTCGGATTGCGGATTTCGAAATGAGGGCAAAGGCCGCGGGTTTTCACAGATGAGCTCAGATGGAAGCCCGCAGAGAAGGGGATGGGGAGAAGGAGAGACTCGGGGTTCGAAGTTCAAAAAGCGAGGAGTTTCGGAGACCGGATTCGAACCCGCGACGATTAGGCGGTCTTGATACGAAGAATCTTGATCTGTTTTGGATGCACACCCGGGCCTTCGCTCGCGGCAGGGATGAGCGCAAGACTTTCTCCGCATGGGCGTCTATCAACAGACGCGTAGGGTGAAGTATTGCCTTGCCCACGCATTTCATAGAACGGTTTTCCTGAAAGCGTCATCCACTCGGCAAGCTGAAACCGTTAAAACGGTTAGAGAACTCAGAGGGCAGTGCTCCAACATCGGGCTAAAGCCGCGGTGTGAATGAAAGTGCGCAAATGAAGGGACCCTGACGAGGATTCTAAAAGCCGACATTAATGCAGAATGAAGTAGAGACTTCGACCCAATATTAAAGCAAGAACTAGAGCAAGATTAAAGTAAGACTAATGGACTTGAGTCCAAAACGCGTGGGCAGGCGTATTATCTGTTTATGCAATCCTCGGCCAAACTGCAAGATTGGTTTGGAAACATCGACATCTACTTGTTCGATCAACTCTTGAAGGGTCGGTTCGCTCCGGGGATGCGAGTGCTGGATGCCGGCTGTGGGTCGGGGAGGAATCTTGTCTATTTTCTCAGCAGTGGCTACGACGTTTGTGGTGTCGACGAATCGGAAGAGGCTATAGCACAGACTCGCCGGCTGGCCTCGGCTCTCGCTCATCAATCATCAGCAGAGGCCTCTGGGTCGCTGTCGGCATACAGTTATCGCGTGGAGCCGATCGAGCGGATGTCGTTTGACGATGGCTGCTTTGATGTGGTGTTGAGTAGTGCGGTGCTTCACTTTGCTCGCGACGAGGAACAATGGCACGCGATGATGAATGAGATGTGGCGAGTACTTAAGCCAGGGGGAATCTTCTTTGCGCGACTGGCGTCCACAATTGGGATGGAAGACAAGGTCGAGCTGATCGAGGGTAGGCGTTATCACCTGCCGGACGGGAGCGACCGCTTCCTGGTGAACGAGGCGATGTTGATGACGATAACGGAATCGCTCGGAGGAGAGTTTCTTGAGCCGATTAAGACGGTGGTGGTGCAGAACATGCGGGCGATGACAACGTGGGTTGTTAGGAAAGGGTGAAAGGGAAAATTAGAATTTCGGATTGCGAAGTCGGAAATAAAAAACAAAGACGCCGATTACTTCTTCAGGGCCTCGGACGAAAGCCGGTTAAGGACCTGCACGGTCCACGAAATCTGAATTTTTCAAATTCGAAGTCTGCAGATCAATTTCGACAGCCTCGGCCGTGTCTCAATTCCCACAATTCGTGTCGAAGACGGCGGGCGTCTCGCCCACAATGAGCGCGAAAGCGCGAACGGCTTTTGTTGCTGAGAATCTGGCGCTCTGACAGCGCGATGCGGCTGAGACGCCGCGGTCCCAGAGACCAGCCTGTATGATTTAGGCGAGGTCGATACTAAAGGACCGCCTAGGTTATCGTGCTATTTCGCGCCCCGCGCTTTCTTTTGCTGCTGCGGAAGAGTTTCGTGCCTTCGTCAATGAGGCGGCGGGCGCGAGTGGGGCCAAAGCGCCCGAGTGGTTTGAATTGCTTTCCCTTGATCTCGTTATAGGAAATAAAGAAGTGCTCGATCTGGTCAACCAAGTTCCCATCCAGCGTTCCCAATGACTTCAAACTGCGATGCGTGATGGACTTCGCGGCGACGGCGATGAGACGATCGTTGCGCATAGTGTCCCCGCTGCGCTCCGTCTGTTCGGCTTCGATCACTCCCAAAAGCCGCGCAGGTACAAGGCAACCAACGAAAGCAGGGTCGTCCATTAGCAAGAGCACGTCGAGCGGATCGCCATCTTCGCCGCGGGTGGAAGGCACGAAGCCAAAGTCGTAAGGAAAACTCGCTCCCACGGGCAACACACCCGACAACTTAAACAGTTCGGACTTCTCGTCATACTCGAACTTGTTTCGATTCCCCTTGGGCGTATCGACGATGACGTTCAACTGGTTTGTTTCAGAGTCGAAGGCATCAAGGTTGAGATAAGGGCTGCGTGATTTCGTGGGCACGCGTGAATCGTAAATCGTGAAACCCGAATAGTAAATGTCGGACAGCGGCAGTTGGCAAGGAAGAGACGGATCGGGGGAGACGGGTAGATGGACGGGAGAACAAATCATCGATCGCAACGTGACTGTGAGAAGCACCTACCTGCGGTCTGCGAGTCGCCCGTCTCTAGTTGGCATCGCTCGAACGCGGTTGGGTTTGATAAGAGTGACGATGCCTTTGCGGCGATACCAGATGCCGGCCTTTGTTCTCCAAACCTCATCGGCCTGCAAGTTGGAGCCGTTGGCAAGGCGAATGGTGACTGGACCAGGGGCGGGTTTTGCGACGTTGCCTGTTGAAACTGGATTCGAGCTTACGCGAAGCCGGGCTGAATCAGGTCGAGTGTTGGGAGTCGATTTCGCTATTTTGGAAGTTAATTCTTTTGCTGAGGAAGATGTGTTGTTATCCGGCTCGACGGGGGAATCCGATTCTTGGTGTGCGAGCGCGGCTGCGGCTGAAAACTCGTTTGAGACTCGCGGTGCAACTTGGGACACCCGGGAATCTTGCGAAGCCTGAGCTGCCGAAGTTGGCGGGGCCTGGCTGGCCTGGAGAGTCGGGCGCATCCTTTCATAGCTGACCAGAAAGATGAGCCAACGATGAGACCGCCGCCGGTAGCGGCTAACAGGGTCTTCAGGTTCAGCTTCCGCTGATGCACGACTGGGGCGATTAAGAGCGGCGCCGCCTTCTGCTCCAGGTGCTCGATCACACCCAAATCGGTGCCGAAGTCGTCCGCGATTAGGAGAGTCTGGTCGAGATCGCAGAGCTGATCCGAGTCAAGATAAAGGAAACTGCATTGTGGACATCGTTTCATATCGATAATACCCAGCCTTAGTCATTATGCCCTTATTTCACCACCCGGGTGTGGAATGTTAATTTTGAGCGAGGTTGCAATCGATTTAACTGAATAAAAGGGGGTTGCGGAGCCCAGAGGCTTTCCGCAGGAAATGCGCTAAGGCCGTCTAGAGTCCCTTCACCAGTATCTAAAAGGATTATTGTTTCGTTGTTAGAGCGGGGACAGGGTCCGCCTTCCTCACTAGAAACTCACGCTGCCGGAATCAATTTGTAACCGAGGGCAAGTGCTTGTTTTTGCATGGCTTTGACCTTGCGCTCTTTGAATTTCTGGTTGTAGGTC
>JACCUI010000251.1 GCA_013811945.1 Pyrinomonadaceae bacterium | reverse complement strand
TTCGGCTAAGGCCTGATGGCTGACAGGATGTGCTTCGGATTGAGGACGTAATTTATCTGAGCGGGAAGGGTAAACGCAAGTTGAGCCGAGAATGGCTAGAGAGTTGATCTATGCGGACTGGTAACCTTGCTTTCCTGGAGGCTGCTCGGCGCCTCGTCGCAGGGCGGTCAACCGGCTTCGTCGGCTTAAAGTGGCCTCGTTTTAGCCAACCGATCTCACCAGAATTGCATCGAAATCACGGACAGAAAGTTGATTGTTTTTGAGGAGAAAGAACCATGTTTTACCGAAAAATGCTTTTCTTTGTAGCGCTGGCGGTTTTATTGGCTACCACTGCCGCGACATTCGCAACCCCATCAGAAAACCCTATCAGCGACAAGAAGAACGCGCGTAACTTGACGGCTCTTAATATTGCAATCCTCATACAGGATGATCTTATTTCCCAAGTGGGTAACGAGCTTGATATCACGCGCGACTTTATTCGGTCGTTGCCTGCCGGATCGCGCGTAATGACCGGTTATATCACCAGCGGGACCCTGCAGGTTCGTCAGCCGTTTACGGCGGATCTGGACAGGGCAGCGCGTTCGCTGCGCATTCCCTTGGCCAGCCAATCGGCATCGCCGTTCAATCCCTATGTGGAAGTCAGCGAAGCTCTCCGCAGATTTGATGCTAGTTGGAAGGGAACTAACGCCGTGCTCTTGATCTCGGACGGACTAGACACCTCGCGCGGGTTTGACTCAGGCGCTGCCGGCAACACGTTGGATCTCCACCGGGCGATTAAGCATGCTAACGACCGCAACGTTGCCGTTTATTCCTTTTACGCGCCATCTGTTGGTCTCACCAGTCGAAGCCGGCTCGCAGCCAGCTACGGCCAAAGCTCACTTAACCGATTGGCCAGTGAGACAGGTGGAAAGGCCTTCTTCCAAGGCACGACCGGATTCGTGAGTTTCGACTCGCACTTCCGGCGCCTGCGGGAAGCGCTCAACGCACAATACGCTATGGCTAGCTAAGCATCAGCCGAACCTAAGGCAATTTACCTCGCGGGATATGACGCCGTCGGAAGAATCTTCCGGCGGCGTTTTCGTGTTCAGAAGGACCCGCCCCTAACCTCAAAACACGATCCACGAAATCACACGAAATGACACAAACGAAATTTCGTGCTGGTTCGTGTAGTTTCGTGGATCGCATATGTGAGTCCAACCTTTGCACAAGCAAGCCAGAAACTGCTGACTTCTTTGACAGCACACGAAACACAAGGGAAAAGTGAAATCAGATCCCGCCTCTGCCTTGGTTCGTGATGGGCCACGATGGTAAAGTTGCTATGACGCAGGAGAGAGATCGAACAAGATGCAAAATACGAGTTAGGGCGCACTCCTCACTGCGTTCTCTGGGCCGGTTGCTGGTCAACCTGAGCCGGCAGGACGAAGCACGAGCGACTCACTATCTGGTAGACAGGCAAAGTGCGCGAATATTGTCTCATCGTGGAGGGGGCCTTCCTCTCGGAATCTGAAGCCGAACACGCTCTGAGAGACCCGTTCATTGAAGACTGGGTTGAGCAAACGGGGCACTTTCGCATCCACAACACGAATGAAATTCAGATTACGCCAGGGGTCACGCTTGGCTCTCTCGGCGTAGTGATGCTTGACGACCGCGTGTTCGAGATCGCCAGCGCAGACCCAGAGCATCCACTGACTGAGCAGAGGGCCAAGGGCGTCGCCGAAGCATTGCGCCGTCAAGACATGTTTGATGAAATCAAAGTGGAGCCGCGTGGCGAAGATTAGGGTAGCCGGTGGTGTCATATTCTGTAATTGCGCTGCTCAGTCCACATGACGGACGACTAACAGGCCCGGGAAGTCAGATGCTTTAGCACTCAACCTTGACTGACCCCTCAAGCCGAGGAAGTCTGCAGGTTGGGAAGGTGGGGAGAGCGCAGCGCGCCCTCGCTCCAGCGCAGCGTCATCGACTTTAGTTTTCGTCAAGACTTCGCCGATTGAGTCAGCATAAGAATTGAGCGGTTTTTGTTGCCTAGCGAAATGCGCTACGCTGGGGCGGGACGCGCTGCGCTTTGCCCATCTTCCCAACCTGCAAACTTGCGAAGATTGGATTGTAGTCTCGAGTTGAGTGGCGGTGGATTTGGAACGAGCGATCTACTATTAGCTGCACCTTCCAGTTCGTCCGAGTGGTCGCGTTGCGAAAACGAATACAATCCGCAAAGGCCTCCTGACTGGCTAGCCGTCTTACGAAGAGTATTGCCAATGCAAACTTCAAAAGCGCTGGACGGAACCTTTCTTGGCGGTCGGGTGTGCCTGGTGGTCGGCGACATAACAAAACAGAACGTCGACGTTATTGTGAATGCGGCCAATTCGACGCTCTTGGGTGGCGGCGGGGTTGATGGTGCAATTCATCGAGTCGGTGGGGCGGCGATTCTGAAGGAGTGTCGCGAGATTCGGAGAAGTCAGTATCCTCAGGGCCTCCCGTGTGGTAACGCAGTAATTACGACTGCCGGAGATCTACCTGCTCGTTTTGTAGTGCATACCGTCGGGCCCATCTTTGGTCGGCATGACGGACGCGAAGCTGAACTCCTGGCGGCCTGTTATAAGAACTCGTTGCGATTAACTGTCCAAAACTTTCTTCACTCGATTGCTTTCCCGGCTATTTCCACCGGCGTCTATGGATATCCGCCGGGCGACGCAGCGGCAGCTTCCTCCCACGCAATTATGGAGTTTTTGGCGAGTGACAAGCTTCTAAACGAGGTGCGGCTGGTCTTCTTTAAGCAAAGCGATATGAACGTATTTTTGGGGCATCACAAATTCAGATAGCCAAAACGGAAGTCGATCCTTAACGACTAGTGATCAGCGGAACTCCCCACGTAATCGAAAACGATTAGAAGGAATCCCAAACCGAATGCTCGAAGCAACTGAACTTATCGGCAAGACAACTGCGATCGACAACTCCTTTTTGCCCTTGACTCTACGTCCCCTAGCGCAACTCTCCTGGAACTATTGGTGGAGCTGGTCAGTGGACGGAACAAGTGTCTTTCGTGATCTTGATCCGGATGTCTGGGAAACGTGTGAGCACAATCCGCGGCAGTTGCTGACGAGAACCGCAGAATATCGTTTGATGCAGATGGCTACCGACTCCGTTTACATCGAACGGGTGAGGAAGCTAAGTGATAGTTTTCTACAATACATGGCAAGGCCCCTCAGCTCGCAAGTTGGATCCAACAAAAAGATTGGTCCTGAGCATCCGGTGGCTTACTTCTGCGCCGAGTTTGGCGTTCACAATTCTTTGCCGCTCTACTCGGGCGGGCTGGGCGTGCTGGCCGGAGATCATCTGAAATCTGCCAGCGACCTTCGACTGCCCCTGGTTGCTGTAGGTCTGCTTTATCGCTTCGGCTATTTCCGACAACGCCTCAGGCGCGACGGTTGGCAGGAAGAGCATTATGGAGAAACTTATCCCGAGCAATTGCCCATCCACCGAATCATGGGTGAAGATGGCACGCCCTTGATGATCGACGTTTCAATGCGTGAGCGTACGGTCCGTGCTCAAGTGTGGCGCGCGGACATTGGTCACGTACCCCTCTACCTGCTCGACACTAACATTACTGAGAATGAGAACATCGATCGTTTAGTAACAGGTCATCTCTACGGCGGTGACCGTGAGACGCGAATCGTGCAGGAGATGTTGCTGGGAATCGGCGGCGTGCGGCTGCTTAGGAGACTGAAGCTGGAGCCGAGCGTGTTTCACTTAAACGAAGGACACTCGGCCTTTCTGACTCTGGAGCTGGCCCGCGAATTGATTCAAACCGGCCTGCGATTTACGGAGGCGGCCCGAAGGGTGCGTGAACGCTGCGTCTTCACAACGCATACGCCTATAGCTGCCGGGAACGATGAGTTTGATGCCGACCTCGTGGCGCGGGCGTTTGGCCCGACTCATGACCAGGAGCTTGGTCTGACGCGCGAGGAGTTTGTTGCCTTAGGCCGTGTCGACCCAAAAGATTCGAAAGAGCCTTATGGTTTAACGCCCCTGGCTATTCGGATGTGTCGTTCGACTAACGGCGTGAGCCGCAAACACGGTCAAGTGTCTCGAGCTCTTTGGCAGAAGCTTTGGCCCGAGAAAACGGTTGACGGCGTTCCGATCACACACGTCACAAATGGTGTGCATGCGCCCACCTGGGTTGCCCCACTCCTGCGTTCGCTTTATGAGAGCTACGTTGGGGACGATTGGTCTGATCAAACGTGCGACCAGGGCCGTTGGCAGCAGGGCATAGCGAAAATTTCTGACGAAGAGTTGTGGACCGCGCATTCGCTGTTGAAACAGCGTCTCATTGCCTTCATCCGACATCGTTCGTTTCATGCGCGCAGGGAACGTGGAGAGAGCATCCAATATACCGAATCGGCGCGAAAAATGTTTGAGCCTGAAGCGCTGACCATCGGGTTTGCGCGCCGCATTGCCGGGTACAAACGCTGGAGTCTGCTCCTTAGAGATCCGGAGCGACTCCTGACAATTATCAGCAGCGCAAGTCGTCCCGTGCAGTTTGTCTTCGCCGGTAAAGCGCATCCTCAGGATCAGGGAGCGAAACTAATTCTCCAGCAGGTGGCCCAATGGAAAAATGACGCGCGGATCCAGGCTCGGGCAGTGTTTTTGCAAGATTACGATCAGGAGATTGCGCGTCAGCTAGTGCAATCAGTCGATGTCTGGCTCAATGTCCCCCGCAGACCGTTGGAGGCCTCAGGAACGAGTGGTGAAAAGGTGGCCATGAACGGTGGATTAAATCTCTCCGTACTCGACGGCTGGTGGCTGGAAGGCTACGACGGCACGAACGGTTTCGCAATTGGCAGCTCAGCGGAAGGCGCTGAAGCTGGCGACGTGGATGCCAGCGACGCTGAATCGCTTTACCGGGTTCTGGAGCAGGAGGTTGTGCCACTTTATTATGAGCGCGGTTCCGACGGCTTACCCCGCAAATGGATCGCAATGATGAAGCGCTCCATCGTTACTCTGGTTCCCGAGTTCAACAGCGACCGCATGGTTGAGGAATACGCGCGGCGGATCTATTCATAGTCGAGCACGCCGGCGGGCCGTCCCCCAGATCCCGTTTTCAAGCGTGTTGCTCGCCTGTTTACGAGGGAGCAATTTTCTGAACCCCGACGCTTTACCTGGCGATTGTTCTGGCTGCTCTTCGCAATCGGAATTCTTGGGGCTTTGGCGATTATTCCGATTGCTATTGACCTGTTTGGCTCAGTCATCCCAACCGCGCAAGCGCCACCAATACCATTGCCTTTACTGATTCTCATTGGAGCTTTACAGAATCTTGGAATGCTCGGGGTGATGGTTTTTGTCGGGCTCAAGCTCGGTCAAAAGCTTGGTTTGGGAGCCCCACTACTGGAGGGTTGGCTGGCCGGCAACTCGCTTACGAATCAATGGAGAGCAAGTGAGTAAGTCTTAGAGAGAGTCTAGTCACCGGGATTGGAATCGGAGTGGTGCTTCTGCTCGCTCTGCTCGCCCTGGTTCCCCTGCTTCCCAACTTGCCGTTCATAGCTGTGGCGAAGCTCGCCATCTGGAAAAGAATACTGGCCTGCCTCTACGGCGGCCTCTATGAAGAGATTCTCACCCGACTTTTTCTGGTGACGCTGATAGCCTGGCTCGCGAACAAGGCCTTGCGAAAATCAAACGCGCGGCTCTCTCCCGCCGCTTTTTGGATCTCTAATTTGGTTGTGGCAATCCTTTTCGGTTTGGGACATCTTCCATCAGCATCCCTGGTGATGCCGATCACTCCCCTGGTTGTGGCGGTGGCTCTGAGTTTCAATGGCATCGCCGCCGTCGTGTTCGGTGTTCTCTATCGAAAACGAGGGTTGGAAGCCGCGATGGTCGCTCATTTCACCGCTGACTTCGTTATCTATGTGGTTGGCCCGGCTTTCATTGCGACTTTAAATCCAGTTCCGATCCGAACCGACTCCTAATAATCATGGCTACCTTCTCTGTGTTACACTACCTTCCCTACATCCAGAATTAATGACTTTTGGCCGCCCTTCCGTCGCTTTCGCTCTGAATGTCGCTTTAGGTTTAGCCGTTCATGAAACACTGCACTATCTGCAAAGTTAAGTACGACGACAGCGTGAGCTTTTGCCCGGTCGACGGCGAAGTTTTGGAGGACGATCCGTCCTCGATAGTTGATACGGTCCTCGATGGCCAGTATCAAATCGAATCGATGCTGGGCAAGGGAGGTATGGGAGCGGTTTATCGTGCTCGCCACATCCTTCTTGGTGATCGGGTCGCGATCAAGATTCTTCCTCCAGAGGTGCGCACGAACGCGGAATGGCTACGACGGTTTCGCCGGGAGGGTCAGGCGGCGCGACGCTTTCGTCATCCAAATGCTGTCACTGTTTACGATCTTCGTACCGCAAGCGACGGCACTATCTACATGGTGATGGAGCATGTCGAAGGCCACACGCTTAGCCGGGAAATGAAGGCCCGCGGCCCCATGACGCCGGCGGAAGCTTTCGAAATCCTGGAACCGATCATGAGTGTGCTGAATACGGCCCATGCAATGGGCGTCGTGCATCGGGACTTAAAACCTGAAAACATCATGATTGGCAAATCGAGCACAGGGGAACCAGTCGTGAAGTTGCTCGATCTCGGGATTGCCAAAATGCGAGAGGTTGCCGGCGCTGACGGCGGCGGTGCTACCGCACTAACGATGGCAGGACAGGTGTTGGGTACGCCGCACTACATGTCGCCGGAACAGTGGGGTGAGTTACCGAACGATGGCGATTCAGAGATTGATGGCCGTGCGGACATCTATAGCCTGGGCCTGGTCTTTTACGAGATGATCGTCGGCAAGCGTCCTTATTCAGGCCTGACGCTTCCCGAGTTGCGACGAGAACACATTTCAGTCGTCCCACCGCCGCTGCACGAAGCGGTTCCCGGGGTCTCTCGTTTCTTTAGCGAAGTCATTGCCCGCGCTACGTCAAAGGATCGTGGTGACAGACAATCTACTGCCGGTGAGCTGGCGGCTGCATTGCGGGGGGCGATCGACTTACTGACGCCAGACGATTTATCAAGAACCGTTCCCGATCTTCCCCATGTTGAAGCTTCGAGATCACCCACCTCGAACATCCCTAAGGCCGGCTCAACGGAATCGGACTTTAACTCTCCGACCATTATCACCGTCGACTCGAGCGCCACAGTGTCGGCCATTCAATCACCATCGCCACGCGTCGGGGGGCCGTCAGAAGCACCGCCCGCTCATGGAAAACCATCGGCAGCGACGCCAGCGGGGAACTCGGAGTGGCAGAGTGTGGAAGCCTTCTCGCTGGCCGCGGCTGACATGTCTTCGAGTGTAACAATCCCTCAGGCACCAAAGCCTCAAGTGAGGCAACCTGCGCGTCGCGGAACGATGATGTTCGTAGGCGCCGGCGTGCTCGTGCTAATTCTTGTTATGGTCGGAGTTGTTGGCTTTTTCGCTGTCAAACGGCTCGCAGGAGAATCAGACAACACCGCTGGGGGGACTGATGATAATAATCTGGCATCAAATGTGACCGGAGTAGAGACGAAGAATCTGGGGCGCTACTGGCTCGAGCTGCTGCCGGAATCTCTAATAGGAGAGCCTGTCCGTGTTGCCGGTGTCGTGCCACTTGCCTCCGAACAGTCCTTCAAGTTTCACTTCGTATTTAGTGAGGACGGCTTTTTGTGCATCGTCGGGCCCGGTGAGCAGAACCGGCCCACCGCGTTTTTGACGGCTAAACCTCCGACGCTTTCGGGTCTGGAAACAAATCAGGTTTCTAAAGAGGTTGATTTCAGTTTCCCGAGTGGATTGGAGCATTGGCTGAAGTTAGATAAGAAGGCCGGAACCGAGGATTACACGATCATCTTTTCCCCCACACCGCTCAACGACCCTAAGTTCCTTAGCGCCGAGGCCACCGGCGAGCCATTGACGCGGGAGGAGCAGATGGAGTTGACTAGTTTCCTGGTCAGGTACAAAACGAACGTGCCGAAAGGCGAACTTAACGACAAAAACGCCAATGAGCCGTTCATGGAACTGAAGATTCCGAAGTCCGGTCCGTCCGGCAATCCAGTTGTCTTCGATATTCGTATTCAACACAAATAAGCTCAATTATC
>JACCUI010000237.1 GCA_013811945.1 Pyrinomonadaceae bacterium | reverse complement strand
GCTCTGGCGGGGAGACGGGAAAGAACTATTTTACATCGCTCCGGGCAGAAAGCTGATGGCGGTGGATGTGAAAGCCAGTTCCACCTTCGAGGTCAGTGTCCCTCAAGAACTTTTCGAGACGCGCATCTCCGGGGCGGGGTTCAGGAGTGGATACGACGTCACCGCCGACGGCCAACGATTTCTCATCATCACGCAAATTGAGGAAGAAAAGCCTTCACCGATCAGCGTCGTGTTGAACTGGACCGCGGACTTGAAGCGGTAAGGAGTTTAGAGTTCACCATTTATTGTGATGACTGTCGCTGCCGGTACAAAATTCGGCCGCTACGAAATCCGCTCAAAGATTGGCGCGGGCGGGATGGGCGAGGTTGCGGCGCAAGGTGTGGATGCGTCCGCAGTAACTTTCTGCTGGCATTATCGCGGCGATGGATTTCGTCATGTTGTTGGGGCTTGGCGGACAAGTAAAGGCGGCAACCACATCGCCGTTTTCCAGCCGCATACAGCCGTAAGGGGAATTAGTTCATGGCTCTGGTCCAGTGCCGCGACTGCAACCACGGTATTTCTACTAAAGCCTTTGCCTGCCCAAAGTGTGGCCGGCTTGTGCGCGCCCGTGCTTGGTGGGCGACAACTACCGGTGGGGCGTGATCATGTCCGCCCTGATCTCGTTCATGCTCATGCTCCTCATCACGCTTGGATTAGTCTTTCTGATCGGAGGCGGCAGCGCGGCTCAGCTACTACTTGAACAGAGCGCCGGAGGCAACCCTTGCACCTACACCTAGACCGACTGCGACGCCCTTCCGATAAACGGTTGCCACAACCCGCCGTTATTGAAAGCCGCTCTTCGTGCTTACGGTTTTAGATGTAAGCGCGTCGAAGAGATCCCTGCCACTGAACCACCGATTTAGCGAACGATGCGCTGGGTGGTCTTCAGTTGCTTCGCTCGCGGGCGGACATCAATCCTCGTCAAGAACGCTCTTGCCGTAATTTCCGAATATCAAAAGCGCTGTTTGATTTCGCACGCGCCATAATCCTTAGGCTTTACAGCCTCGACGATCGTGATCGGTATGGGCCCGCCGACAGTGTCGGAGAGTTCGTGCTTTTCCGTCACCTTCCCATAGACCGTATCGAGAATTTCTCTTATTGCCGAAACATCCCCTTTGACCGCTTTCGCTATCAGGGCGAGTGCAATCTGATCCTCGACTGTTCCCTTCTGTGCTTTCGCGCCCGGCGGTAATTGACGCAAGTCCACTCTGCCCGCCAGGTGTTATTGCACTTGGTCCAGTCCGCTCTTTTTTGCGGTGGTCCATACCGGAATTTCCTCTAAGCGATCCTCTAATCCGTTGTGACGTTGAGTAGCGGCAGTGTAACATGCTGTGCAAGTCATGAGGTATTTTCTTCAGTTATTTCAAGAGGTTAGGTCGCTTGCCGGTAGATTAAAACAACGCGCGTGCAGGTGTAGTAATGCTAGAGAAACAGCACTTGGGTTGACTACGAATCAGGGGGTCGCATGTTCGAATCATGCCGGGTGCACCATTTTCTGGGAACCCGCCAAAAACGGTGGTCAACGGTGGAGCCTCGTCCTCGAACATACCCCACATTAAGTGCTTAACATCCTTCTTGTTCAAGCTCACCGCGAGTCTAAGAACTCGCGGTTGGATGGAGTGACTTTGCTTCATCGCGTCAGTTTGAAAGCGCGGGGAGATCGCTGGCGAAAGCGTCCAGGTAGCCAAACTTAAATTTCCTAACACCCCCGGACAAAAATCAAGATCCTGGAGAGTCTGCCTTACGGGCGCGAACGCGTGACGGGCTGGCAAGAATCAAACCACCCGCCAAGAGATTCAAGCTTTGGCGGGTGGTTCATTCTGTGAAAGTTGCGCTGAGTTTAAGCTTCTTCTGTCTTGACAGCTTTGCGTCTTCGGCGCGCCCTGGCCGCGACTCCTGCTAAGCCTGTGCCGAGCAAGAGCATCGTTGTAGGTTCAGGCACAGTAGTGAGGAACTCCTGTTGCCCATTAATGCTGCGGTCGTTCGGTGTCACAATTCGGAATCTACTAAAGTCATAACCCTGTATCATCGCCAACGTTGCGGTGTCCGTGGTGGCTAAGTTGTACCACCAATCGGAACCCGGAGTTGTTGGCACACCGGTCGTAAAGAGTCTCCAGATCGCACCATGAATGTCGCCGGTTTCACTTGGATTGGCGAGCATTTGGTCGTATAGCCAAGCCGCTTGTTGATACCCCAGCAGCTGCGGCCCATAGAGCGCATTCGAAACGCCGAGCGGGTTGAGGGCATTTATCGTCACCTCAAACGGCACACCGGCCGTAACATGGCGATCATAACTAACGCAAAGTAAACTAGTTGAGTTTCCGTTGAGCGTGCCGGGGTATGGCCCAACAGGAGCTCCTTCCCAGAGGGTGTTGCCGAACCCCGTTAGCGTGACTGTGTCGGCCTTAGTAGCAGATGCTGTGCATAAACTAATGAGCAACAGCAGCAGCGCGGTGCCGATATTCTTGGGGCGATAAAACATGTGATTGACTCCTTTGGCTGTAAATAGGCAGATCATTAGAGAAATAGGGGGCTAAGGCCACCCCAGCGATCGCCCCTATCCCATTGGGAGCAATCACTTGAGATTGAGCTTCAAAGATGAACAGAACAATCCTCTCGCGTGCTCTCAGTACACCAATAATGGGTTCGATATTCCACAAGACGAAAAGCCGTTACAAGAGTGACAACTAAAAGGCCACTTTTGGGAACCTCGGTTCGTTCGTAAGAGTGGTGGTGGGTAGCGCGAGAGAGCCACCCACCTACTCAGGGAGGAATGCCCGGTTGTGGGGCGTTTTCCTTTGAGGTGCTTACTACAGAGTGTAAATCGAAGGGCAATTCCAGAGACGACCCATTCAACTTTTGAGCAGAAGCAATATTCGTCGCAAGGTGGGGACGCTTCGCCTCGCAAAAACTTTTGAGTTCTACTTGTCTTAGCGGATTTGATAAAGCGTTAACAGTTGTTCAACAATGCGTTGCGAAAGGTGAGTACTTGGCGCTGCCTTTCAGGGGGGACTCGATTAGCTGAGGGAGCCTTCTTTCGCACTAGCCCATCCTCGGGCTGTATTTGAGCATGAAACTTCCCCACGTCACCTACGTAGTGACAGTCTAAGTTTGGCGGCGATTACCGGTGTCGATGGGTCACGCAAATGCCATATCTCGAAGCGCTAAAATTAGCTCTCGCTTCCATCCTTTCTCACAAACTGCGTTCCTTTTTGACGCTGCTGGGTGTCATATTCGGAGTGGCTACTGTGATTGTCGTAGTGTCTCTAATCGAAGGCTTCAATTCCTATGTCGATGAGAAGATTGCCAACATCGGGACGAATGCCTTCTCGGTCAGTAAGTATGCGATCGACGACTTCTCCAGTATGGAGGCACTCAACGCGGCCCGACGGCGCAACAAGGACGTAACTCTCGACGATGCCGCGGTCCTGCAAGCCCGCGGCGGATCCATCCAGGACGTCGGCGCGAAGGAAGATGCTGCGGTGGACGTGAAGTTTGGCGCGACCCACCTTTTTCGCATTCACATCAGAGCCACCACCCCTAACATTGCTGAGATCAAACGCATCGAAGCCGGCGAGGGCCGCTACTTCACCAAAGTCGAAGAAGAGAGGCGGCGCAATGTGACCTTTATCGGAGCCGACGTCGCCGAAAAACTTTTTCCGACGACAAATCCCCAGGGACAAACGATCCGCATCGACGGACGGGCATTTGAAGTAATAGGGGTCGGTAAAGCAGAGGGGTCGGTCTTCGGGCAGCCACAGGACATGTACGTGGCCATGCCCCTTTCAACTTTTCTGGCTCTCTACGGCTCGCGGAGATCGCTCAACCTTAGCGTTACCTCGACCAGTCCCGAAACCTATCAGGACGCCGTGGACGAAGCGCGCGTGGTCATGCGGACCCGCCGAAAATTGCCGCCCGCTGAAAAAGATAATTTCGGGATCATCACGCCGAGCGCGATCAACGAGCTGCGGGACAAAATCTTCGGGACCATTCAGATTGCTGCTATTGGTGTTACCTCGATCTCCCTCGTGGTCGGCGGCATCGTCATCATGAATATCATGCTGGTGAGCGTATCAGAACGGACTAAAGAGACGCTTCCCCCGCCTACTTCAAGATGGGTGTGACGACGATCGGTGAGGGCCGCTACTTTGGTGACGAAGAAAACGCGCGCCACGCCAACGTGGTGGTCATCGGCAGCGACGTGGCTAACACACTCTTCCCTTTCAGCAATGCCGTGGATCAGCAGATGTCGATTAATGGACGGAGTTACCGGGTGATTGGTGTGCTTACCGCCCGCGATGTCTTCCTGGTCGGCGCTGAAGATCCGAACAATGAGAACAAAGCCGTCTACATGCCATATCTGACGTTGCGCAAATTGTATCCTGATGTTGAT
>JACCUI010000185.1 GCA_013811945.1 Pyrinomonadaceae bacterium | reverse complement strand
ACCTGACAAACAACCGCGCGGAGTTCGCCGCCGCAATGCAGATTCGACCACCTGACCAAATGACGTTCTGAAAACGATTGGTAACGCTAGTATTCATTAGTAACCCGGCAGTTTTCACACAGTCTCGATAGCGGGTGGGTTCGGTTGTCAAACTGTTGGACTGGCGTCCCGCGGCTTCGCTTGCTATTTCGGTGTGCTTTTGCCAACACAACTCACCCGCTACCGCGTGGTGGAACTGACCTCATTTCAGCGGAGGCACCATTATTGGCACCAACACCTAACGGAATTTAGCGCCAGACTGACCCGGTCGCTACTGCTTCTCGGTTCTGAAGTTGTGCCAACCTCCATCAGAACCCACAGCATGGTCTATTAGCCATTGGTAATAACGGCGCGACGTTGGCAAATTGCATCGAAGGACGGGCATGAGAACTCCTCGGGAACAAACTGACCGGCTCGGGTGTCTAAGGGTACGCCTGGCCGGGAGTGGGCTTCGGCGATCAGCTACTCCAATTCCCGCACCAGGGGGTAAACCGTGAGCCACTCGGAGCCAAAAGCCCTCGGGGGGCAAATGGATCTGGAGCAGGTTGCAACCGCAACCTCGGTAGAACCTCGCGCGGCGACCGAGACCCAGTTCATTGAAAGATTAAAGAGAGGCGATGCCGCCGCGTTTGAAGTCCTGGTAGCAGAGCGTTCGGGGGAAATCTACGGATTGCTCTATCGGTTGACTGAAAATAGTGAGGAAGCGCGCGACCTGACCCAGGAGACTTTCCTGCGTGCCTTTCAGAGCATAGGACACTTTCGTGGCGATGCGGACTTAAGGACCTGGATCTATCGCATCGCTATCAATCAGGCGAGAAACCGATGGCGGTGGTGGCGCAAACGGCGACGCGACTCGACAGTTTCACTTGATTCCGCTGATGAACGAGGCAACAAACCCCTAACAGGGACGCTGCCCGCCGATCGCGGAAATACCCCGGAGCAGGAAACGCTGGCGCACGAACGCGAACGAGTTCTAAGAGCGGCGCTGCTAACTCTCGGGCACGCTTATCGTGAGGCGGTCATTTTGAGGGACATCGAAGGGTTGAGCTATGAAGAAGTGGCCGCAACATTGCGGATTAGTTTAGGTACGGTGAAGTCGCGGCTGGCACGAGGCCGCTCCGAGCTGCGACGAAAATTGGAAGGATCTTTGTAAGAATTTCGAATTGCGGAAGTCGGATTTCGGATTGAAAAATCCGCAATTCGAAATCCGACTTCCGAAATTCCCAATGAATGGCTGACCCGCCCCGGCTTCACAACAACTCGGTGCCAAATGGGTCGAAGTGACAAGACGGCGGGGAGAAGACTTCAGCTAATCGGGGGACGAGCTAATTTGAAAACGTGGCCAGCAACACCCGTTCAAAATGTCGCTCGAATCATCTGTTAGCTTGTCTGGTACTTGTCGCAGTTGCTTCCTTAATATGGAAGCAGCCGGGGTTGGTCAGCCATTCACGGGATTGCCGATTGGAGATTGCCAATTGCCAATTTTAAGGGAGTACGTTCGTTGAGCTCGCTCTTTAAATTGGCAATCGGCAATTGAAAATGACTTATGTCGTGCGAAAAAATAAAACAGTCGCTTTCGTTATACGTTGACGACGCTTTGATGCTGCCGGCCCGAGTTGCCGTTGACGAGCATGTGAACAAGTGTCCCGTTTGCCGCGACGAACTTGTCCAACTGCGGGCGCTGCTTCGCGGTTTGAGCGTGCTGTCCAGACCTCGGCTCCCTGTCGACCTGGCTGAATCAATCACTAGTGCTTTGATGATCGAAGCTGGAGCTCGCCGGCAAAGCCCGAAGTCTTCTTTTGGTGATCGGCTAGCGCGCTTTCTCGAACCTCGTCTGATGCCCTACAGCGTTGGCTCAATCGCTTCAGTCATTCTTTTCATTGCTATGTTTGCGGCGTTGACACCTCACTTTGAGGCACTTCACGAGGCCGCCGCCCAGAGTTCCGCAGTGTATGCAGTTCCCGCGAGCGCCGGTTACGATCTAAACAGGCCGGTGAGATCCGAGGATTACGCTGCCAGCCGTGCTCCCTTCGCCGAGCAGTCCCCAAGTCTCAATCCTAAGGGCGCACTCGCCACGCTCACTCGTTCGTATGCCCACCCACACGACAGCCGATATCAGGACGCGGACGACATGCTCGTGGTAGCGGATGTATTTAGTAATGGAGCCGCTTCGCTGGTGGACGTCGTTCACGCTCCTCGCGATCGGCAGATGCTCCGCGATTTTCAGGCAGCCCTTCGTCGAGATGCAGCGTTCGTCCCGGCCTCGATGGATCGCCGGCCTGACACTATGCGGGTAGTGTTCGCAGTCCAGAAGGTTGATGTGCGCGAACGAAACTTCTGATTCGCCATCACAATTCAAGACAACTCGTTCCGTCCTGTACGAGTCCACCTCTACGACTCACCGTTAACTTCTTAGCCCAAACGAACAGTAGAATTCCTCGTTTCAGCATGGCGACTGACTGGCTTGACGCACCGAACTTCGCATGTTAGTTTGCGGTTTATCCGTTTTTTCGTAATTGTCTGAGTATCGGGTCCGATTGGATCCGGGAGATACGCGTGACCGCACCTGCGCTAGGGCTACAAAAGACACCGCTAAATGCCGCGCACCACCGCATGGGTGGCCGCATGGTTGATTTCGGCGGCTGGGAAATGCCCGTTCAATATCCCGCCGGCACTATTGAAGAGCACTTGCGCACACGCACCCACGCAGGCCTTTTTGACGTCTCGCATATGGGTGAGATTGACGTGCGCGGTCCCGGATCAATTGCGTTCATCAACTCCATCACGTCAAATGACGCTTCGAAGCTTATAGATGGCCAAGCCCAGTACTCCGCCTTAACTACTCCAGAGGGAACGGTGATAGACGATCTCCTGGTGTATCGGTTTGCGGCCGACCAGTTAACGCTGGTGGTCAATGCCGGCACCACTATCAAGGACTGGGATTGGGTCGCGTCGCAGTCTCGCGACGAATCAGTCGAACTCAAAAATGTCAGCTCCGAGTTTTGCCAGCTGGCATTGCAGGGACCGGACGCCTTAGAGATCCTCCAGAAGTTGACCGATCTGCCTCTAGAGGACATCAAGTATTACCATTTCGACCAGGGCGGAGTAGATGGTGTGCCGGCGATCGTTTCCCGCACGGGATATACGGGAGAAGATGGCTTCGAGGTTTACGCCGCTGCCGACAAAGCGGAGCAACTCTGGGACAAAATTCTCGACGTGGGCAACACCGGCTCACCCGAAGGCCTGCTGCCCTGCGGTCTGGCCGCACGCAATACGCTGCGGCTCGAGGCTGCCTTGGCGCTCTACGGCCACGAGATCGACGAGACCACGACGCTGCTCGAAGCTAACCTCGGATGGATTTGCAAATTCAACAAAGGCGATTTTGTTGGTCGCGCGGCGTTGGCAAAACAGAAGCAAGAGGGCCTCATGCGCCGGCTGGTAGGTTTCGAGATCACTGAACGCGGCATCGCGCGCGACGGACAGGAAGTGGTTGTTGAGGGGGCGAAAGTGGGTCGCGTTACTTCGGGAAGTCCGGCGCCCTTCCTGAAAAATAATATTGGCCTGGCTTACGTTCCGGTGGCGTTTGCCGGCGGGGGTCAGCAGATTCATATCGACGTGCGCGGGCGGCTGGTGGCGGCTCAGATTGTCAAGACACCGTTCTATAAACGTGTGCGGTGATTTGGCGTTTGCCATCTTTTCGATTCTTGATTTGTGTTTTTGCTTTCAGAAGCCGCCGATCCGATGACCGAATTTCAAAATCGGCAATCGGAGACTGGCAATCTAAATTCCGTGGAGGAACCATGGCTAACGTTCCAGAGAATTTACATTACAGCAAGGATCACGAGTGGGTACGGGTGGAAGGCGACATCGCCGTGGTTGGCATCACCGACTATGCGCAAAACTCACTGGGAGATGTCGTCTATGTGGAATTGCCAAAGGTAGGCGAAGAATTTGCCGCTAACGAGTCCTTCGGATCGGTGGAATCTGTAAAAGCCGTTTCCGAAGTGTTCTCGCCTGTTTCAGGCACCGTGGCCGAGGTCAATGAGGTCCTTAACGATGAGCCGGAAAAAGTTAATGGAGATTCTTACGGCGAAGGCTGGATGATTAAGGTTCGCATGTCGAATTCCGGCGAGGTTGATAGCCTCTTGACGGCTGCGGAATACGAAGATTTTACGAAAGCTGAGACAGAGTAAACTTGCGCTATATTCCTAATTCGGCCGAGGAACGAGCCGCGATGCTTCACCAGATCGGCTTGCACTCGGCAGAAGACCTATTTGCTTCCATCCCAAAAGAATTACGCTTAACCCGCGCGCTCGATACACCAGCAGCCCTATCAGAAATCGAGCTCCTGGCGGGATTTGAGCGGATGGCTGCGAACAATGCCGCCTCGCAGCGAGCAAGTTTTCTGGGGGCCGGCGCCTACTCTCACTACATTCCTACAATCGTGGACCACATCATATCCCGTTCAGAGTTTTTCACGGCTTACACCCCCTATCAACCAGAGATATCGCAGGGCACGCTTCAGGTAATCTTTGAATTCCAAACACTCGTATGCCAGTTGACCGGTATGGATGTGGCAAACGCTTCGATGTATGACGGGTCGACTGCACTGGCCGAAGCGGTATTGATGGCCGAGCGAGTAACGAAGCGGTCAAAAGTCGTCGCTTGCGGAGCTATACATCCTGAATATCTGGAAGTCGTAAATACTTATGTACAACATGCCGGTATCGAACTCCAGCACGTGGCCTTTAAGCCCTCGTCAGGCCAGGTGCCGGCAAGCATTGCACATCTCGACGACAAGACTGCGGCCCTAGTGGTCCAGTCGCCAAATTTCTTCGGTTGCATCGAGGATGTCGCTGCTCTCGCGGAACAGGCCCACAACGCCGGTGCATTGCTAATCGTTGCTGTGACCGAAGCGATGTCGCTGGGCCTGCTCAAGTCGCCGGGAGCGGCCGGAGCAGACATAGTAGTCGCCGAAGGACAGTCATTTGGGGTGCCCCTCTCATACGGTGGCCCTTACGTTGGTCTGTTCGCGACGCGTGACAAGTATGCGCGGCAAATCCCTGGCCGGCTGGTGGGAGAAGCCTACGACAAGCAGGGCCGGCGCGGTTTCGTGTTGACTCTGGCTACGCGCGAGCAGCATATCCGCCGCGAAAAGGCCACCTCCAACATTTGCACAAACGAAGGTCTGATCGCCCTTGCTGCCACGGTGTATATGGAGACCATGGGTCGTCGCGGATTAAGAGACGTGGCAATTCAATGCGCCCAAAAAGCTTCGTACACCTCGCGGCGTATTGCTGAAATCGAAGGTTTCTCGCTTCCCTTCTCCGCTCCGACGTTTAATGAGTTTGTAGTGCTCGGTCCGGGCAATGCTGCCGAGTTGCTCTCCCGCCTGGCCGCGGAGCGCGACATTAACGGGGGCCTGGCCCTATCGCGTTATTTCCCGGATCGGCCTAATGATTTTCTCGTGTGTGTCACGGAAATTAATTCTCGGGCCGAGATCGATGCGCTGTTAGATGGCTTGGCGGATATTGCACACAGTTCGGCTTAAGTAGTGCTTATCTAGAATGAGATCAACCGACATCACAAAAGTAACGTCGCACATCAGTCATAACGAGGCCCTAATCTTCGAACGCTCGCAGACCGGTCGGATTGGCTATCGGCTGCCTCCGCTCGACGTGGATGAAACGGCTATCGATGAAATCGTACCGAAGAAGTTTCAACGTGATGACGACCTGGAAGGTTTACCGGAGGTAAGCGAAGTTGACGTGATTCGTCATTTCACTCGTATGTCCACCTGGAACTATTCGATTGATTTGGGCATGTATCCTCTCGGCTCATGTACCATGAAATACAATTCGCGCCTTAATGAAAAAGTAGCGCGCATTCCCGGTTTCGCGAACCTGCATCCTCTCGCCGACGAGAAAGAAGCGCAGGGGGCGCTTCAGATCATTTACGAACTCCAGCATCATTTGGCTGAAATCACCGGACTTCCCGGCGTCTCGCTACAACCTGCAGCCGGCGCCCACGGCGAAATGACAGGCGTGATGATAATTCGCGCGTACATCGATGCCCGTGACGGCGAGGGCGCGTCTGCCAACCGGCGAACCATGCTGATTCCGGATTCGGCACATGGAACGAATCCGGCCTCGGCACACCTTTCCGGCTTTTCTGTGAAAACAATTCGATCGACCGCGGAGGGTTTAACCGACCTTGCGCACTTACGCGAGATCTGCTCCCACGGAGATGTCGCCGGGCTCATGCTCACGAACCCCAATACGCTAGGGCTTTTTGAAAGGAACATCCAGGAGATTTGCCAGATCGTCCATGACGCAGGCGGACTTGTATACATGGATGGCGCAAACATGAATGCGCTGGTAGGAGTTGCTCGACCTGGCGACATGGGGGTCGACGTGATCCACCTTAACCTGCACAAGACCTTTTCGACTCCGCATGGTGGGGGCGGTCCAGGCTGTGGTCCTTGTTGTTCCACGGCGGAGTTGGAGCCATTCTTGCCGGTCCCACGAATCGTCAAAAGCGAAAGCGACGTCTCGCCCGGCGGTGGCGCAACGTTCAGAGTCGACTTCAATTACCCTCAATCGATCGGTAGAGTCAAAGCGTTTTTCGGCAATTACGGAATGATGCTGCGAGCATTGGCATACATCCAGACCCACGGAAACGACGGACTGCGGGAAGCAACCGAGGCTGCCGTTTTAAACTCCCGCTACATCGCGCATGAACTCGCGAGTGATTACGAGAAGCCCTTCGATGCGCCGTCGATGCACGAAGTCGTCTTTACCGACAAACGTCAATCGCGCAAAGGAGTGCACACGCTGGACATCGCCAAACGACTGATCGATTACGGCTTCCATCCTATGACGATTTACTTTCCGCTAATTGTTCAGGGGGCAATGCTGATCGAGCCGACTGAGTCAGTAGGCCATCAGGAATTGGATCAGTTTGTGGCGGCGATGCGGGCAATCGCTCGTGAGGCTGTTGACGATCCGGAACTCGTCTTGAATGCTCCGCATTCCACTAGAATTGGAAGGCTCGATGAGGCGGCTGCGGCCCGCAAGCCGGTGCTTCGTTGGAAACCGAAACAAGCCGCTAGCGCGGGTTAGTCGGCGGAACATCTAAATTAGTTGCGGTGTTCCCAATGGCACAGTGGAATCGACTACACACTCATTCGATCAAGAGCGGCTAGCCGCCCCGTTTAGGGCTGAATGTTTATAGGGCCGCTGGTTCGTTGAACAGTTCCTCCGTTAGGAGCGGAGTGTGCGATCTTGGAGTTCATAGAATGAGAGCGGCAGTTGGGATTTCGCTCCTACTGGAGCTTGATTGGTTTAACGTTGGCGAGGTCTATAAACATTGCGCTCCTAACGGAGTTGAAGCACATCATCTAATACGCTAACAAAACCGGGCACTCGTCAACAACCAAAAACAGGTCAAGAACAACCCGCTTACGCTTCCCAGCGTTGGGATTCATCGAGCGGTGCGCCTTTACCTTCTGATGGCACCTTCAGCAAAGCCAATCTCTCGACTACGCGGCCATTAAGGAGATGCTCTTCCACGATCTCTGGCACATCCTCTTTGCCAACCTGCGCATACCAAATGCCATCCGGATAAACCATCACCGCGGGCCCGATCGCGCAAAACCCCACTGAAGCGCACTCCGTAACGATGACTGTGCCCCTCGGATTTTTCCCTTTCTTCTCTTTGCCGAAGAGTATCCCACGCACCAAAAGTTCATGTTCAAAAGCCAATTTTACGTCGGCACTGTCCACGGCTGCGCACGATTTGCCCGTGCAGACGAAAACGTGATGCCGAATCGGCGCCGACGCCACCGGCGCGAGGGCCGCAAGCTTAGCCGGATCAGTAATCAAAGCGTTTTCAGCCATCGAATCCCAAACGACTCTTCATCGTTGCAAAGGCGTATGCTAGCACGAAGCATCGTCCCCGAGATAAAGCGGTGACCCTTAGGGGTCTCCTAAGCTGAGCGGACCGACCTTTATCTCAACCAAAGGTAGCGTTAGAGACGATCCACGAACGCCACTAACAATAGATTTGTGTCGGTTCGTGTGATTTCGTTCGCAGCCCATAATGCTGCGTGTCTAGCCGGTGAGAGACCGGTCATGGGAATTGACTGTATGCCCATGTAGTTATACTCGACGTTTCCGGTGGGCGACCACCGGAGATGAAGCTCGAAA
>JACCUI010000188.1 GCA_013811945.1 Pyrinomonadaceae bacterium | reverse complement strand
GACGTCAACTCAGGGGAGGCTGCCACCACACAGTGCACAAGAGCACGAGCACATCGTCAGAGAATCGCGGAAAACGCTGGTTTGCGAACAAGCCGATTTTTGGAGCGGTTTTGCCCGCAGAAAACGGACACCCCGAAATTTCACGGTGTCGCTACTGGCGCTATTTGGCGCTAAGCCGACAACAGATTAGTCACAAAACCGTATATTGTGCGTCTAGTGCACTGTTCAAAGTCTGGCTAGCAAGGTGGTCAGAAAAATTTGGCTGGGCGCGGGAAAAATTTCCCGCTTTCAGAGGTGCCCAAAAGGTTGGATGAAGGTTGGGTTGGATACAAAATGGTTGGATCGCCTTTCAGCGGGCCATGAGATGAGCTAGATTCTTTTGCCGCCTCAGGTTGGATGAAAGGTTGGATCGATTTTGCGGCGGGCGGTGTGGTGCTGCAGGACTGCTTGTGCGCTGAATTAGTTTACCGTATTATAGCGTCTATATGCTGCTTGGTGATTGGTGGCGCTGAGCCGTGGATGGTGCCACCGAACGAGCCGTCCCAAACAAAGCTGCACGCGTTCCTTGAGCGTTCCACGGCGTTCCGAGCCATTGTATGCATTGTACTTACTGCATGTACTTATCCCAGATGCAAGGAACGCCACGGAACGCGCTAATCAAAGACTTGCTTGCATTTAGCTGTTTTCCGTTTTTCTCCTTAACCGGTAGCAAATCTTCCCCATAGTTGGTGCACATAGCATGAGCAGTGCGTATGCGACAGACAGGTGTGGTTAGAATATCGAGAGGAAGCAGATCTACTTTACATTTGGGCACAACAACCGCATGCGCCAAGCAAGAGCGCGATATTCTCTCCAAGCTCAATCATCCAGAGATCCAACCGTGTCCATTGGCGTTGTTGCAGACTTGGCTTTCTTGGACTTCGATTTGCCGGCGTCGCGGTCCGCTCGCTGCTTCTGGGTCAGCAGCCGCTGATTGTACTTGTCTTTGAGCTGCTTCGCAGACTTGGCCCGAACCTCCGCTTTTCCATCGCGCTCCTTGTCCCACTCCGACTGGAACTTGTTCCAATGAGTCAGCAGATCGCGTCGAGCGCACAGTGTCGCAAACAGCTCGTTCTCGGCTTTAGTCCAGCGTCCAGAGTCTTTCGATTCAGGCGTTCCGGTCTTCGCCTTCTTGGAGACGGAGCCTTTCGCAGAGCCAGGTGCTTGCTTCCGCTTTCTTCCAGTAACTGGTTGATCCGACGAAGGTGCAGAGGCAGCGAATGAAGCGCTGGAAGCAATGCCACTGCTGCCGTTGTTGCCGCTGATTGCTTGAGGAGCAGATGATGATGCGGCGATCTGCGAACGAGAGGATGCGGTTCCGCTTCCGCTCCCGCCTCCGCTTCCGCTTCCGTTTCCGCTTCCGTTTCCGCTTCCGCTTCCGCTTCCGCTTCCGCTTCCGCTTCCGCTTCCGCTTCCGCTTCCGCTTGCGCTTCCGCTTCCGCTTCCGCTTCCGCTTCCGCCGCTTCCGCTTCCGCTTCCGCTTCCACTTCCACTTCCACTTCCCGAGCTATGAGAGACAAGCACGATAAGAGCTGCGATAACTGCAAGGCGACAGAGCATACCCAAATGTGTTCTTCGGTGATAACGACTCAGCTTTGGCTCTGCACAACGCGAATTCAGCCAATAAGCAGTAACCATCAACGAACTCACGTCATGAAGGAGCTGATTCCAGGCGAAGACAACTTGGCGCGCGAATTGGTGTGCGATTTCAAACTGCACAACAGGAGCGGTCAGAATCACAACCTGCAGACAGCTGATCACGCCTGATGGCAGCAATGTCGTCGTCGAAATTGTCTTCAAATTCGTCGGCGGCCTCGCCCAGAGACATGCCCTGCAGAACGCGAAGCACGCGATCGGGCCGAAGTTACACGCGCTGTGCAGCTACCTTTGCGACTTGGGACTGGATGGCTGCGCAGCGAGTCTTGGAGTGGCCACTCAGCGACTGCCCACAAGAAGGACAAGGCTGTTTGGACTGCTTCTTCTTGGTGGCTGGCTGTCCGACGGCAGCGCTGGCATTCCGCAACGCTCGACGCGCCTTCACCGATGCAGCGAGCTTCTGCTGCAGCTGCTCCAGCTGCTGAGCAGATTTTCGCCCGACATGTTGACTGCTGAACGCGGCCGAGGAAGCGGATTCTGCGACGCGATCGAACAGTCTCGCCTGCTGGTCCCACTTGCTGGGCAGCAGTTGCTGAGCCAACTCGGCAAGCGTAAACTCCGCTTCGGAGAACTGTTGCGCGAACTCGGCAACGCCGCGAAGCTCCAACCACTCGCGCGAGTTTTTGGCAACGGGCTTCTGCAGGAAACACAGTTGGCGCGACGTGCAATAAACCAATTCGGACCTTGGCCGATTTGCTTTCTACAGGCGTCATGTCGGCGTCCCCATCTAGATCGAGCTCGGGAGAAGCAGCGGCTCCATCCTGCACACAATCGGTTGCTGCAGGAAGGAGTGACATCACGACTGCCGAATCCACTCACCAGCATTGAGGCGCCTGTTTGCACGGCAACCACGATGTGTTTCAGGAACGGCATGCTGTCAGATCGCGGCTTCAGCGCGCAGAAATGCGGCTCGGTCTCGTTGTCCTCGTACCCAAGCCACAGCACGCGCTCCATGCCACCGTGCGAGGGCGGAACGACTCGTACTCGAGGCTGCCGCGAGCACAGCAGGACGAGCGTGGCATGGAAGGCGTTGGCTGCCGCAGCCACACCGAGGTCCATGATCGGGGACTTCCAGTTGCCTGATTGCCGCCAACTCTCGACCTCCGTCCGGAACTGCGGGCGCGTCCAGTGCTCAGCAGAGAAGGGGTGCCAGTGCTCGATGCGTGCGCAAAGGTCGGCTGCAATCGCGTCACGCACTTGCTCTGTGGACTGCGGCTTGAGTCCTGCAGTCGCCAGCGCAACGGAGACGGACTGACCAAAGCACTGCCCGTCGCGGTCGACGCTGACACAGTCGAACCCTAGCGAAGACGCGACATCAGTGACTGCGGCCTGCTCGCGTGCGATGCGCTTCTGCACGAGGTCGTGCTCGAGCTTGCTCTCGGCCACCGCAGCAGCGATGGCTGCCTGCTCTACTACGAGCTGCTTCGCACTCACTCGATCAGCCAGATTGCCAGCAAACAGAGCGAGGCTGCTGAGAGCTTGCTGAGCGGTAGAGGGTGAGTCCGGATCAGCAGCACCGACGACGGGCTGAGCCTGCGCTGATTTCGCAAGCACGCGCCCGATGGCATCGACAGCAGCTGCTGGTTCAGGCGTCAAATGCAGTAGCAATTGGACGCCATCGTGGCCGCTGGCTCGCGAGCTGCACGGTCAACACAATAGAAAGTGAGCAGTCATGAATCATCACAGACAGTCACCGTGACAGCCGCAGCATCAACAGTTCAACGGAGTCCTGCCCCTCGACAATCTTGGCCTCTTTCTTGACAGCAACGGATCTGGCCTTGGAAACGCCAAAAAGCTCGTCACTTGCAATGTCTCCCAGGGCTGGTACGTCCTCATATCGGCAGCTCGGCTCGCTGGCGTACTTGACTTCGGAGCTCTTGCCAGTGGCATGACAAGGTCACGATCAGAAACGAACAAAAGCAATTCAGGAATGATCTTCACCAGTGCTTTGAGATCGGACAGCAGCGTGTGGTTGTGCGTGCCGTAGTCGGTCGCGAGACCAGCCTCGATTGCACGTAAGCGCTGCACTCAGTGCCAGAAGAAGCAGAGTCACTGAACAAGATCAGTTGCACGGAACGATGCGTACGTTGATTCGATACACCTCAGTCATGAGCGCGTGATGGGCGGAATCGACGGCGATGGACTTGCCAAGGATCAGGGACCGCGTGGTTTTAAAGAACCGTTCAACTTGCGAAGTCGAGCGAACGGTCTTCTCGGTGCCATCCTTCAAAATGATGAAAATCTGAAAACAAGAAGGTAAGGTTAAAGCAAGAAAGGCGCCTCAGGTCATGCCTGTACGTTGTCGGGGTCGCTGAGACAGCCGGCGCGCGCGTGCGTCAGCTGATTCTTGAAGACGCTTGCCATTTCAGCCTTGAAAAAGCCGCGCCCTTTGACCTTGATCTGTCACGGAATAAACTAACTGCGGCGCAGATCAGACAGGCAGCCGTGGCTGTACCTTTTCGTACTTGTCATGCCACGCTTTGAGTCGCAGCACAAGATCGGCAGCAGCCGGCACCCGAGTGCGCTTCGTTCGTTGGGCTACAGGGCCAAGGAATGCCTCTGAGAGTTCTTTGGCGGCTGTGGTGTATGTTTCCTCCGCGAAGTCCTTCCCCATCGTAGCGGTCAAGAGGCGCTGCTGTACATGGAAGAGGTCCTGCTTCACCTGAGTGAAGAGGTGAAGACGAGAAATGAGCGGCATGCAAGGGCGCGAATAGTGCGAATGTGGGAATTACCAGAGCGCGGGGAAACACTTGCGTGATGGCAGAACGATCCGCGCAGCAGTTGTCGCTGTAGACGACATCCGGCAGCGGCCAGTTCTAGTCAAAAACAGTCCAGTCAGGATCAAAGCCTCAAAACGAAGCAGACCTGCAGCTCGTATCGGCGTTTGATTCCTTGCAGGATAGGAATGACTTCATCCGCGCCTTTGCCCTTGACGAATTTGAAAGACACGATCTGCGAGTACTCGTTCATGACTCCATAGAGTGCTTGAAAGGGAGCAAATTGCGCTGCACCGGACGCGGAAATACTCTTGACCGCCTACAAGTAGCAGCGAGCACAGGCTGAAACTCGAGGAAATACCTACAGATACGCTGCACGCAGCCGGACCTTTGGTATTTTGAAAGTATGGTCAACTTTCAGGATTCGACCCCCGATCGCAGTCAGCGCCGCCTTCATGACTTCTTCGTCAAGCTCCTGTTCCGCGAGTAACGTATTGACTTCATCCACCAACAACAACGAATGCAGCACTCACCATTCGCCGCTTCCAGAGATCGGAAAACAGATGGGTGTCGAAAACTACAAAGAACCGGCATCAGGTGAACTGCCAAGAAGCGCGTCAGGAAGCGCGATTTCGGCAAACCTTGCCCCATGTAACCTGTCTTGTCACCGTAAGCCGAGAAGGGAAGAGCCGTGACCGCTCGCAGCTTGCACCTGGCCAAATAGGAGCGCTGTCTAGCCAGAAAGTGTTCTTGGTGTCGACGCTTGATGACCTCGGCGAAAGTTGAAAAGCCAGCCTTTTGGGTCCATTCACACAGAAGTTCGTGCAGCCTGCAAAGCAAACGAGAAATGTTCAAGGACAACAGGGACAACAGCCAGCAGAACTTACTCTCGCGTGATCGCGGTTCTGGATGAGCACACAAACGGAAACATGTTCTGAATGAACGTCGGCAATCGGGCCATGCTCTTCTCATCCGTGGAAGAGAAGACTCCGTGCTCCGGGCAGTGGTGGGCGGAAGACCACAAAAGTTCGCTGCTCGACACTCCAATCACCCATCTCGGAGAGTTGAACGACTTCAGGGAAGTTGGAAGCATGCAAGGCTTGAGTTGGAAGCTTCCACCGTCCTTTGACTCGACAGCATCCAAAATCAGAGCAGCTGCAGCGTCCTCCGAGCTAGCAAGCGCATCGTCCGATTTGGGTTTCGGGCCGGGGCAGGGCATGTGCGGCACGTCGAGCGGAAACAGGCGACATGGGTGCCAGACCACGAACGGGACCGTGTAGTACGGCGCAGGCGACGTCCGCACTGAGAGTTCCGCCGGCTGAGGCACAAAACGGAACGATTCTGGACGACGAGACGCTTTCTTTGCCCAGCTGGTGTGCCACTCAGTTCGCATCCACTTTTCCTGAAACCAGACAGACTGAGTTAGCGATTGAACAACTTGAAACAGCGAAACAGCAACAACCAGCACGATCCAAGTTCACCTGGATCTCCGTCATTTCGGTATTGCCGATCTTGCCCTGCAAGGAAATGGTCTCTTTGGTGGTTCGAGCTGCCCTGGGAGGCCGTGGAGTCTGCGATGGAGCTTTGATTTCGCGGGCCAGCGGAGCTGAATTCGAAATTGCTTTGCCGGTCCCTGCCTCAGACTGCTGCGTCCGTTCCGCGGCCTTTTCAGATGCTGCTGCCGACATTGCTGTGGTACCAGCTCTGAATCAACGCCCAGATCGGTCGAGATAGGATCGGAAGCAGCTTTCGCAGATTGCAGTAAATTCGACTGCAACGCCAGATTTTACAGTGGATTCACCAATGGTGCACAACTTGTCAGCAGTGCAAGCAATACCAGCACACAGATGCAAGAGGAAAAGGTTTGGTTGGATCAGGTTGGATGAACCGCGGTTTCATCGGTCGTTGCCATTTTGCACATGGGTACTGTTAGACATGCAGTAGAACCTACAGTGATGCAGTCAGAATGTCAGGAAAGCCTTTAGATGCGGACCTCTGAACAGGGGGAGGTTGGATTTTGGCACCTCTGAAAATGGGAACCCAACCGTCTCACCTATAAGAATGCGGTCGAAATTGCCTTGCCAGGCACATTCTT
>JACCUI010000140.1 GCA_013811945.1 Pyrinomonadaceae bacterium | reverse complement strand
GGTCAATGGTGTCTTAGCCGTAGCTGTGCGTGCCACTCTGGCCGATGCTCTGATGATGTCGCCCGCCGTGTTGTACTGGTAGTTATTATCGGCGACGACCGTGTTTCCCTTCGAATCCTTCAATCTGGTCAAACGATCGAGACCGTCATAGGTGTACGTGACAGCCACGCGGTTTGGCACGTCTTTGAAGTCCGCTTGCTTACCGCGTCGTAGGCAACATCTGGTTAAACAATCGATACTGTCGTAGCCAAAACCGCCGTCATTTCTTTTGCCGTTACTTTTAGCGTCTCAAAACAGAATAGAAGCTCTGGTTACTGATGAGGAATCCATGCCCTTTGTCGGGAAATTGCCATGATTTACCGCTGTCCCCGGTGGGCCCATTAGGATATTCAATCGTGGTTCCATCGCTGCTGATGTCCTTGACGACATCTTGGCCGTCATGGATGAAGTTGGTTCAGCTCAATTCACTCGCTTTCGTCGCATGACGCGTACTCCCGCGCGCCAGTCTTCATTTATGTCGAAGCGGTACACTTCTACATTTGGATCAATCAAACGAGCCAGGGTCTGAAAAGAGGGGTGAACTCTCAGTGTTGGCGCGACAAGATAGACGAGGGGCGACTCGGAGCTAATGCGGCGCTCACCGAAAAGTCTGGCCTGCCAGATGTGTCCTCGACGACGATGTGCTTCAACACGTTGCCAGTAGTCTGCGCCCTGTAGCACGTGCTCGCGATCTTCGGAAACCTTCAACTCAATTACGACTAGACGTCCGTCACGTCTGAGTGCCAGCAGATCGATCGGCCTCGAGCCGAGCCGTCCGGCCCTGGTGGTCCGAAATTGAGCATGCAGCGGCGCAACTATTAGTCCGGGATCGAGTTTCGAGATGTCGCGACGAAGCAACGACTCAAGCCATGCCTCGCCCGCGGTTCGGTAAAGAGCGTGTCTGTGATCTGAAGCGGAGGCCGATCTATGCCTGTCTAAATTCCTTAATAACACCGCCCATTCGTGTTCGCTCTTTTCATCAAGCAGACGCCCTCGAGACCCTTCGATTCCAAACCAGACGAGCTCGGAGTTCATCAGGCGCCGCACCCGCGCGAAGGGAAGTCCAAAGTAACGAAGGGTCTCGCCATGGCGGGCTTGTTGTACCACATCAATCGCGGCGGGCGCATGGGCAATAATCGCCTGGGCTGATTCGCTGCTTGCGGGCGGAGAGATGAACCTGAACCGTGCGAGGCGCCTCTTCCATATTTCTTCCAGACCCGGACAAACCACGGGGGACAGTTCGGTCCACGCCTGGTCGAGTTCATAAACTGCAATTGCACCTCGCAGACTCGCGCGTAGCAAGGCGATACGTACACTCAACGCCTTTACCAGCTCGTTTTCCACAAGGAGCCAGAGTTGCTGTACATTGGGAGCCCGCGCGCGTTCCCCCGTGCGCCCGAACCAGAGTAGGGCGGAGGAAAGAAACGCATCGACGTCACTGGGTTTGCTCGCAGCTACTGAGCCAGTCACCGCGATTCGATGATGTTTGAGTCGCAGGAGAATTCGTGCGTAGCGTCCGGGTTGTCCGCGTCGCATCCCTGGACTCAACTTTGCGCGTTCGATCTTCACTCCAGGGAGCAAACCGGATGCGAGCTGTGCTAGTTGATCGCAACGGACTTGCCGTGCTGCCCTGACTGTGGCTCCGATCGCACTTGCAGATGCTCGCGGAATCAGCGAGATTACCGGTCGCTCCGCACCCATCCGGCGGGAAGCCTGCAACTCCAGTTTCTCCCCCGTCCAATTCCATCCCCGAATTCGCCACGAGCGAGTTCCTTTTTCCGTCCAACAGGAAAGGATTAGTCGATTCTGGGCAATGTTGATATCCAGTTCGCTCCTGCGGAGAGCTTGTGAGCTTCCGTCACTGAGCGTGTAGAACCATTCGGCGTGGTTATCAAAGAGTTCTGCAATGCGATGTCTTGCGGTTTCCAGAACTGAATTTGTGAGGCGCTCGAACATAGGGCAAACTCGGGAATGTGAGGCCGAGTTAGATATCAGATCCTCTTCAGGATTCGAAAACACATTGAATCTGATCCCAAGCTCGTACTGACCACAACTACTTTCGTCGTTACTTCTACCGTGTGCTACCATTTCTGGTCAACAAAATTCCGACCAAAATGAGATAGTTAAGATAACCATGAATGTTTATCTCCCTGGTCACGCCCATTGCTGGAGCGGCAGCATTGCGATCCACTGATATCAATTTGATTGAGCTGAATGAGGCTTTCGCTACTCACGTGATCGCCTGCGATCGCGATCTTAATTTCGACCCGAGCGGCTTAATGTGAACGGCGGCGCTATTGCTCTGGACCATCCGATCGGCTGCACTGGCGTGGGTTTTACGACCACTCTCCGCCACGAGGTGAGAAAACGCGGCGTAAGCGGGCTCGCGACTCTGTGCGTCAGCGGCGGTATGGAAATAGCCCTGCTCGTGGAAAGCGTGTGAGCACTTCCAACGAAAGCTTCGGATCGCAGGCGTGGCACCCACAATACGTTGCTAGCGCGGGGCAACTTCGAGCCTTACGAGCGCGTTTTATAATCGTGCTGGTCATTTGCGGATATGGGTTCATGCTGGCGGCTTGCAGAGGCTCAAACGGGCCTCCGACATCCAATACTGGATCCGCAGACACTCGAAAAGCCGCTTTCACTACCCCGCCCTTTTCAACAAGAGAACCCGACCGGTATCAAGCGCGTCGCATCACTAGCTTCACTGAAGGAAGAACCGACAATTCGTCATCCTCGCAAAGCAATCAAGTCTTGATCGCTCGCGACGGTGAGAAGCGACGCGAAGAGTACTCTGCTGGAGGGATCGGGAAAATTGTCTATCTGGAAATCCCTGCAGGCCGTTTCATTATTCTGCCTGCCAACAAATTCTATGCGGACCTTAGTGCGGAACAGCATAACACTGATTCAGGGAATGACTTTCCAGATGACTTCCCAGGTCTCTCGCCTGACCAGCTCTTAAACGAGCCACCTGCGTCTGCGAGCTATCAGAAACTGGGCAGCGAAACGCTTGCAGGCCGTCCGACGACCAAATACCGTGTCGTCGTGCTTAGCGGAGTTGACTCGGTCAATGAGACGTTGATCTGGATAGATGAGGCTCTCGGTATACCCGTCAGATCGGAGGCGATATCGAAGTCCAATGGGCCCTCCTCGAAGCTAACGATGGAATTGAAGGACGTAAAGCTGGAGGTGGACGAGCGCTTATTTTCGTGGCCATCTGACTATAGAAGGGTTGAGGCGCGGCTGATTGTTGAGCTGATGCGGAAGGAGGGAAAAGGGGCGAATCCCAAACGAGATGAGGAGTAAGCCAACCTCATCCTATGCTTGCGGCATCGGAAAGGCGCACACTGGAGCAGTGTGATTCCGAAAGACAATCCCCCTAATTAAATTTTTGCTCGAGTGCCGGTCTTCTCGTCCGGCTCCAAGAAAGGCTTCGTAAAGTGACAATTAGAATTCTCAGCAGCGTTTTAGTCGTTGGTTTATTGTTGGCGGGACTCTCGAGTGCGGGTATCGGGCAAACCAAACGTGGAGCTGCGGCGGCGCGTCAGAGTCTTTTGGCCAGGCTCCCGCCATCGGACGCGGTGGCTCAGGTTAACGTTAAGCGAGTGCTCGCGGAAGCTCTGCCCAAACTCTTAGCGGGTAACTCCGCTAAGCTGGCAGAGGTTGATTCTCAGATCGAACAGTTTAAGACTCGCACGAGTCTCGATCTGCGTTCCTTCGATGAACTTGCCCTGGGCATGCGATATAGCTATCCCTCGGCAGGTATTACCAAGATTGAGACCGTGGCGGTGGCCCGTGGAGCCTTCAATACCGGCGCCATCGTTGCCGCTGGAAAAGTGGCGGCTAGCGGCAGGTACCACGAAGAGAAGTATCTGGGAAAGACGATTTACATCTTTACCCTGGACCACCACGTGAAACTTCTGGGCTTGCTGGACTTGAAGATCAAGGAACTCGCGGTTGCTCCGCTCGATGCGAACACGTTGGCGATGGGGGATGCGGAACGCGTTCGGAACACCGTTGCTGCGACCAAAGAAAAGAGGTTAGCCAACGCCGAGTTGATTACCCTGGCTACGCAGGATCCAAACGCTATTGTAGGGTTCGGAGGAAACGTTTCCGCGGAGCTGCTTAGGAATCTTCGCATTGGTAATGAAGCAATTGCCAAGGATCTTTCCGCGGTCAAGCAGACTTACGGATCACTCGGCATGACTGACAAGGATCTCGAGTTGTTGGTTGCTGCGCGCACCCTCGATGCAGTTTCAGCGCGCAGCCTGGGGGATACCATCGAAGGTTTGAAACAGTTTGGAGCTCTCTTCACAAACCGGCTAGGCGGGATCAAAGGGGTTTTGGCCAGGAGCGCGTTGGGAAATCTGAAGATCACCACGCAAGGCAATGAACTTAAGATCCGCACCGCGGTCGCTCAGTCAGATGTTGCTCCGTTGGTGGGCGGATCGTGATCAGGCGGGGTGAATTTGAGATCTCAGACCTGAGATCTCAGATGGATTTCAGATAGAGTTGGCAGTGGTCGTGTTGGTCAAACCACGACGTTAACGGAGGACGACTTCTCATAGCTGAGGAAACCGATGGGGTCGGTTACTCCCTAGAGTAATCGGCTCAACTGCTCCCAACTCTCAGCTATCACGAAGGAAGTTGATTCAGTTATTTTACGGGAAATGGAAACTGCGATTGAGGTGCCGCGGCAGCCGGCTCGTTCTCTTCCATAGCGGTCAGTACGTCCTTGTAAATCCTTATCTTGCCCGAGCGTTTCATCTCCTCCTGGACCCTGGTGACATAGTCGTCCCAGAGTTGGGTCTGGCGCTGAGTTAGCAGTGTCTGGGTCATCTGCGGTCGCTTTGAAGCAAATGCTGCCAGATCCGCGTCGACACGGCTGGTGGCCCCCAGGATCACCCAATTGTCTCCGACTTTAAAAGGGGTCTTAGTAATCTCGCCGGCCTTCAATGCGTAGGCGACTTCGTCCAGCGCCGGACTGCTCCCGGCCTTACCGATCACGCTGCCAATCTTCCAATCCGCTTCAGTTCCTACTTCAAAACCCGCCTTCTCGCCCGCTCCCTTGATATCAGCGACAGTTTTCACAGCTGAGAGTACCTCTTTGGCTTTTTGTTCCAACTGCTCTTTCGCCCTTTGATGTTTTAGCGTCTGTGAAAGCCGGTCCTTGACCTCCTCGAGCTCGGGGATGCGTGGCTCTTTCTTCTCAACGAACATCGGAATTGCGAAGCCGCCCTTCACGCCTGTCCGTTCGCCGACGTCGTTGGGATTGTTCAAAGGCGCAATCGCTGCCTCAAACTGTTGGTTGCTTCCGATTTCCGGAACGTCGTCTCCCGGCTTGAT
>JACCUI010000103.1 GCA_013811945.1 Pyrinomonadaceae bacterium | reverse complement strand
ATGACCGAAGAGGAACTAGCCGCTGAAAGCGACAAGAGTCCAGGCGTATTGATGGCTTCAGGCTACATCGCCGGAGCAGCACTTGCCGGCATTGTTTTTGCTTTCATGGCCGGTTACTTCACAGACGCGCTCGAAGCCACGAAGGCGTGGATGCTTGCGCACAACCCTTTCTTCGATGAGCCGCCGGGACACGTCAAACGCTATGCCGACTTGTTATCGCTCCTTCCGTTCGTGGCCATTACGGTGTTGCTTTACGCGGTAGGACGTGAGTGGATTCTCGCAGCCGGGCGGAAGAAGGGAACCTAAGCAACCTTTCTCGCCTGGATGGTGTCTATCTTGTGCGGCGCGGCTTGCACCTCGCGATTGAGGGCCGCGCCGCCCTCGCGTTGCAACCCAAATTTTAAGGACTTCAAATGCACAGACTCATGATTACTTCGGTCATCCAACGCACGGTGCCTGTTTACCTTCTGCTCAATTTTGCCTTTGTGCTCATAGCGACTAGCGCAGGTCTCGGGTTGGCTGAAACGAATGCTTTAGCGCAAAACTTCATACTGAAAAGCCCGGCCACCGCTGCTGCGAACCAAACGGGGTCGCCATCCGACGCAGTCCGCGAGTTTTACAAGTTGATGCGCGAGAAAAAGTTTCGCGAAGCTTTTGCACTCTCCATTTATCAGCCCGCGATTGAAGGATTGAAGCCTGCAGAATTTGACGACCTGCGGCCTGACTTTGAACGTTTGGCAGCGGCCATTCCTGAGAAGGTAGACATTAGCGGTGAACAGATAAGCGGCGAGGCTGCGACCGTGTTTGTAAGAGTCAAAGATGAGGAGGACAAAGAGCAGGCAGAGCCAGTCGCTTCGATTCGCGTTAATGGCAAGTGGATCGTTGGTGACAAGGAAAATCACGAGATAGTGAAGAAGGCTGGGAGTGAGTTTTTCTTCAACGCCCGAATCGACACCCATCATAGCGAAGTGCAAGCCCTGATGCGGCGCATTTCATTGGCCCAACTGGTTTACAACCAGCAACACGCGGGAAAATTCGGTGATATGCCCGCTCTGATACTTGCCGGTCTAATACCTAAAGACCTCGAAGGAACAGAAACAACAGGCTATCGTTTTCGAATCACCGTCTCCCCCGACGGAAAAAGCTGGATAGCCACCGCTGAGCCCGCTCAGTATGGTCGTACCGGCCGACTGTCGTTTTTCTTGGACCAATCAGGAGTTAGAAATGGTGATGTGGCCGGCAAACCGCTCCCCGCGACGCCGCTAAAGAACTAGCGGGCGATCCCACCCGGCAGCGGTGTTAACGGCTTGTGACGCTTGTCAGAACAGGGAGCGGTAGCGACCTGGTCCGCCGCGATAACAATCAAATTGTTATTCATCGTGCTCACCAGGCGACGCTATGGACCCGGTCGCTACCGCTCGCGGTTCTGACATGGTGTTTTGCACCAGCTACATCTTGAGGCGGCCGTTTGCCAAGGGCGCGTTCGCGGCCAGTGGTTTCCCAGGGGATACCCTGAAGCACAGCGGATCACGCTGCAATCAGGGGACGAAAGCGAGCGTCGAGGTTCGCAAGCCTGCGAGCAGGTAACTCCACTGGCCGCGACACTAAGGGGTTTTTCCCGAGGGCAATTCAAAAATTGCCCATTGCCAGCAGCTTAGTGATTTACTTACAATGGCTGGGCGAGTATTCATTCTTTCCCCAGTTGCCCTATTCCCCTCACATTCAGTGACAGCTTCCCGTTTGTAGAGAGAAGCAGGGCACGAGGTGGCGCGAGATGTCGGAGTTTCTCCGAACATTAGTGGGCCGGTTACGAGAATATGCCGGCGACCGCCGCGCCCCCAGGCGCCGTGCAAGCCTCCCCTTTACTCTTTCCCTTCACGAACCAGGCAAAAAAGCGAACGGCCAGCGGCCGCTGCCGACGCTGAGCGGCTTTACGCTTGACGTGAGCGCCACCGGGCTGGCGCTTGTCGTTCCCGCCATACGGATCGGCGGACACTACCTTGCGGGTGGTGATCGCACACTGGAAGTTGAACTTGAGTTACCGTCCGGGTCGATACATATACGCGCGACCTCAATACGCTACGAACCCGTCGATGAAGACCGAATCGAAGAGGGCTACATGATTGGGGTGAGTATAACGGAGATGAGCGCTTCCGATCGTGAACGCCTGAAATCGTATCTGAAATGAAGACGGACTTTCACCCGTCAAACACAAGCCAACCGAAAGCCTCTGGTACGTGGAAGTTCGGTTGTTCGGTGTGCGTTGGTTGCCACGCAAGATAACCACGATGCTTGCTGCTGCCGACACAACGAAACAAATTAACTCGCCACCGCTCGCCTCGTTCAGGCTTATGAATACGGTCGCCCCAGGGGATTCGCATCGAGATAATTATCTGGCCAATGCCGATGCGTGCTTTGGCAGTCATACCTGAATGGAAGTCCCACTCAGTCTCGCGTTGACCCGGTTCTAAATGAACCGCAAGATCAATCCATTCACCCGTGGGCGCCGCTTCAAACTCAAAATAGCGATTTGGCTGTTCCGGGTTCGGCGCGAGGAAGGCTTCGCAGACGTCACGGTCCCACAATCCCATCGTCTTTGATTTAGTTTGCGGCTTTGAGCTCACGATCAAAGGTTCCGTCTGGCGGCAAACAAAACGCACCCAGAGTGATTCATCAGACCAGAGGATCCGAGCTTCCGCGTGCCGGTTGGCAGGGGCGGGACTGCCTGACCAATAGCGCGTGAGTGGAATCGCCCTGACTCGATCCCAGTCCGCGTGGTCGAAAGCAGCTGCGGAAAGATCGTTTACCGTGTAAAGAGTCTCGATTGTGACGGATGAACTCATGTTTAGGTTAGTTACATCACGGCTGGGGCGGCAACATACGATCATCAGGTCTCAAAGCTGTCAGGCAGGCATCAAGCAATTGTTCCGGGTGGTGGTTTTTAATTACGTTCGTGCCGGTTTCAGTAGAGAACTTCTGCAAAATATAGTCGGCTTCGTCAGCAACCCCGCCCGTTCCCGTCAAACAGCCAATTACTTTGCCTTCGTCATGGGCTATGCTGAACTCATTAAGGGATCCCATTGCTCCCGCGATAAATATTACAATCTCGCACGAGCGCACCAGCACAACATTCCTGCCCTTTAAACCAAAGCCTGTGTAGACAATCAGATCACAAGCGTCCGTCGGGAGTTGATAGCGCGCGACATGTTCTCCCTGAGAGGTCGCCGGCGAGACGCCAACGTGGAAAACCCCGGACACCTGCGCGCTCTTGCCGACTAAGTAGACTATGCCGGTTGTAGCACCTGTAATAAGAACGATATCGCGCCCTGCAAGTGATCGCCCAAGCGCCGAGGCCTTTTCTCGCAGCGTATGGCCGGGGAGGCCTTCGCCGCCGTCGCTCGCGGATCCCATGACTCCTATTGTGATCTTCATCGGCTTCTGATTTCCTCACCTCACTCTCCTTAACAGTCTGGCTATTGCCGGTGTTTGCTATTCTCAAGACTTCCTTATCCGGGCACCTTTTCACCTTCCGGTTGAAGGTCTTCAACGATTCGTAAGTCAGGAGTCTGGTCCCGTTCTCCTCGATCCCACCATCGCTTTGTAGCAAACCAGACAAGACCCGGGATGAGGAACAAGATCCCAATGCCAACCGTAACCAAACGTGGTGAAAGGCCAAAGCGGTCCAGTAATTCTCCCGTTATATAGTTTGAAGCAGCCATCGTCAGCGTGAGCAAGGCCAACTCCGCCGCAAAGACCCGACCGCGAAAGCCGTCTTCCACGTCTCGTTGCAGCATTACGGTGGAAAAAACCCAGAGGATACTCCCGCCCGTGTGCGCGAGGCCCAGAACGATCAGAGCCGCTATGAAGCTGCGTGTGCTGCCGAATGCAATGTAACCCAGACCACCAATTAGAAATGATATTCCTATGGTGGTTAGCATGCGTTTCTTACCTTCCCCTGCTATCCGTCGCGCTACGATTGGACCCACCGCAGTTCCGATGCCGCGCGCGGCGAAGAGCACGCCGATGCCGGTAGCCGCGCTATTACCGACGGGAAAGATCCTCTCACCAAAGACCGCCAGCAAGGTGAGAATGCCACCGCCGAGACCCCACGCGGGTTTGACCAGCAGTAGTGCCAGCACTCGTGGCCGGTCCTTGACATACCGTGCTCCTTCGATTGTCTCCGTGACTCCCAGCGCTCTGCCGACCGTGAGCTTGCCTTTCTCCCGCTTCGGCCGTTTGGGAAGACGCACAGTCGCGATCAAGGCAGCGGAGAGAAGGTAAGTCAGCGAATCAAGTACGAAGGCCACATCCGTGCCCAACCATCCTGTGATCAACCCTCCAATTGCCGCTCCCAACGTCAGCATCACCGACCAAGTCACTGACGAGATCGCATTAGCGGCAACCAATTCACGGTTGGAGACGATTGAGGGGATGGCGGCAGTCTTCGCGGGTTCGAAGAAGGTTGAGAAGGCGAGCTGGAGCACAGTCAGCACATATACGATCCACAACTGATCAGCTCGGCGAACCACGAGGAAGCCCAGCACAACAACCGCCCGGAGCAGATCCGAAACGATCATGATTGAGCGCCGGCTGAATCGATCAGCGAGTACGCCTGACAGCGGCCCGAACACGAAACTGGGAAGGAAACGTGCGACCAGCAACAGACCCACATCTCGGCCCGATCCTGTGAGGTTGAGGATTATTGTGTAGATGGCGATCGTGTTGAACCAATCGCCCATTTGGCTTACGACCTGCCCGAGCCAAAGTTGGCGAAAGGCATAATTGTTTCGCAGCAGTTCGATGTAACCGACCGGTTGTATTGCGTCTAATCTTTTGCCGACTCTTTTCGTCAAGATAATACGCCTACACCTGATGACCGAGGTGAGATGGATAACGATAGGCCTCGCCTCTCATCCCATATCAAACTCCGCTGAAATAGCAGCTCCAGACGAAGGGTGCCCGCAAGGCCTCCGCATTGTCAACTCAACGATTGTGCAGCTTGACTGAACTCTCCAATCTGACCTGTCATAGTGGTCGGGATTATTTAGTCCCTTCTGCTTGATAACCCACCAAGGTGCACCAAACCGCCGAAATGCTAAGCTTTCCGGATAACTTCCGCGATTTACTCCAGCGGCACGACAATTGAGAAAGAGATGTCTGCGGCTGCGAGGCTCTTCGGGCTTCACGGGCTCTCCGCACGGAGCCCGAGCCGCAATCTCGAAAATAAAAGGACGAATTGCTCCAGACGGTATTGAAAGAATCTCACCCAGCATGGCGGGCGAAAAAGAGGTCCGCCCTTGCCCTTCATACCCGCAGGCGATGTGATTGCTCCCACTCGCTTCCGGCTGATGAATTTGAGAGAGCCGTCTGTATACCCGCCGCATGGTTGAGCGGTACGAGCAGCAATCGCCGTTACGCCTTCAGTTAGTTGAAAAGTTTTAGATGGATCTCATCAACATAGCCGCTGCCGTGATTTATAGCGCAGTCTCCAAAAACAACGCGACCTACGCACTCTTGAGTGCAGGGGTGGCGGCCGCTATTTACCTGATCTACCGCACCTCGTTTGAACGTCTGGAAGTGAAAACCCGCGAGGCCGAATCGCTTGCCCGGCTACACCTGGCGACCGCCGAAGCCCTGGCTACAGCCATAGACGCGAAAGATCAGACGACCCACGGCCACGTGCGCCGCGTTCAGATCTACGCGGCCGGGCTAGGCAAGGTGCTTCGTCTTTCAGAACTTGAAATCGCAGCTTTGAAAGCGGGAGCGCTGCTTCATGATGTGGGTAACCTGGCCGTCCCGCTTCACATTCTAAACAAACCCGGCAAGCTAACATCCGCCGAGTCTGAGCGAATGAAGATTCATTCGACTGTGGGTGCACTCTTGCTTACCCGGGTTGAGTTCCCATCCCCCGTAATTCCGATTGTGCGTCATCATCACGAGCAGTGGAACGGTCTGGGCTACCCTGACGGGTTGAAAGGTGACCAGATACCGATCGCGGCGCGCATAATTGCCGTCGTAGACTGCTTCGATTCCGTCAGAGAAGACCGTCCGTTCAGGTGCGGCATGACGTGTGACGATGCGATTGCTTTGTTACTACGCGAGTCGGGCACGCACTTCGATCCCAGAATTATTGAACTCTTCATTAAACACCTGCCGGACTTCGAAGCCGAGATTGCAGCTCTCGGCCTTCCGCAGCAGCAGCCTCCGACCAAGGTATTAGAGCCATCCAAGCTAGTCGAGATTGATATGGCGCAGACCAGAGAGCGAGGCTGTTACCTGGCCTATGATCAGATCAAAAATGCGCATCGAGAGGTCTACGCCCTGTATGAGATTGCCCGCACATTCGGTTCATCTCTGGACATTGACGACACCCTGGCAATTCTGGTGGACCAGGTAGGCCACCTGGTCTCGTTTGATACGTGTGCTGTTTACCTTTATGACGAGCGACAAGGCTATGCCACTGCGGCGCACGTGGCCGGTAAGAATGCCATACTGTTGAAGTCGAAGTGCATCGCGCCAGGCGAAGGCGTGACTGGTTTTGCGATGGCCAATCGCAGTGCGGTTAACCAGCTTGAACCGAGTCTGGACTTTGCCGGACGGGACTCAGAACGCTGCATTAAGTATCGATCTATGGCCTCGTTGCCGCTAGTCAAGGACGAATTGTTATTGGGCGCGCTGTCTGTCTATTCGTCTAGGTTGGACCAATATACCGACGACCATATGCGGCTGCTTGAGACGGTGACGAAGCTCGCGGCAGACGCCCTCGCAAATTCTATGCACCATGCCGAGGCGAAGTCGAATGCGCTCACAGACGTGCTCACTGGCTTGCCGAATGCGCGCTATCTCGCCCTTCGCTTTGAAGAAGAAGTGTCAAGGGCCCGTCGCACGGGTCGGCCCTTTCAGGTTGTGATGCTGGATCTTGATGATTTCAAGATCGTTAACGACACCTTTGGCCACACGGTTGGCGACAAGATGCTGCGCGAGATGGCCCGAATAATCCAGACCCAGCTTCGCGAATACGACTTTCTCGCCAGATACGCAGGCGATGAGTTTGTGCTGGTGGTCCAGGAGCTGGTAGGAAGCCAGGTGGAGGATCTACGCACGCGTATCGAGAATGCGGTGTCACAATTTTCACTGCACGTCCGCTCGGACCATCGCGCGCGCGTCGGTATTAGTATTGGCACAGCCACCTATGGCAGCGACGGCGAAACACTCGATCAACTTCTTATCGCTGCCGACCGGGCTATGTACCAGGTCAAGTCTGGTCACAAACTCGAGCAAACCACCGGGACACCCGTTCCCTCATACAAAGTACCACCAGCCCAAGCGGGCGGCCCGCTTGGGGACCCCGGTTCTGACCTGGATAAGCAGAACCCCTCCTCAACCGCCGTTAGTTAGCGGCTCCCGCCGCGCTGAACGGCCATCCTTCCTTATCACATTCTTGACATTGCCCCCTGCATCGCTTTCAATCGTTCGCAGCGCGCGATTTCGCGGCGTTTGCCTGTAGCCGGTGAACCGCGCTAACCCAGCGAATCCGTATTCGTCAGTCGCGTCCTCTTGGGCTCCAGGATTGAAGCATGTCTGCTCCGGCTATCACCGCCAAAGAAAACGCAACTCTTCTAATTGTTTACAATGAGAAAGATGCGCGCGATAGGCTCCGCAAAATCTTTGAGGCTGCGGGATTCCGCGCGTTGACGGTCTCAGATGCTCCCTCAGCGCTGCGGGTCATTCACAAGGAATCCTGCGACCTCATTGTGCTCGACCTCGAGATCCCCGGCGTCGATGCCCTGGCGCTGTGCAGACTGCTGCGGGCTCAGCCGGCCACGAAGACTTTACCCGTAATCGCGCTCTCCGATAGCACCGTTGAGAGTCGAAAGGCAGATGCGTTTGCCGCCGGTGCCGACGACTTCATCACCAAGCCGTCAAACGCCGATGAGCTAGTTTCCCGAGTGACTTCACAATTGCGGTCCGCTCAACGAGAGTGGGATCTGATTGGAAGTAACCGCGAGTTGAGGTTTCTGGCGGACCTCGGCCGTGGTCTCCTGCGGGCGATCGAACCCGACCAGCTCGTGCGTCGGGTGGCCGGCTCAACCTACGAAGGTACGGGAGCAGTACTCTGTGCAGCTTTTGTCGACCTCTCGCCCGACTGCGAAACCGGATGTGTTTTCGACCGAGAGGGGAGCGCCGAGGATACTTCGCTTATGCACCTGGATCGTTTGCAGGGTTGGCTCGCCTCACCAGGTGCGGCAGCGCCAGTCCTCCTTACGGCTGCAAGCAGCTTCTTCCTGCGGGAGGACGCGCACCAGGTCGAGTACGCAGTGCCGCTACGATTTGGTGGGCGGGCAAAAGGCGCGCTGGTGGTGGCTTTTGACCGGCGCGAGGATTTAGGCGAAACAGAATGCCGGCTGGTCGACGCCGCCGCGCAACAGGCTGCTCTCGCAGCGCACATCTCGTCGCTTTATCAGGCGGCGCGAGAATCGTCTACAACCCTGGCAAAAGAGGTAGACCGCCGAACCGCCGAAGCCGAAGCGCAGCGACGCTTCACCGAAGCGATAATCGATAGCTTGCCGCTTTCGCTGTACGCGGTGGACAGCGATTACCGGATTGTGGCGTGGAACCGGAATCGCGAGTTGGGTGAGTTGGGCATTCCGCGGGGCTCGGTGTTGGGCAAGAACATCTTCAGCGTCTTGACCCTACAAAACCGGCAGGTGCTATCGGAGGAGTTCGCGCGCGTCTTTGAGAGCGGCGAAATTGAAAGGATCGAACATGAGGCCACGAGGGCCAGCGGGGAAATTAAGCATTGGCTAATTAGCAAGATTCCAATGTGGATTGATGACAGTGGCCGAGTTTCACATGTGATCGCAGTCGGGGAAGACATCAGTACCAGAGTTGAAGCCAACCGCGCCGTCGCGCGCGCCGAGAAGCTGGCCGCTATCGGACGTTTGGCGGCGGGAGTAGTCCATGAGATAAACAATCCCCTGGCCACGATCTCCGCTTGTGCTGAAGCCCTGGAATCGCGGCTTCAGGAAGGGGCGTTTTCGCAAATCGAAAGTTCCGAGACCCTGGATGACTTAAGGGAGTATCTGGGTCTAATTCGCAGCGAGGCGTTTCGTTGTAAATCAATTACCAACGGCCTCCTCGATTTCAGCCGAGCCCGCGCCTCAGAACATGCACGGCTGGATTTGGCGGATGTTATAAACGCAGCCGCCCGATTGCTGGCTCATCAGCAACGTGATGCCAAAGTCGAGTTCCTGTTCCAGACGCCGGACAACCCTCTCCCGCCTCTCTCAGGTGACGCGGGCCAACTGCAACAGGCAATAATTGCCCTGGCCACGAACGCCGTGGATGCGATGCCGGTTGGCGGTACCTTAACAATTTCGGCGCGCCACGAAGGAGCTGAGGTGCTGGTTGAGGTTAGTGACACCGGGGTGGGGATAGCGCCCGAAAACATAGCCAAAATCTTCGAGCCTTTCTTTACAACCAAAGAGGTAGGACGAGGCACGGGCCTTGGTCTCGCCGTCTGTTATGGTATCTTAACCGAGCACGGCGGCAGTCTCGACGTACAATCCACTCTGGGAGTCGGCACCACTTTCACGATTACTCTACCGGCGATAACAGAAATCGGAGAATCGAAGGCTTGAGCGAGCAACAGGCAGCACGAATTCTGATTGCGGAAGACGAAGTGAATCTGCGGCTCGTATTGCAGAAGGAACTCGAACGCCTGGGTTACAGAGTGCAAGCCGCCCCTGATGGCGAAGCCGCCTTGCGCAAGCTCGAAGAGAGCAATGTTGACGTCTTGTTGTGCGACATAAATATGCCGCGCATTGATGGCATAGAGGTGCTGCGCCGCGTTCACGAAAGACCGAATCCTCCTGAAGTGATTATGTTGACTGGGCAGGCGACGGTGGAAACGGCCGTAGAAGCGATGAAGCTGGGCGCGTACGACTACCTCACGAAACCCTATACCATCACAGAGCTCGATGTTCGGGTTAAGCAGGCGGCGGAAAAGCGCCGGCTGCGAGTGGACAATCTTCGTCTGCGCGAACAACTGGCGCGGCAATCTGCCTTGCCCGAAATCGTTTCGGTCTCGGACTTGATGAAGGAAGCTATTAGACTGGTGGAAAGAGTTGCTCCCTCGGATGCGTCAGTTTTGATCACGGGAGAGTCAGGCACCGGAAAAGAATTGATTGCGCACGCCATCCATCGCTTGTCAACTCGTGCAAACTCTTCTTTTATCGATCTAAATTGCGCTGCTTTCCAGGAGTCGTTGCTTGAGTCGGAGCTCTTCGGTTACGAAGCGGGCGCCTTTTCAGGCGCCAAGGGTCGCAAGCTCGGACTGATCGAACTCTCGGATGGGGGCACGCTTTTCCTGGATGAAGTTACGGAGCTTCCGGCCCAGCTACAAGCGAAACTCTTACGAGCGATTGAAACCAGAACGTTTTTCCGCGTCGGCGGCGTACGCAAGGTTGAAGTGAACGTGCGTATTGTCGCAGCGACGAATCGAAACCTGGAATCTGTTGTAACTGATGGATCCTTCCGCTCCGATCTTCTCTACCGTATCAATGGTTTTCAGATTAGCCTCGCACCATTGCGAGAGCGGCCGGAGGATATTGAACCGCTGACGCAGCATCTGCTCCAACACGTAGGTGGCATGAATCCCCCCGCTCTCGAAGGCGACGCAATGGAGGCACTACGTTCGTATAGTTGGCCGGGCAATGTGCGGCAACTGAAAAACTGTCTCGAGCGCGCGGTTATCCTGGCCAACAACGGGCGCATTACGCTCGCAGAATTACCTCCTGAAGTAGCACGGCCAACTGTTTCGTTTCCGGTGTTGATGGCTTCGACGCCGGCCGGTTCCGATGCTGCCCCCGGCTCGCCGGCGGCCGCCTCCTCGCCCGCCTCACTCCGAGATATGGAACGTCAGCAAATCCTATCCGCACTCGAACAGACGGGTTGGCATCGAGGCAAGACGGCTGAGGTTCTGGGAATCTCGCCGTCAACACTATATCGCCGCTTGCGTGACTACGACCTGGAAAAGCGAAGGATTTGAGTGATGACTAGCTTATAGAAGACGCGCAATTTGGAAAAAGAATCGGCGCGAATGGGGCAAACCATTCGCGCCGACTTGTTGTCGAATGTTAGAGAGTTACGAGACCTTCTCTGCTGTAACGTACTAACCTCTATCAGACCTTACCCTGCGCCTGATCGCTCCCATGGCTCCCGCTAGACCTGTACCAAGCAGCAGCATAGTCGCAGGCTCTGGTATCGGTTCTGTTCCGGTCGGGACACCGACGTCGCTGCCGTTGCCGTTTTCTGCAACTCGCTGGAAACGCACGAAAATAGCGTTGCAGATTTGCTCTTCCGTCAGGCCCGCAAACGACGACCCGCTCACTGAGAAATTAAACTTGCGCCAGGTGCAAGACCATTGTTCGGGCTACCGCCGCTGAAGTTGCCCGAGTTCCCAGTTGTCCATCCGAAGTCTAGCACGGCGCCGTTGAACTGAGGCACATTCCCCAATGCGTCGTTGCGAAAGGTAAATCCGGCGACGTTGCCGCCACTGAAGTTATTGAGGCCCGAGGAATTATTGCCCGAGAAATCGCCCGCAATGAGGTCGAATCCGACACCGGTGACCCTCGCGTCAAAAGGCGACACATTGGTGATAGTGAAGGTCCGGGTGTTAGTACCAATTGAACGTACAATTAACGGTAGCCGTAGCCAAACTGCCAGTGGAATTTCCCACGATTGTCACGGTGTCGGCCTTGGCTGTCATGGCCAGTCCTAGAAATGCATAAAGCGCGCAGCCCAGCATGATTCTTGAGATTGTCTTGGTCACCATTTTCTCCTTAATTATCTCCTCGCACGAGTTACTATTGGCAACCTCGCCCCTGACCGGTTTCGCATTTTCCAGGACTGCTGAGATCTTGGTTCCCTGGAGCGTTGGTTCACTTCTTCCTATTCCGGAGAACAGATGCAAAGCCAATTTGCCGGCTCTCACAAATCTGATAACAACCCCCTTAATCGTTCACGAGGTCAGAATGTGAAAGTACGTTGAGGTCCCGTAGCAATTAGAAGGCCAACAACATGGTTTTTCCAAAAATCCTCCAACCCAATGCAGGTTGGCGTTAACCCTTACAACAACTGCCGGCATTTCGTCTAGGTTCAGACTTGAGTCTAGACGGCATCCGGACCGTCGATAGCGGCGCAAGGCACGTCAGGAAGCCCTGGCGCCGAATGCTTCGCGAAACCATTCCGGCAGGGGAACAGGGCGGCGGCTGTCGAGATTCATAGCAACGTGAACCTGAGTGGACTGAGCGCAGAGCTGGCCATCGCTGACGCGTGTTACGCGGTACTCGAATATCGCCGAGGTTCGGCCTGGACGAGAGACAAAAACTTCGACATCGATCTCGTCGCCGTAAAGGATTGGGGCTCGAAACTCAGTCTGAATATTAACAGTGGGAAAGCCGATACGTTCGGCCGCGAGTAATTGGTCGTAACCAACGCCACACTGGGTAGCGAAAAACTCCTCCATCGCAATGTGAAAGTAGTTAAAGACATTGGGGTAGTAGACAAGTCCCGCAGGATCGGTATCGCCAAACCGCACTTTGATACGTGTAGCGACGGGCATGCTTCGTTAATCGTGAATCGTGAATCGTAAATGTGAATCAAGGTCAAGCGAGACTCAATCTAAGATTGACGATTGACGATTGACGATTCACGCGTTTTTAAGGTCTTGCGATCGATTTTCCCGCGGTCGTTCTTTGGCATTGAAGAAACAAACTCAATCCAGCGGGGATACTTGTACAGCGCCAGTCTCGATTTGACGAAGCCTTTAATTTCTTCTTCCCGCTTAGTGTCAGCCTCGTAGCCCTGGCGCAACACGATGAAAGCCTTGGGTTTTACCAAACCGTCGCCAGCATCGTGACCAATTACAGCGCATTCGAGGACTGCCTCGTGCTGGAGCAAACAGTTTTCGATTTCGCTGGGAGCTACGTAGACACCAGAAACCTTCAACATGTCGTCGGTGCGACCGTGATACCAGTAATAACCTGCTTCGTCGACATGGAACTGGTCGCCGGTCGTGCACCAATCTCCGGCAAAGCTTTCTTTGGATTTTTCATGGACGTTCCAGTAACACAACGCCGCTGAGTCTCCCTTGATCCTAAGCGTCCCCATTTCACCCTTTGGTAACTGGTCACCCTCGGCGTTTACTATTGCGGCCTGGTAACCCTCTACAATACGACCCAGGCTACCCGGCTTAACGTCACCCGGTCGATTTGTTATGTAGATATGAAACATCTCAGCTGAGCCGATTCCATCGTAGATTTCCACTCCAAATGTCTTGAGCCAGCGCTGATAAAGTTCCACGGGCAGAGCCTCTCCCGCAGAATAGCAAAAGCGTAATGACGACAGGTCGTGCGATGTTGCCCCCTCGGCATTGAGCATTCCGTTGATCATCGTTGGCACGGTAGTTAGGATTGTGGGACGATAGCGATTAATGACTTCAAATACTTTCTCCGGAGTGGAGCGTTCCTCAAAGAGAGCCGTTGCCCCGCCCACCGCGAAAGGAAACAGCAGGTTGGTTCCGGTTGCATAACCAAAAAACAGCTTCGGTACCGAGACCGTAAGATCGTCCTCGTTTACGCCCAGGGTGCGTTTCGCATACACCTCGGTATTGAACGGAAGGTCGTGTTGAAGGTGGACCGCGCCTTTCGGATGCCCGGTCGACCCCGATGTAAACAACCAGATGGCGATGTCATCGCGGTGAGTATCCGCCGGTGTGCATTCGTCAGAGCCGGCCTCCACCGTACCGGGAAAAGAGAACCACTGCGCACTACGGCTGTGAAAGTTAATATCTTCGCTATCCTCGGATGTACCCCCAGCTACGAGCACGGCTCGGAGGTAGCGCGCGCCTTCCGCAGCTTCGGCGAAGGTCTTCAACAGCGAGTAATGGATGACGGCGACACGAGCGCGCGTGTATTCGAGGTAATACCTGTAGTCAGTCGCAGGTAGCAGCGGGTTGACCATCGTGATCACGGCCCCGATGCGGGCGGCGCCAAACCAAGTCCAGACAAACTGAGGACAGTCAGGCAGGACAATCAGTATTCGCTCTTCAATGTCGAGTCCCAGATCGCGAAGCGTGTTGCCCACGCGATTGGACATACGAGCAACGTCGCCGTAGGTGAAGGATTGATCCTGAAAATAAAGACAGGTTTTGTTCTCACGTCCTTCCTCCAGATTGTGATAGAGGAAGTAATCAGCAATATTGAACCTCTCCGGAAACTCTATGCTCATCGCAGACAATAAGATTCTTACCACCACCCCAAGCGGGCTGCCCACTTGGGGACCCGATCTCAATTCCCTATCAATCAGCCCTCGGGAGCGAGTTCGCCTTCACGTAAGCAACCAACCGCGCTCGGTCGTCTTCTTCGGAAGAAGTGAACCGCACAGCAAATCCGATTTCGTTCGCTTCATCAACGACCTCAGACCAAAAGTAGAGGGCCTCCTGACCGGGTAATTCAATCTCAAGCCGGATCAGCTCTTTGGGTTCCACCTTGCCGCCGGTAAGGACGAAGCAACCGGTCTCACTGAGGCTGGTGACGGTAGCTGTTTGCTGGGTGAGCACTCCTTCCCAACGTACGGGAACACTTATATTGATCCGTGGGGCGGATCGTCGCTCGTTTTTCATAAGGTTATTTCGCTCAAGATTTTTTCTCCGCTATCCACGGACAAGAGTAATAGCTTGTCAGTCTTTGGGATGCCTTCAGCGGTCGACATCTCGCCGACGTTCCTATGTGGGTGATGAAAAGGGACAACCTCCAGCTCCATGTTTGACGTCCAGATAGGTACGCGCCTCCCAAAGCTCAGGGAAGAATTTCTGGCTCAGAGTAGTTTGCAAATACCCAATTCCTTCGGAACCGCCAGTGCCTCGCTTTGCGCCTACCATGCGCTCGACCATCTTTATGTGATGTGAGCGCCAGAGCGAAAAAAACTCGTCATGTTCCAGCAGCGCTTCAGCCAGTTGAAACTCTTCGTAGCGCTCCTCGAAGTGGGTAAGAACCTCGAGCACTGCCTGGCCCCGCCTCTCGTATAGCTTTTTCCTTTCTCCTTCGGTTAGGGATTTGTCATCCGCCGGTGCGTCAAGTCCGCGATGTCTTAACACCGCAAATAAGATCTCATTTAAGGACGGGGCCTGATACCGTTTCTGCAGGCGTTCGTAAGCAAACAAATCGTTGCGAAACTCATTCAGGATGCCCTCGAGCTTGAGACCCGAGGCGAATTCAATCTCGCGAAACTGCATTGATTGGAAGCCGCTGGCGGGATTCAATTGTTCGCGGAACCCTAAAAAACTGATGGGAGTCATAGTCTCCAGAATGTGAATCTGGGTAACCAGCAGTTTTTCTATCTCGACTACACGCCGCAGGGTGCGGCCGGCGGAGGGAAGGCGGTCTTTATTCATCATTACCATGGCCGCGTCAAGCTCGTGAAGAATCTGTTTGAACCATAATTCGTAGGCTTGATGGACGGTGATAAAAAGAAGTTCATCGTGGTGTTCCGGACCCGAGAGACACTCTTGCAAACCGATCAGGTCAGGAACTCGGAGGTATTTGTTGTATGAAAGCGGGGCTGCCTTGCCGTAGTCATTAGACATAATGAGCTTTGATCTCTGTACTTTGATCTTTGAATTCCACTTCTTTGAGGTTTGGATCAAGTCCAAAACCAAAGGATCAAGATCAGCTTTTCAGAATGCCGCACCGGCCGCTTCGTGCCTGGCGTACGCGCGACTGTCCCTGATCGTCTTCATCTCCCCGATGATTAGTTTCAACTCTTCGTCCGTGGTGTAGAAGTGAGGAGAGATGCGCACACCCGCGCCGGGGCGAAAATCAACAATAAACTCGCGGCTCACCAACTCGCTGGTGATGGCCGCCGCATGCTCGTGCATAACCGTGACGGTGCCCCCCCGCTGTGATGAACTCCTTGGGCTCGTGACGGTGAAGCCTGCTTCCTGGGCCAGGTCGATCAAAAGAGAAGTTTGGCTTACACTCTTGCTGCGAATATTCTCCACACCTATTTCATTAATAATTTGATAACCCGACTGGGCGGCGTAAAGCGCCGGAATCGCGGGCGAGCCGTGCAGAAAGCGAGCAACACCTGGAGCGTAGCGGAGCTCTTTATCAAAGGCAAAAGGCTCCTCGTGGGCCATCCAACCCGTAGTTTTTGGTTGGAGCTGAGTATGCAAATCGGGACGGACGTAAAGATACCCCGCGCCTGGCCCGCCACAAAGCCACTTGACCGATCCGCCGGTTGCGAAATCTACATTTAGATCTTTGACACTAAACGGAACGGTTCCGGCGGACTGATAAGCATCGAGCACGACCATTGCGCCTACCTCATGGGCCCGCTCGGTAATCGCTCTGGCGTCCTGGAGAAAACCGCTCTTGAATAGAACATGGGAGAAAGGCACGAGAAGAGTCTCCTCGTCGATGGCTGCCAACATGCGCTCGATTGGCACCGTGATACCGTCATCGGATTTCACTGTTTCAATGCGCAAACTCCCGTTACGTGCGTGAGCCTCGTAGACATACATCACCGAAGGAAAGTTGAGCTCCGAATAGACAATCTTATTTCTCCCCGCTGTAGGTTCGAAACAGGAAAGAATCAACGACTGACAAACTGAGACATTCTGATGCATGACCACGGTGCCCGGGTCCGCGCCTATGATTCGCGCCACGTCGTTGCCCACCGTCACCGGCATATTCCACCAGCCCTCGGACCACGCCCGCACCCCGCGTGTCGCCCAGGCCTCAGCATAATCGTGCATTCGATCGTAAGTGGCCCTAGGCATTGCTCCCAGGCTATGCGAGATCAGGTAGACTGTCTCGTCTAGGATAGGAAACTCGCTACGCCATTTGAGCAGGTCGTCAGTCAAAAAGGTATCTCCTGCATTTTTGATTGGAGTTAATTTACCACAGAGAAGAATCTTAAGGCAGGTAGCCTCGATTTAGGAGTGCGGTCGCAAGCGAAGAGCGACACCTCTTTGGATGTTCGCTCGAGCAAACGCTCCAACCAAACCCTGCGGGCCGCAGGACCAATCCTCTAGCACCGCGCAAGAACCGCTCATTCAGCCCGCGATAGCGGGCGACAGCAGATCAAGAATCTGGTTCGCGTTTGATCTTCATCAGCGATGATTCTTTTGTTGCCGCTGCCGCCCGCTTCTCGGGCTAGGAACTCATGTGCGACTGTCCTGGGGCTCACGCCCAGGCTTTATGCTTTCGCCACGCTTCGCGCGCTCTAAATCCAATTGCACCGCTGGTGACCCCGGACGGCAGGAGCATTTCAAAAAGGCCCCTACGCCGCCTGGCTAACGTGCCCACGCCTCACTTAGTGATAAAGTGATCAAAAGAAGATGTGGAAGTTTCCAAATCCTGTTAAACACGCAATTCCTGAAACGCGTTGGCCCAATGCGTTAGAGGCGGCCCGCTCGCTGCTTTTCCAGCCGATACGAATTGGACGTAGTGACTTAACCAGCCGCACCTGGGTTCCGGCAATGGTGCCCTGGCGTGCGACTGAAGATGGTTTCGTAACCCAGGCAAACATCGATTGGTATCGCAGATTTGCAGCAGGACAGCCGGGAGCGCTCGTCGTTGAGGCCACCGGAGTCCGTGACATCCCCAGTGGACCGCTACTCAGGATCGGCGACGATCGTTTCATCGCGGGGTTGCGGCAGCTGGTGGCAGCGGTTCGCGAGGCGAGCGAAGGCCGGACGCATCTTTTTATTCAGATCATCGATTTTCTCGCGGTCAAGCGTCGACCCGAGCAGGCGAAATATTTCAAACAATTTCTACGTATAACTGACCGTCACTTACAAACACTTGCTGAGATAAGCAACGATCAAAGTTGGCTCGGACGTAACGAAGCCGAGGTGCGAGCGTTTCTGGCGAGCACCAGCGACGAAGTCCTTGAGCACATCCTTGATGAGCGGGAGTTGGAGTCACTCCGCTTTGGATATCGAGAGCGCGTCACCGACACCGAGTTAACGCACGTGCGTGAGTTGCCGGAGGTGTTGCCGGAAATCTTCGCCGCGGCCGCCGGGCGCGCCCGCGAAGCAGGATTTGACGGAGTCGAACTCCACTACGCGCATGCTTACACCATGGCCTCGTTTCTGAGTGCGCGAAATACTCGCACAGATGGTTACGGCGGACAGCGTGAGGACCGCGTTCGTTTGCCGCTGGAGGTGTACCGCGCTGTGCGCGAGTGCGTCGGTGATGACTACCTAGTGGGCGTTCGTTTTCTTGGTGACGAAGTGATTGAACGGGGAAACCGGGTTGATGACGCGACCTACTTCGGGGTTGAGTTTGCTCGGGCGGGATTGGATTTTCTCTCGATCTCAAAAGGCGGCAAATTTGAGGATGCGCAACAACCTAAAGTTGGGCAGGCCGTTTACCCCTATACCGGCAAGAGCGGCTATGAATGCATGCCGACAACTCTCTCTGACGAAACCGGACCATTCGGTAGGAATGTTCCGCAGGTCGCGGCGATCAAGCGGGCCGTAAACGCCGCAGGTTTCAGCACTCCCGTTGTAGCCTGCGGCGGAATTACCACGTTTGAGCAAGCGGAGGGAATTTTGCGGCGAGGCGAAGCTGACCTCGCCGGTCTAGCTCGTCAAGCGCTTGCCGATCCTGATTGGTTCGTGAAAGTCCGACTCGGTCGCGGTACGGAAATTCGTCGTTGTACCTACACCAACTATTGCGAGGCCCTCGATCAGGCGCACAAGCAGGTTACCTGCAAGCTTTGGGACCGCACGGAACTCGATGACCCGGAAATTAGTTTGGCAGCGGATGGTCGTCGTCGCCTGCTGCCTCCTAAGTGGCAGTTGTAGGGGCGTCACTCCGTGGGCGCCCCACCTGGTGTTGGAGAACATATTGTAAAGGACGTCACTCCCCGAGCGCTCTCGGTGGCGACAGCGGTGGGGCCCACGGAGAGACTTCCTCTACGAAATTGCTGCCTCGTACGCTGCTACAAACGCCGCATCGCGTTTCTTTAGTTCCTCGGGGTCCACTCTCCCACTGCGCATCATTAGCGAGTATGCCAATCTTATCGGGTCAAGGTGCAAGTACTGCCTTATGTTCTCGAACCAGAGCATGCTCTCGAGGGCGGCCGCTTGATACTCCTCGATGTACGGTTTCCGATTCGACTCAAATTCAAGGAGAGCTTCGCTCACGTCATCGTGGCGTTGAAAACTCTCCGCCAGCGCAATGGCATCCTCGATTGCCAGCTTGGTTCCCGAACCGATCGAAAAATGGGCCGTATGCATGGCGTCTCCCAAGAGCACGACATTATCAAAAGCCCAACGCGCATTTTTAACTAAAATGAAATTAATCCACTTTGAATTGTTTGAGAGCAGGGGATGCCCCTGCAAATCTGGCGCAAAGACCTGTTCGATGTACGATCGGGTGTCGGCCTCATTCATGGTAGTCAACTCCGCCTGCTCCCATGTCTGAGGATCACACTCGACAATAAAAGTGCTTGTAGTCTGGTTGAATTTGTAGGAGTGCGCCGAGAAGATTCCGGCTTCATTCTCCCGGAAAGTCAGCGTCAAACCGTGGAATAGCTGATTCGTGCCATACCAGATGTAACGATTCGAGCGAACGCTCAGAGTCGGACCAAAGTGTTCTGCAAAGCGCTGTCGAACAGTGCTGTTGATACCGTCGGCACCCACCAGCAGATCGCAATCGGCCCGTCGTGACTCGATGTCATTAATTTCCGAATGAAAAAGAATTGCAACTCCGAGTTGCTGCGCGCGTCGTTGCAGAATCTTTAGTAACTGCAGGCGGGAGACGCCGGAGAAGCTGTTGCCGCGAACAGATATCTTTTCGTCGCCGCGCACCACGTCGACATTGTCCCAGGCCTCAAATTGTCTGGTTATCTGGGCGTGAGATTCTGCGTCAGCATCACGAAGATTTCTGAGCGTTCTACCGGAGAAAACTACGCCCCAACCGAAAGTGTCATCTGGCCCGTTGCGTTCATGGACTGTGATTTCGTTCACCGGATTCGCCTTCATCATCAGGATGGCGAAGTACAAACCCGCCGGCCCGCCGCCGATGATGTTGATCTTCATCTACTCCTTCAAAAGCTGGCCGGCAATGATGAGTTTCTGGATCTCGGAGGTCCCTTCGTAGATACGCAAAGCGCGCACGTCCCGGTAAAGACGTTCCACCACGCTCCCGCGCACGAGCCCAGCACCGCCATGAATCTGCACGGCTTGATCGATAATTCGGCCGGCAGCTTCGGTGGCGTAGAGCTTAGCCTCGCTGGCCTCACGACTCGCCCGTCCGGTCCTAATGTCTTTGAGATAGGCAGCGCGATAAACCAACAGCCGGGCGGCGTCAAGCTCTGTGATCATATCGGCCAGCTTCTCCTGAATGAGTTGATGCTCCGCTAGTAAGCGCCCAAATTGTTTACGGTTGGCTGCATAGCGAAGAGATTCATCAAGCGCGCGCCGGGCCATGCCGCAAGCAGCGGCTCCCACGCTGGCACGAAAGGTGTCGAGCGTACGCATCGCCAGGACAAAACCATCTCCTTCAGGTCCCACCATGTCCTCCGCCGGGACGCGACATCCGTTAAAAGCAATTTCACCGATGGGGTGCGGTGATATCATCTCGGTCCGCTCGACTACGGTGAAGCCGGGCATCCGGGCACTCACAACAAACGCGGAAAGGTCTGCCCGTCCGCCGGTTTGAGTTCCCGTTCGGGCAAACACGGTATAGAAATCCGCGACTCCCGCATTTGAGATGAAACGCTTGCTACCGTCGATGACCCAGGCGTCACCATCGCGCTGAGCGGTGGTTCTAATGGCGGAAACGTCGGAGCCGGCTTCGGGTTCTGTCAAAGCAAATGCAGCGATGGCCCTTCCTTCCGCTGCGCGCAGAACCCAAAAATCCCGGACATGCTCCGGGGCCGCCTGGCTAATCGCATATGTACCCAACCCCTGCATAACGAAAGCCAGGTCAGCCAAGGCTGACGAGTAGGCCAGAGCCTCCCGAATCAAGCAGAGGGAGCGAACATCAAACCGCTTATCGTGCGAAGCGACCGCATAGCGGAGCAAACCAGCACTGGCCAGCACACTCACGTAGTCGCGCGTACCCCCGTCTACATCGCGTTCTTCAATAGCCCGAGGTTCAATCTGCTCTTCTACAAAGGATGCCACGGCGCTCGCAAGGTTCCGGTGCTCAGGAGTGAAGAAGGGCAGTTGATCGATGAACTTATCCATGAGTTATAAGTATGAACTTTGTTCTTTGAACTTAGTACTTTGTGCTTGCACGCGGAGCTCCCTATCTGACCATGTAGCGCGACTCAAACCGCAAATATCTAAGTACAAAGCTCAAAGCACAAAGTACAAAGTTCAGAACCCAGTCATTTGAACTTAGGCGCGCGCTTTTCAACAAATGCTTCATAAGCTTCGCGATAGTCAGGATGCTGCATGCAAATGGCCTGAGCCTGGGCCTCGCAGTCCAGAGCAGCGTTGAGACTCATATCAATCTCCCGATTGAGCATCTCCTTCGTCTTGGCCAGCGCGAAAGAAGGTCCCTGCGCCAGGCGTTCTGCGAACTCGCGAGTAACGTTCACCAACTCTTCCGCGGGTACCACCCTGTTATATAGACCAATTCGTTCCGCCTCCGGCGCGGTAATAAAATCGCCGGTTAATAGCAATTCAGTGGCCTTTGCCAAACCAACCACTCGCGGCAATAAGTGCGCTGCTCCCATGTCGGCGCCTGAGAGACCCACCTTTACAAAAAGGAAAGCAATCCCGGCTTCCGGGCTGGCGATCCTGATATCGGACGCTAGTGCTAGGCAAGCGCCAGCTCCTGCCGTTGTGCCATTCAAACTTGCAATCACCGGCTTCGGCAAACTACGAATGTTGCGAATCAGATCGCAAGTCATTCGGGTGAATTCCAGCAGACCTTCCATGTCGCGCCCGAAGAGTTTTCCAATAATGTCATGAACGTCGCCGCCGGAACAGAAAGCCCGCCCTGATCCGGTGATAACCACCACGCGCACGTCGCTTTCGACGCGCAGGGCCGCGAACGTATCAGTTAGCTCTCGATAAACCTCGAATGTAAGCGCATTCAGGCGTCCGGGGCGGTGGAGAGTGATGGTGGCCACGCCCGTGTCCGTCTGCTCGTAAAGAAAACTCGTGGGCTGATTCATGCTGGTGATCAATCCGATGCCTCCGCACATAAAACTGATCGGGGCGTCCCGCAGGGACGCGCCTACAGCTGTCTAGTTGCGGCCCGCTCCATTCCCGCGCAGGTTGCCGGCGGTAACCATCAATCGCCCACGGAGTCGAAGGCGACCAACTCTGTTGCAAACACGAGCCGACGTCACAGAGCCGCGATCGCTTCGATTTCGACCTTCGCCTCGTCATCAAGCAAGCTCTTCACTTCCACCAGCACCATCGCCGGAAAGTGTTTCCCCATGTGGGTGCGGTAGCGATCACCAATTTCAGGTGTGTGGGCGTCGTACTCGTTCTTATCGGTAACGTACATAATCAGGCGTGCGATTTGTTCTGGCCGTCCGCCGGCCTCGGTCACAACTGCAACTACGTTGGCTAGCGCGCGATCAAACTGTTCGACAAAATCCGCGCTAACAATCTCCTGTCGTTCATTCCAGCCGAGTTGTCCGGCAATGAATAGCAATCGCGTTCCCGGCTCAGTCAAAACGCCATTCGAATAACCTAGCGGGGGACCGAGCGACGCGGGATTAATGAACTTGAGGCTCATAGGACAGAAGACTAAGAACAATGACGCCGTCGATAACTTGCGGTTGGAGCAACCATCCGGGTGTTACTCAAGGACAGAACCGAGGGGCGGTAGCGACCGGGTCAGGTTCGCTAGGGTCAAGCAAGAAGAATTCAGGGTTCCACCAAGTGTAAGTGACGTCGAACCTTACTCGGTCGCTACCGCTCCTCGGTTCTGCGGTCGAGCTATGATCGCCTAACCAATTGCACCAGTACCATATCTTCGGCAAAGTAGATTTCGCAGAGCTACACTCTTGGACCATGGTCTGGCGTGTCTCGACGAAGCAGCAAGGTATTAGATTCCGCTCCGATGAGCAAGAGCTTCCTAGCCGATGCCCGCCAGATTTTCTTTCACCTGAAAAGGGAAGAGGCCGCTCTCGATGATAGGCGACCTCCCGAAGTTAATGCTTATATGCCAGGGGTTAGAGAATCTTGTCCAGACGTGATGCCAACTGATCCGCGAGCTTTCCCTGTGGGTCTAATCCGCGAATGGGCTCGCCGACAATATTTCCCTGCTTGTCGAGAATGACTGTCGAGGGCAATTGATCGATGGCGAGCTTCTTGGAGATCGCGCCGTCCGGATCCCGCAGCACCGTAACCTTCAGACCATACTTTTGCGCGAAGGCGCGGAGTTGCTCGTCTGATGCAAAGTTCTTCGACTTCGAATCTTCTGACTCCGTGCTCACGAAGTAGACAACTACCCCGCGGTCGCTGTACTCGTCGGCGAGTTTTCTGATTCCCTGTAATTGAGTCCGCGAAAGTGGGAGCCATGAAGCGCCAAAAGCAAGCACCACAACTTCGCCGCGGAGGCTCTCAGAGGTAACCGACTGACCGTCGATTGACCGCATCGAGAAGTCAACGGGCCCACTGTCACTCTTTTGCGCCAAAGCGAGGCTTGAACCAAGCAGCACCAAAAGGAATGCGGCCGCATAGGCCTTGTAGTTTGAGAGAATCATCTTTTCTCCTTTGTGACCTCCAGCCTCGTCGTTGAGACTTGGGAAAACCGACACCGCATTAGATGACCAGAGGCCGGGTTTAGTTGGGTCAATTAAGCGAGTCTCTTTCGGAGTCCGGGTTACTTGGGCCCGTTGACTCCCGGTCTGCTGGTGGAACACCGAAGACTTCCTGGTGTAAGGCTCGGTAATCATCCCATGTATCCATGTCCCGCGCAATGAAGGCCGAATTAACAGGTAACCGTCGGACCTGCTCCTGGTGTGCTCTGAGAAAGGATCTAAGGCCCCCGCCCGAATCCAGCTTTAACAGCTCGTCGCGAAAGCGGAGCTCAATCAGGACGGGATGACCACCGTGGCCTTCAAACTCGGGGACGACCAGCCTCTCTCCTGATGTCCATTCTTTCACGATGGCCCTTATGACGTCGGGCGGAACCGCCGGCTGATCCGTCAAGGCAATAAGAACAGCCCTGATTTCTGGAAGGAGTTCTCTGACGCCACAGGCGATTGAGGTACTCATTTCGCTGGTTGAATCTGGGTTAATGGTAAATCTGACATCGAGATCATCTACAGCCTGCTGAAGGTCCTCAGCGCGGTGGCCCAGCACCACAACAATGTCTTCAACTCCAGCCCCGCGGAGGTTTTGGATGCACTTACGAACAACGGTTGTCTCACCGAAGGGAAGGAGAGGTTTAAAAGCGCCCATGCGCTCTGATCGACCAGCGGCCAGGAGGATTGCAGAAACTTCACTCATGAAACCATTCTCAGAAAGAATAGGACGATCCACGAAACCACACGAAATGACTCGAACTAAGGGCTCTTCGTGTCCGTTCGTGTGATTTTGTGGACCGTTCTTAGTTTTTCAGCAGCCTGCTAAGAGTCCCATTCTTTTGAATTCTTGACTCTGAGACTTCAGAGTCGTGATTTTAGACTAATTCGTTGAGCGCGCGGAGCGTGTATTGTCGCGTCATCTGTTTGCGCCAGTTCATGACGAAGTCGGTGTTGTCGAGTGGACGGGCCTTGACGTAAGCAGCTTCAGCAGCCGCTTCGATGTGCTCACGATCGAGGGGTTGGCCGATCAGTGAACCCGCAGCCTCTTTTACTTCGATCGGCGAAGGCGCAATTCCTCCAAGGATTATCTTTGCGTCTTTAACGACTCGCTCGCTGCCACTAGCGCCACCGGCTCGCGGTTCCAACTGCACCCAGGCGGCCACGCCCAGCACCGGAAAATCGAACGCCCCTCGACGGCGAAGCTTCTGGTAAGAAGCGCGCCAGCCGTTGGTTGGCGGTAGTTGAATATCGACGAGGAGCTCATCAGGCCTTTTGTGCAGATAGTAGATACCATCGTCGTTGTATAGACCTGCGGCATCGATCACCCGATCGCCAAGTGTCGAAGCAAATCGCAACCTCGCGCCGATGGCCACCATTACTGGCACGAGATCCGAGGACTGCACCGCCCAGCACTTGGAACTCCCGGGCGCCACCCAACAGATGTCGCCGTCCTTCTTTAAGCAGAAGTTGATGCCTTTGCGCCACTCGTAGTTTTGATCGTAATAGTTGCAGCGTGTGTCGAGCAGCAAGTTGCCGCCAATCGTGCCCATGTTGCGCAGAATCGGAGTGGAGATGGTGCGCGCGGCGTGGGCAACAACTGGATAATCACGGTTGACGATTGGGTGATCGCAGACATCAGTTAGAGTTACCGACGCACCGATCCTCAAACCTGACTTCCCCTCACCTGAGATCTGATTCAACTCAGTCACCCGCATGACTGAGATAACAGTCTTCGGCGTCTGCTGCCGGCGCTTCATGTTGGGATAGAGATCCGTACCTCCCGCCACAAACTGCCCCTCAGGTCCGACATCGCCCATGATCTTCACCGCCTCCGAGATTTCTCGCGGCACACGGTAGTCGAATTTGGGTAGACGCATCATGGTGACTGAGTACTGGCGCTAACTCTCAAGCCGTCTAGGTTTTTCACGCGCGGGGCGAATACTCGGTTAAGCTTTTCAAGACTGACGCGCAACCACTCATGTTGTTCAGGCCACTTAGTTTGATCAAGGAAATCAGCAGATTTCCGCATGTAGATCTTGCGCGAGCGCTTCTTCTCTGGTGAATTGTCCCAGACTAGTCCTTGTCCCACTTCGCTTTCAATCTCTGATCTCTGAGCCTCCAACATGCCAAAAAGAGTCCTGAAATCACTGCCGTTCATCCAGAATTCAGCCCGGATTTCAGGATGCTCGTAGCTCGATGTCTCCGAACTCCATGTTGATGCTATCGAGGACAGACCAAAACCACCTACACCAATCGAATGATTCATCCAACTCTGGGGTGCTGGCTTTGGACAGGCAATTTTACTGGTACCATCCATGTAACTTTTGAAGGCAGTCCAGAACTCAAGCTGAATCTGACCAACCTCCGAAATGGGAGACTTCTCTATTGCTTCAGCGGTTTGACCAATAACTCTTGGCACGAGGCCCCTCAAGCCCTGCCCGACAAATTGCTTGATTTCAATCGCAAGCACCTCGGCGGGGTTCATCTGTTCGTTCAAGAACTCGACAATGCGTTGAAGCTTTGTAGGAATTTCGTCAGCAATGAATAGCAGACGTATCTTGCCGGCTTGAAGATTTGTATTGGCTTTTTGCCAAAACTCCTCTGGCTCTACTACTGACTCGAGGAAATCTCTGAGTCTCTCTTCAGGATCAAAGCCTTGTCTTTCGCAATTAGTTTCGAACCTCGAGCGAATTCGGTCAACGGGCCAATAAACAACTGCATTTGCCGCGTAATCCAGCATCTGGCCAACGATTTCTCGGCGAATGGTTGTGTTCGTGCTTCGTTTCACCTCCACGATGGTTGGTATCGCATCCTGATCAAGAAACAGGTGGTCCAGCGACCACTGATCGGCGCCGCCTTCTTCAGAAGGCACGCCGAACTCGCGGCCGATTAAGAGCCATTTCCTTGGCGCCTTGGCATCTATTTGGCTCCCTGCCAATAGCGAAGGATACTTGGCAAGTAGTGTCTGTAATAGATCCTCGGAGTCGTACGCCTGCTCATTCATTTCAACAAGCTCGTCGTTATCCTGGATTAGAAATATTCCGGGGTTCATAATTTTGCGGTCGTAATTCGTTCAGCGTCACGCTTTCTTTCTATCCTTGAGCTTCAACTCGGGGTGGCGCGCGAGAAAACCACCACGTTTCATCTTATAGCGACCCGGGTTTGAGGGTGTCCGCTTCATCGATCCCGGCTGCCAGATCGTGCTGATAGTCCTCTTCCGAGATTTCGATGGTTACGTTTTCGCCGTCGTCGTCAACAACGGAAAAGACCAAAGGCCTATCGGTTGATTGTTGGCTCATCAATCCTAGCCGGCCCGCCGCACTCGGGATGATTGTGCTCGAGTTCGAACGGGGGTCTTCCGAACTCGCGAAGCTTGTTGTTTCGCTACCTTCGCAATAACTCGCAAGGCTTCGTTCACCGACTCGTCATCCGGAAAAGCTTTCCTAACATCGGGCTCCAACAAAACGAGGTTGGTGCCTGAACGATAACGTTTTGCAAAGATCCCTCGTCCAACAAATTTGAGCTTTTTGAGATCATACTCGGGTCTCAATTCATCCGAATCTTCATCGATCTTCTTCTTCATACATTTCCCTTTCCTCCTTTGTCACTTTTCTTGCGTTGATTATTCTTATCCTTACACCTCGATAGGAGTAGGCAATCATTAACAGTCTCCCGCGTGCGGAAGCGCCGACCGACAGGTATCTTCGTTCGTGTTGCGAGTGATCAGGATCCTCATAGACCGTCGCAAACTCGTCGTTGAAGACTGAAGCCGCCTCTTCAAACGAGACGCGGTGCTTTCGAAGATTCCTCGCGGCCTTCTTTGGATCCCATTCAAATTCCAGAAGGCCATGCTTCATTTCTTACTCACGAATGTGCCGTCACGCCTTCGCCATCGATCTACGCCAGCATCAAACGCTGACCCTTCGGTTCTGGAATCGGATCACCAAATTCTGCCGCAGTGTCGAGCCAGAGTTGAACTGCTTGGTCTGCCTTCGCCCGTGCGTCAACCTTCGTCTCGCCATGAGCCATGCAACCTGAGAGTTCAGGCACCTCGGCAACGAAGACCTGGTCTTCATTGCTCCAGTAAATAATCACTTCATATTTATGCATCACCTTTGCCCATTGGTTTTAGAGCCTCACGAATGCACCGCCACCCGCGGCATCTCGCGTCCGTCGCCGCCTTCTGCCGGCGTTAGCACTCGCATCGGCGGGGGCCACTCAACCCCAGGCACTGAATCAGGGCCGTAACGGCCGTCGCCACCCTTCGCTTTTTCACGCAGCGCCTTCAAAACCTTCTCCGGCATGATCGGCACTTCGTCGATACGCACTCCCACCGCATCGTAAACAGCATTAGCGACTGCCGGAGGCACGGGAAGCAACGGTCCCTGTCCGACTTCCTTCGCGCCAAACGGCCCATTGGGATCGGCGTCCTCGATGAGATAGGTCTTAACGTCGCACATCTCCATCGTCGTTGGGCTCTTGTATTCCAGCATGGAAGGAAACTTGTGGACCACGTTGCGATTACCGCGATAAGCCATCTCTTCCATCAGAATTTCGCCCAGACCCATGTAGACACTGCCTTCAACCTGACCCATTACCAGCATAGGGTTGATTGACTGGCCGATGTCGTGAGCAATCCAGATGCGCTCGACAACCACAATGCCGGTTGAGGGATCGACATCCACTTCCGCAACCGCGGCCGTGTAGCTGTAAGCAGGTGATGGTCCAACACCGGCGCCTTTGAACTTACCGGGCGACGGCGGCGGCGAGTAGGATCCGACAGTGCCAATCGTGCCGAACTTCGATTCCGCCAATACCACTGCCTCGGCAAATGACACTCCAACATCCGGATTTTCCACGTCGAAGACTCTACGTTCGGCCAGCGAGATATTCTCGATTGGTACGCCGAGTTTTTCCGATACCGCCATCACCAACAGCTCGCGCGCCCTTTCAGCCGCCTGTATTGCGGCGTTGCCGGTCATCAACGTAACGCGGCTCGAGTAACTGCCGAGATCTACCGGCGTCAGATCCGTGTCCGCGGTGACGATGCGTATATCGAAGGGATCGATTCCCAGAACTTCAGCGACGATGTAGGCGAGGATTGAATCAGAGCCCTGGCCAATATCTATCGAGCCACACATCACACAGACGCCGCCCTGGCGATCCAGCCGCAGCTGCACGCCCGACTGCGGCATGCTGTTCCAATAAATCGGCAGGCCTGCACCGCAGATATAGGAGCTGCAAGCGATGCCAATGCCTTTGCCAAAAGGCAACTTGCGATTCTCTTTGTTCCAGCCTGAAAACTTGCTCTTCCAGTCTGAGCCTTCGACAACCTTGTCGATACACTTCCCGAGTCCCATGCTGCCGATGCGTAGATAGTTGGCGGTGACCGAGTAAGGTTTCACCAAGTGCTGTCTGCGGATCTGTGCCGGATCCAGGGCCAGTTGTTCGGCGATTTTGTCGAGTTGAACTTCGACTGCGTAACGCGGCTGGGGTGTGCCGTGACCGCGCTTGGGGCCACACGGCGGCTTGTTGGTAAACACGCGTACACCCTGAAATTTGTAGCGGGGCACGTCGTACGTGACGGTCTGCAACGCGCCCGTGTAGAAGGTGCTGGCGACGCCGTAGCTGCCATAGGCCCCGCCGTCCAGGAACGACTTGAAGTGCATCCCGGTAATCGAGCCGTCTTTCTTAACTCCCGTCTTCACCTGCATCAACACGGGATGACGGCCGCGGTGGCAGTAGAAAACCTCTTCGCGGGTGAGCGTGCATTTGACCGGACGACCCGTGATCATCGATAGCTTGCAGACGATGATCTCGTGATTGAAAGGATCACTCTTGCCGCCAAAGCCGCCTCCGTTGGGGGTGGCAATGACGCGAACATGGCTCGCCGGCAACTCCAGAACTTTCGCGAGGGCGCGATGAACGTAATGCGGCGTCTGCGTCGAGCTCCAGATTGTTAATTTATTGTCGGTATCGAAATAAGCAATGGCAGCGTGTTGTTCGAGGGGTAGATGGGTATTGCCTTCGTAGAAGAAAGTGTCTTCGCGAACCAGATCGGCCTCAGCAAAACCCTCCTCGACGTCGCCAAATTCCAACGAAACCTTTTTGTGGATGTTGCCGCCATCCCCGTATTCGTGAATGCGCGGCTCTTCGATCAGCAGCGCTTCGTCAATCGTCGAGATTGAGGGCAGGTTCTCATATTCGACTTCAATGAGATTCATCGCGTCGAAGGCGGTGTCTTCGTCGCTTGCCACCACGGCTGCGACCGGGTCGCCGATAAAACGGACTTTGTCGATACAGAGCGCATGTTCATCCTGGCTGACCGGAAGGATTCCATAGGAGTTGGGCAAGTCCTGGCCGGTGATAACTGCAAAAACGCCCGGGGTCGCGAGCGCCTTGGAGGCATCGATTCGTTTTATCAGGGCATGGGGATGATGGCTGCGCAGGATCTTCGCGTAGATCATCCTGGGCAGCACGATGTCGTCGGCAAACTTCGTCTGGCCCATGCACTTTGCCCGGGCATCGACTTTGCGGAATGGTTTGCCAACTACTCTTAGAGGCTCTTCGTTTTTCCGATTGTTAGACATTCAATCTTTTGTTTGTCTCTCATCCTGAATAAATTTGCAGGTTGGGAAGGGTGGTTTACCCCGCCCAACTCTCATGATAGGCAGGCGGGGGTGAACCACTCTTCCTGACCTTTGAGACTACTGTTCCTGAGTGATCCCTGCTAATTCTCTAACCTGGTTCCTTATCCGGGCGATCCGCGCGTATCTGCGGCTAACTTTATTCATAGCCATAAACGCTCTCCCGAGGCAATTCCATTTCTTCGCCACGCATACGCGCTGCCGCCAGTTCCACGGCTTCGTAGATCTTTATGTAGCCGGTACAGCGGCAGATATTCCCAGACAGAGCTTCCTTGATTACCTGGCGAGTGGGGCTGGGGTTCTTTTTGAGAAGTTCCTCAGCGACGAGTAGAAATCCAGGAGAGCAATAACCACACTGTGCAGCGCCTGTGTCCGCAAATGTTTCCTGCAGTGGATGAAGTTGTGCTCCATCAGCCATACCTTCAATGCTTTTGACGTCGCGTTCTGCGGCATCGAGTCCCAGCATCAGACACGAGAGGATTGCCCGGCCATCGACCAACACCGCGCAAGTACCACACTCGCCCAGTTCACAACCATGCTTAGTCCCCGTCAGATTCAGATCTTCGCGCAGCACTTCCAGCAGCGTCTTATGCGGAGCAAACGCAACTTCACTGGGTTCACCATTCAGCGTGAACCGGATGTGTACTTTCTGTTTTGTTGTCTCAGACATAAGTCCTGGGGTGAATTGTCACAGAAGGGCCAGAAAAAAACAAAAGGGCAGAAGGTGCTGCCTGCGGGGTTGAAAGGCACGGGCGATTACAGAACCGGCAGCGGTAGCGACCGCACTCAACTTACGCGACCTGGCCTTGGCGAAATAGAAGAACAAGCGTGTCGTCTTAAGCTCAAAAATCTTCTGTTCTTGCAATCTCTTTTCAAAAGAAAACTGGCCCGCTGATCAGTCATCATGGCGTCAGTTGAGTGCGGTCGCTATCGCTCCCGGTTCTGTATTTGTGGGCCCATCTCATGCCTTGGCTGAAGCACCATCTTTTTTCTTAGAGGTGTTGAGCGTCGTGTTGTCTATCAACCTCGTCTTACCCACGTAAGCGGCGACGGCAATCAGCATTGGCCGTTCGTCCAGCTTGTCGAGCTTTTCCAGCGTTTCCCCGTCTGTGATGCTCACGTAATCCACACGCACTCTGGGCTCGGCTTCAATGATGGTTCTTACAAGTTCCGTGAGTTTAGTGCAATTTCGTTCGCCCGCCTTGTAAGTCTCTTTCGCCTTTGCCAGAGCATGATGAATGACCGAGGCCGCTTCCTGTTCTTCGGGTTTCAAATAGAGATTGCGGGAGGACATGGCCAATCCGGAATCCTCGCGCACGGTTGGCAGTACGATGATTTCCGAATCAAGAGCGAGGTCTCGAACGAGTCGCCGGATAATAATCGCCTGCTGTCCATCCTTCTGACCAAAGAAAGCAAAATCAGGACGCACCACGTTGAGCAGGATCGTAACGACGGTGGCAACGCCGCGAAAATGACCCGGACGCGTTGTGCCCTCTAACTGCTCCGACAGCCCCTCGACATTCACATAGGTAGAAAAGCCCTTGGGATAAATCTCTTCAATCGGGGGTGCAAAGATAAAATCAACGTTGTAGTCGGTCAGCAGGGCGGTGTCTTTCGTCAAGTCTCGCGGATAGTGTTCGAAGTCTTCGCCTGGTCCAAATTGGGCTGGGTTCACGAAGACGGAAACGACGACCACATCACACATCCGGCGTGCTTCTCGCACCAGGCTCAGGTGGCCTTCATGAAGCGCGCCCATCGTGGGCACAAGCCCGACGGTCCGATCCATCTCGCGGCGAATTTTGCGCGCGACGGAACTCATGCGCTGACGACGATTGATAATCTCCATAGTTTTTGGGGGAATTCAGGACTTCTTGCTCTTTGAGTCTTTCACGGGCGTGGGTAGATTTAATTCTTCGGCTGCTTCTGCCGGCAGCGCATAGGATTCTGCCGTTGATGGATAGCTGCCGTTTCGCACGTCGTCTGCATACCGGCTGACGGCGTCTGTGATTGTCTGATTCAGATTTGCGTAAGGTCTGACGAAGCGCGCGAGTTTTCCGAATGACAGTCCCAGCATGTCATGGAGGACCAGCACCTGAATGTCGCAGTGAACCCCGGCCCCGATGCCGATAGTAGGTATACTGACACTCTCGGTGATGAGCTTGGCAATTTCGCGCGGGACAACCTCTAACACAATCGCGAAGGCCCCGGCTTCTTCCAAGGCCAAAGCATCGTCGAGCAGTTCCCGCGCCGCCTCGGCGGTTTTGCCTTGTACGCGGTAGGCTCCCAGCTTGTTGATCGATTGGGGCGTTAAGCCGATGTGACCCATCACCGCGATCTCTTCGTCGACGAGACGTTTGATCAACGGAAGACGCTTCCGTCCACCTTCGAGCTTGACCGCTTCGGCCCCACCTTCCTTCACCAGGCGCAGGGCGTTTCTCACGGCATCGTCGGCGCCGGTATGAAACGATCCGTAAGGCATATCGGCCACCAGCAGCGCTCGCTGCACTGCCCGACGCACGGCCTTTAAGTGAATCATGACTTCATCGAGCGTGACGGGAACCGTGTTCCCATACCCAAGTACGACGTTACCCAGACTATCGCCCACCAGAACAATGTCGATGCCGGCTTCGTCGACGATACGGGCCGTGGGGTAGTCGTAAGCTGTCAAACATACCAGCCGCTCGCCCCGCTCTTTGCTAGCTCGCAACGAGGGCGCACTGACTTTTTCCGGACGCTCTGGTTTGAGATACGGCATTGTTTCAGCTCTCTAGCCACTCGGGCCCGTGACCAACTAAATTGCCAATAGGCCCGGAAATTCGGAGATGTTCAAGGCGTGCTATCAAGTGGCGGCATTATAACGGGAAACCGGGAAAAAGGGGAAAAGAGGGGAGGAGCAGGAGGCAGGGGCAGGAGAGGAGCACGAGGCAAGCATTCCATTTGCCATTTTCTGCCTATTGTTTCGTGTCCGTTCGTGTGATTTCGTGGATCGTTCTTCATCTCAGTCAAACGAGCGATCCACGAAGTGACACGAATCACCACGAAATGAGTTCAGAAAAATGACCAATGAAAAATTATGAAAAATGTCAAATGATAAATCGAAAAAGCCCCCTCATGCTCGTGCTTCCTGCTCCTGCCGTCTGCCTCCTTGACGCCCTACGGTTGCCAGCGCTTCACTTCTGATCTGTCTTCAAGATTCTTCAGGAGGTCGGTGACTGTCAGATTGAGTCTCGGGTGCACAATGCGAGGTGCAAGCTCCGCCAAGGGCGTTAGCACAAACCTCCGAAGATGAAAGCGCGGATGAGGAAGAGTGAGGAACTCGGTGCTGCGCGTATCATCTCCGTAAAGAAGAAGATCAAGATCAATTGTCCGCGGGGCCATCGCAGTTTCGCGCATGCGGCCAAGCGCATACTCCACTCGGAGCAAACGGGTCATCAACTGTTCAGGTGGCGGAAGCACTCTGGAAGAGAGTTCGGCAACCATGTTCAGAAATGCCGGTTGCGGAAATGTCTCCACAGGTTCAGTTTCATAGACGTTTGATACTCTACTAATCTCCAAACCCTCATTGAGCATTCCTTGAATTCCCATCAGTAGATTACCGGCCCGGTCCCCAAGGTTGGAACCCAGACTGATGTAAGCGTTGGCGTTCGAGGAAGGGTGAAGCATTGAAAAAGCGGCGCTCAAGGTCAGAAGTCAGGGTTAGGAGTCAGTATCCAGCAAAACTATTGGACATCAGTATAGAATGGAAGCTCGTAATCCCCCATGGATTTCGATTCGGAATGTGAGTAACGGACCAATGGGACTCCTGATTAGTGTCCACCGACCACTGACTTCTGACTCCCGACTCCTGACTCTAACGCTTTGTCTCAACTAACCACATTACTCTGGCTGAAGTGGATGTTGTTTCGGAATTCACTGAGGTCGTCCAAGGCGGTCGCCAACCGCGTTGCGTCAATTTTAGGAATGTTGGCTGCGCTGGTTTTTGCAGTGGTCGTCGCGTTAGGGTTGGGTTTAGCAGCATTTGCTCTCACCTCGCCGGCGATAGTGGTTCAGGCCACTCCAAATAGAACAAGGACTGGCGGCCTTCCGTCGGCTGAGTTCATCTTCTTCTCCATCTTCGCGCTTTGCTACCTGATGTGGGCGACCCTACCGCTCAGCATCGGCAGCAACAGACAATTTGAGCCGGGACGTCTGCTGATGTATCCGATTAGCCTGCGCAAACTATTTGTCATCGACTTCATCAGCGAGGTGACAAACCTTCAGTCCATCTTTGCTATTCCCGCGATCATCGCGGTGGGTCTAGGCGCAGGTTTGGGAAGCGGAATGCTTGGCCTGGCGGTAATTGCGACAATACCTGCGGCAGTCTTCGGAGTGGCGCTTTCGAAATGGCTGTCGATCTCACTGGGTTCACTCACTCGCCGAAGGCGCACGCGCGGCGAAACTGTGTTGGCGTTGATCGGGGTCGTGGCCGGCCTTGGCGGCGCGTTGATTGGCCAGCTTGCGCCCGCGTTGCTCAGGCACGCCGAATCATTCAGAGGTCTACGTTGGACACCCCCAGGCGCTGCCGCGGTGGCACTAACCAGCGGTTTAGGCCAAAACGCCACGGGAGACTACCTGCTAGCCCTAGCTACGCTCACGGGCTACACGCTGCTTCTCATCGCGGCCACTTATTGGATCGCCCAACGCTCAGTGCTCGGGGGAGGAGGAAAGCGTCGAACTGGTGCCGCGACAAGACTCGCAAAAACTGAGGTCTACACGGGGTGGGAACTTCCTTTGGTATCGCCGCAGCTCTCAGCGGTGATCGAAAAAGAGTTGCGCTATGTAATGCGTAATGCGCAGCTCCGTATGATGGTGTTAATGCCCTTAATCCTGATCGTGGTCAGACTGGTGAATACAAACCGTCTGAGCGCTGAGGTGACAGAGGGTCCGAGATCATTCGCCACCGACTTCCTGACGTATGGCGAAGGCTTGATGGCCAGCGGCGGCGTGTTGTATGTGTTTCTAATCCTTACCGGGCTCTCATGCAATCAGTTCGCTTTCGAAGAGGGAGGTATGCGGTCGCTTATGCTGTCCCCAGTAGATCGCCGTACTATACTAGTTGGTAAGAACATCGCTTTGACCATCGTTGCATTTCTCTTCTCTGCCGCGCTGCTGGCTATCAATCAGTTGGTGTTCCGCGACCTCACGCCTCGCGTCATCGTGTTCGTGACCCTTTGCTTCATTACGTTCGCCGCGACCATGTCCGTAATCGGCAACTGGCTCTCCATACGTTTTCCAAAACGGATGAAGTTTGGCAAACGCCTGAACGTGTCCGGCGTGGTCGGACTGCTAATAATTCCTCTCCTTATTTTGTTGGCGATACCGCCGCTTGCGGCCACCGCGGCTGGCTACTTCACCCAGAGTCTGATCATCGAATATGTTACACTGAGCCTGTTCGCCACACTGGCAGTTTGCTCTTATTCGCTCTTGATCGATCTCCAGGGACGAGCGCTACAGCGGCGCGAAGTGGAAATACTCGAAGCCGTCCGCGAACCGACAGATGACTAACTATTCCAGTGATGTCGCCCCGCGGCATCCGGGCGGGCAGAAGTTAGCGGCCCCGTCAATACACAAATGGCTCGCAGAAGATTTCGCAGCAATCAGCGGCACGAACCGGCTACCGAACGCTCCTTTCAGGAGTACCTCCTCTCCACAACTGCGCCCCAGACCTCGAGAGTCGAATTGCTCCGGCTTATTCGCGGCGGCGAAGATACATTCCTCGAACTTAAAGTAAAACTTTCGAATCCCGAAAAGATTGCCCAGGGGATAGTTGCCCTAGCAAACACGGGCGGTGGCGTCATAATCTTTGGCGTGAACGATCAAATGCGCGTAGCAGGCGTCGACGATGCCGAAGACGTCCAGCAAGAGCTGGTGCGCATCTGCCGCGAAGAAATCCACCCGCCAATCATTCCCTTTATTGACCGCATTGCCTTTGACAATGGCCGGCGCATTGTGGCCCTCGACGTGGAAGGGAAGCGGCGCCCCTATCGCACTCGTGATGGGCGTTTCTACCTGCGCATCGGTGCCGAGAAACGCGAGGCTACGCCCGAGGAGCTGGCGACGCTTTTGGACGATGCGCGACCATTGGGGTATGAGAACGTTGCGGTAATTGGCGCCGCGATCAAAGACATTGACGAGGCACATCTCTGGAGTTTCCTGCGTGAGTTCACCGGAGACGCCTTTGACGAAGCAACCGCTTCCGGCTATCCCACCGCCGAAGTTCTGCAGCGCGATCTACTGCTGGCTACGAACAACGGAGTCGAGGTTGTACCTAGCACAGCCGGCCTGCTTCTTTTCGGGCACGATGAGAAAGTTAGCGAACTGCTGCCGCGCTCGACAATCACGGCGACACGATTCGCAGGTGATTCGGTACAGGCCGGATTTGTCGAGCGCGTAAAACTCAGTGGCAATCTATCCACTCTTTACGACTCGGCTCTCCGTTTTATTAATCGTTATTGTGACTTGTGGGATGCGCGTCCCAGGGTTTCCCGGCCGGTAGAGGTTGAGGAGAGTCCGGTTCCGGCCCGGGCCAATTATCATCGTGGCGCTTTGAGAGAAGCTGTCGCCAACATGCTGGTGCACCGGGATCTGGCTCTCAGGGATCAGCCGACACGTCTCAACATTTTCGACCGCACAATTGAATTGATCAATCCCCGTCGAACTCTGGGGTTCTCTCCGGTGGCTCAGAAAGCTATCCGCTATGGATTGCCGGAGAGACTTAATCCTCAAGTCACGGCAATCTTCTCCAGTCCTGCATATGCGTTGGACCTGCCGACTGGTGGATTACCAATGCTACTGCGTGAATCGCGCGTGTTCTCCGGAAAGCGCACCGAGACCTACGCTTTCAACGATGAGTTTCGCCTGCGGCTTCATGGAAGCTGAAAAAAGAGTAGGCAAGAGCAGACGGCAGGAGCAGGAGGGAGAATTTTCCATTGGTCATTGAGCGCCGGGATAAACCGGCAGGTTGCAGTGGATGAAAGAGCCATACGTTAAAGGTCTAGCCAACCATAACGGCCCCGAGTCATGCGTCGAGTGGAGAGAGATACATTAGGCGAAGCGTTGACAGGGGTACGTGCAGGCTGGGTATTGAGCCGCGAAATAAACTCAGTTCGGGATGCCGACCCTTTAATGACGTGGGGAAGGCCACAATCGTTATGCCGTTCTGGCAAGGCATGGCGGTATCCCGCGAGGTCAGAGACCCCAGGCATGCACGGAAACAACCTGCGCGAGAACCGGGAGATCCTGCGGCCACCCAAGCCGGCACGCTTGGGTCGCATCGAGAAGTCTAAGGACGCACGGCGATGATGAACGGCCACAGGAAGTCGGACAGACCCGTAGTAGCAACGAAGCCCGCGAACAAAGCCGGTGCGCCGGTGGCGGAGCAGGTGGAGCGAAGGGGGCTGGCCGAAGGGAAACCGCCGCGGCAAAACACGAACCGGGTACTGGACCGGGCCTTCGTGCAAAGTGCGCTGGGGCGGATACGGCAAGCAGCCGTGAAAGATAAGAGGCAGAGGTTCACCAGCCTGATGCACCACATCTACAACCTGAGCATCTTGCGGGAAGCCTATTATGGGTTGAAGCGCGATGCGGCTCCGGGGATAGATGGGGAGACGTGGCGACAGTACGGAGAGAATCTGGAGAGCAATCTCGCGGACCTCTCCGCCCGGCTGCGGCGCGGGGCTTACCGAGCGAAAGCGGTGCGTAGAGTATTCATCACCAAAGACGACGGACGGCTCAGACCGCTGGGCGTCACGGCGTTGGAAGACAAGATAGTCCAACGCGCGACGGTGGAAGTGATGAATGCCATCTACGAGACTGATTTCCTCGGCTATTCGTATGGCTACCGGCCCGGCAAAGGCCAGCATAATGCGCTGGACGCTTTGTACGCCGGCTTGCTGACGCGAAGGGTGAACTGGGTGCTGGATGGCGACCTCAGCTCGTTCTTGGATGCCGCTTCATAATGCCCTCCGATTCATGATTGGTTGTGAAAAAGACTAGGATGAGTATCTACGACCTTGATTCTCAAGCCTTTACGCCGACCGCAGCGAACATGGACTGCCTCGAGC
>JACCUI010000084.1 GCA_013811945.1 Pyrinomonadaceae bacterium | reverse complement strand
CGATCTGCATGATTCCGAGCGCGGCCAGCACCGCAAACCATACCAACGTCACCGGGCCAAACACCTTGCCGATGCCTGCGGTTCCGCGACTCTGAACGAGGAACAATGCGACGATAATCGCAATCGTAATAGGTACAACGTAAGAGTTGAAGAGAGGCGTCGCGACGGTTAAACCCTCCATCGCACCAAGGATTGAGATCGCCGGCGTAATCATCCCGTCGCCGTAAAGAAGAGCCGCGCCGAAAATGCCCATCGCGATCAGCAGTCGGCGTTCGCTTTTGCCGGAAGGCTTGATCGGGGTCGCCAGTGCAGTCAGTGAGAGGATGCCGCCTTCGCCATGATTGTCGGCGTGTAATACGAAGACGAGGTACTTGACCGAAATGACAATGACGAGCGACCAGAAGATCAGTGAAAGGACGCCCAGGATGTTAGCGGGGGTGGGGACGATGGAGTGGGGTCCATGAAAGCATTCGCGCAGGGCGTAAAGCGGGCTGGTTCCGATGTCGCCGTAGACCACGCCGAGCGCAGCCAGCGACATAACAAAGAGATATCGACCGCGTGGGGTTACGCGCTCGACGTGCCCGCCGGTGGTCGTCGCATGGATGTCCGTGGGTGTTGTCTCTGCCATTCCCCTGCGTGACCCAACCTCGCTAGCGCACGCGACAAAGGGCGCGAAAGCAAAAATGCTCCGCGCCCTTCGGAATCAATCGCGATGCTCTTGCCCTTCCATCGAGCCTACGAGGTTAGCTGTCGGGCTCGGACTGGAAGTGTCCTACGTGTCGCAGGCAGCGATCCCGCCCCTTCACGATGCGCCCCTATTCCGGTGTTGGTTCATTAGACCGGAAGTTCAGAGTTCAACCTTTAGGTTGTGGCTGGTGAGGCGGACAAGCTGAAGCTTGAACTCTGAACTGCCAGCGCCCTGTTCCAAATGCGCGGAACTTTGGTTCCCCCGCGCTACTCTTCTCGATGATTTCTGAAAACACCCGCGAGCAGCTTCGGCAGTCAAATTGTCAACCTAGAAATACTACGACCCGACGCATAAGGATGTCGTAAAGAGTTTATAAAGAAGTTATAAGGCCGGTGCGGACTGATGTCCTGAACCGCCAGGGACCCGGTTGGATATTTCCCGTCAGGTTAAGGCCGACTTCAACGAGTTTGCCCGCGCCTACCACAACGCGTGGCACGAATGACGAGAAGCGAGGCTCATTGGGCTTGGCGCTGATGTCCTGCTCAAAATAGACCGCGCCTTTGTCGAGCACGTCAGTGGACGGTACGTTGAAGATAGTTTGTTGCGAATAGGCTGATGCGGGTGCCAAGAGCAGCGATGCCAGCGCGATGGAAGTACTGGATAGTTTGAGGCGACGTTTACCCTGTCCGGGGCTGTCAGACTCTGGGGACGTAAATGCAAGACCTCGGGATTGCTCTTCCTCGGTCGATGAAGCGCGAGCACTCTTTCTTTCCAACAGATCAAGACAGTGTGCGCCGAATGCCAGTAGCGGAATGGTCAGAGCAAACGAAACGATACTTAGACCATTGAGATACGAGACGACCCGTCCAGAATGGATAAACCACGTGAGTGCTATTAACAGCGTTCCTAAGACGGGCGAGAGTACGGAGCCTACAAGTCCCGACACAGCTCCAATTGATTGCCACGCCCATGGGTTGATTTCTATTAGGCGGTGCATGTCCTCATAAAGATCCCACTCCAGATCCTCTTGCAGTTCGTCATACTGGTTCACTTTATCTCCTTGCTTCAGGCGCACACGACGAAGGGCGCGGCAAGCAAACATGCTCCGCGCCCTTCCGAATTGATCGCGATGCTATTGCCCTTCCATCAAGCCTACGAGGTTAGCAGTCAGGCTCGGACTGGAAGTGTCCTACATGTCGCAAGCAGCCTTTGCTGGCCCCTCCACGATGCGCCCCTGCCCCTGGTTCCGGTACTGGTCCATTTAGGTCCGGAAGTTCAGAGTTCAACCTTTAGGATGTGGCTTAGCATGCGAACAAGCTAAAGCTTGAACTGCCAGGCCCCATGTCCTTGCGCGGAACACGGTTCCCCCGCGCTACCCTCCCGCGAGTAGCTTCGGCGATTAGATTGTCAACATAGAAATACTACGACCCGCGGCGTAAGGATGGCGTAAAGGGTTTATAAAAAGTTCGTAAGAAATGAGCGGGGTTGAGGTTACGAGTCGGGATTGAAGCGGTACCCGATCCAGGGTTCCGTGAGGATGTAACGTGGAGTCGAAGGGTTGGGCTCGATCTTTTTCCGCAGTTGTCCGACGAACACGCGTAAGTACTCTCCCTGTTCCGTGTAGTCGCCGCCCCACACGGCACTCAGCAATGTTCGATGCGTGAGAACCTTTCCTGCATGACGGACGAGATGAAGCAGCAGGTCATACTCCTTGGGCGTCAGATGGACTTCCATCTCACGGACGAAAACCCTGCGCGCATCTGGGTCAATCCGAAAATCGCCGACTTCCAAGACCGCTGAGGTGGCTTCGTTTATGGGAGGCGTCGTAGCCCGCCGTAGTTGGGCACGTACGCGCGCCAGCAACTCGTCCATTCCGAATGGCTTTGTAACGTAGTCGTCAGCGCCCGCATCAAGTGCTTCGACCTTGGTTTTTTCTTCGCCGCGAACTGACAGGACGATAATCGGCAGCTGTGAGATCTCTCGCAAACGTCGACACATTTCCAGGCCATCCATGTTTGGCATGGCCAGATCGGTCACTACGAGGTCTGGATGCCAATCGCTGAAGGTCTCCAGTGCTGAAACCCCGTCCGCCGCGACACGCACCTCATACCCGTGAGTCTTGAGTCCCGTGCGCAAGACGCGCGCGATCTGCGACTCGTCATCCACGATCAGAATGCGCGGCGGCTGGCTCAACACAATCAGTTCATCTCCTGGCGTATGGCTCCCGCCACCACATTCGGTGATCGCTCGGGCGGAGGTTCCGGTTCGCCAATGGGAAGGGTGAACACGACGCGCGTTCCCACCCCTTCAACTTTCTCGTCGATCCAGATACGTCCGCCATGCGCTTCGACGATTCCTTTCGCGACCGCGAGTCCCATCCCGGTGCCCTTAGGCTGAATAGTGTCGCTCGTATCGCCGTCGCGTGTCGCGCGAAAAAACTTGTCAAATACGCGTTCACGAATATCGCGGGGGATGGTCTGACCCTGATCTTCGATGGCAATTTGGATCATCTCAGCGTCGGCCGGCTGAGCGCTAACTAGAATTTTCGTTCCGGCCGACGAATACTTCACCGCATTATCAATCAGGGTGAACAAGACCTCGGCCACTGCCCGCGCGTCTACCTGAACCGCAGGCAGTTCGTCCGCAATTTTAACTATTACTTTGTGATTACGCGTCAGCGGCTCAGCCCGCTTGAGCACCATGGCAAAGATCTCATCGACAACTCCCCACCTACGACGCAGGTGCAACTCGCCCGCTTCGATCCGCGCCAGTTCAATCAGCCCTTCGACGAATCGGTTGAGCCTGTCACATTCTTCGTCGATCACCTCCAGCATCTCGTTTCTCGCATCGATGTCGAGAGTCACGGGGCCGCCCTGGACCGTCGTTGATTGCAGTTCTTCGAGCAGCGTGCTCACCGATGCCTTGATCGACGTGAGCGGCGTGCGAATGTCATGCGTGACGGCATCAAGCAGCGCGGATTTTAATTTCTCGCTCTGCTTGAGGGCTTCGGCGTGGCTTGCCCGTTCGAACGCATTGCGCAACTCTTCGTAGAGTCGCTCGATCTCCCGGCGACCGGCATTGGCCTCTTCGGCACGCCGTTTTGCGTGGGCCGAAAGCTGTCCCACGGTGATGGCGGTCACGAGAAAAGCAATCAGGGCGACCCAGTTATCCGGAGCGGCAATAGTCAGGGTGCCCAACGGCGGTAGAAAAAAGTGGTTGAAGCACAAAACGCCGAGCAGTGAGGCCACCACGGCTGGCCTGGCGCCGTACCTGGTGGCGACCAGGAGTACTACGAGCAACAGGGCGAGGGCTACGGTAGTGGCGTTGACGTGTGAGCTGAATAACTTCAGCACCGCAGTCGTAGCGGCAATGCCAGAGGCTGCGATCAAATAGCCTGTCCAGCTCTTTTCCAGCGGCATAAGCTTCATGCGCCTGATTGTATGCCAAAAGTGCGAGACGCGTTCGGCGGCGTCGAATACGCTGTAGGGGCGTGCCTCCGTGGACGCCCCACGTGGTGGTGGCAGACATATTGTGAAGCGCGGAACTCCCTGACCGCCAGAGTGGCGACTGCGGTGGGGCGCCCACGGAGGGACGCCCCTACAAATCGATTCGTGGTTTCTAGATCTCCACCTGCGAACCTAATTCGACCACGCGATCAGGCGGTAAACAAAAGTAGGCGGTTGCGCTCGTGGCATTGCGCGAGATGAGGGCGAAGATTTTTTCACGCCAAATCGCCATTCCCGGCCGTTTGCTGGCCATGATCGTCTCGCGGCCCAGGAAGTAAGTAGTATCGTTCGGGTCGAATTTGAATCCCGGCGCCTTCACGTTTTTCAGCACTCTGGGAATCTCCG
>JACCUI010000055.1 GCA_013811945.1 Pyrinomonadaceae bacterium | reverse complement strand
GTCAAGGTGGCCATCGACTCTGCCATTGCCTACATCAAATCGCACGCAACGGAACCGATCGACGAAGTCGACCTGCGAACGAAACTCGAAGGCGCCCTGCCGTTAACCGTTCAAAACCAGCCTACCGGACCGGAAAACAGCAAACGCAAAGAGACCACGGCGTTCACGATGTTCCCGGATGAACAGAAACTCCTTTACGCAACGCAGACTGAGAAAGGGCGATTGGAATTTGCCGGGATATGGATAGACGAACACGACGGCGATCTGGACGATGCGCGCGTTGATCTGATGCGATCCGATGTCGGGATGAACGGGATCAATGACGCGCTCAAAACCGTCATTCTGACCGAGATCAGCACGCGGGCGCTGGAACAGTGGCAGGGCGCAAATTTGATTGATAAACAGAAATGGTTGTCCATTGCGAAACTTGCTGACCAACAAGCACAGAACGTTGGCAGTGAGCAAGGCCAGGGGTTGCAAGCTCAAAACCAACGCATTGCAATGGCGCGAGTGTCCGGGCCGCTGATGGATTACCTCGCAATGCTCGACATCAAGCACGAACGATTGGCCAAACGTTTTCCGAACATCGTCTCGGATCATATTCGTAACGTGTTGATCGACGTAGCTGACGCCGCAATCGCGAAAACGGTCAAGCTGGTCGGCAAATCAAAGGCTGTAACCAGAATTGTTCTGCGGGCAGCTTTACGCGATGCCGGACTGACATTCCGGGAGATATTCGAATCGTCCGTAAAAACTCAAGGTGAAATCAGGAAGTCAATTTACAAGTCGATCAGGCAACATCCGGAATTGCGTTCGCTTTCAATCGAGGACGCACTTGAACTGGCCAATATCCTCGCGGCGTCGTTCGAGTCGGAACGGTTCAAGTTGATCCGACAAGAGTTGGAGAAGAAGAAACCGATACCGGACGTTACAGAATCGGACACAGCGCGAATCAGGAAACGATTACCGGAATTGATTCGGTTGGCGAACATGGGCGCGCTGAACGTCGCAGCGTTCCGAAACGTTTTGGCGGCTGAATATGGTCTTCCACAGTTCAGCCAGGCACTTGCCACGCGCTTGTTCAATGCGGCGCAATCGGCTCAGGACAAGCCGGAAGGGTCGCAGCGGGATGAAGCCATCCGTTCCGTGTACGACATGTTGAAGCGCGAATCTGGTATTTCAAATACCGAACTACTGACAAGCTGGTGGTATGCATCAATCCTGTCAGGAATCGGAACGCAAGGCAGGAACATAATCGGTAACGCCGCTGTGTTGGTGGACAATTTTTTGGCGTTCGCTGCCAGGGAACCCGCCACGATACCGAGCCTTATTTCGGCGCTGTGGCGCGGGTTCAGTTACAACATTGCTGGTGGCGAGTTCAGCGCCATAATCAAACGCGGTGCGCCAGCGTCCAGGATCGGGTTGGACGTTAGAGAGGCTAGTCAGGCATTTGAGAACGCGCAATATTCCGAGAACTCTTTCGTTCGATTCCTTGGCAATGCACGGTTCGTTTCCAGGTTCATGCTTGCCGTTGACAGTTTCTTTTATGACGGGAACGTCGAGATGCGAGCGACGTGGGATGCGTGGAAGAAAGGGCGCGAAGGTGGCCTGACTGGATCTGAGTTGAAAGGATTCATTGCGGACATGTTGAACATTGATCCGGACAAACCTCTACTGGATTACGGCAATCGAACCGCAGCGCAAGTTGTTGATCAGGAGATTTCTGAAGGTCACACAAACCCGAATGACAGGAATCGCCGAGTCATAGAGATTCTTGAACAGGAACGACCTTCAGAGATCATCGAGAACAGCAGCAATTTCGCGCTGGTCGCAACGCTGAACGACGAACCGAAAGGGTTACTGGGGTTCGTTGCTCGATCGGTAATAGCGGCTCGAAACAAGTTCCCTATTTTAATACCCATCGTCCCGTTCGTCAGGATTTCTGCGAACGTCGGGAACATGCTGTTGCAACATTCGCCTTTGGCTCTGGCCAGGATCGTCAGCCACCAGAGGGCTCGGGCGTACGGTGAGATCATCGGAGTTCCGACGAACATCTCCCTAGAAGAATGGCAGCAACTTCGCGCAAAGGTTGTTCTGTCGCACATGGCGCTTATCGGTCTCTGGATGCTGTCAGCTTCGGAGTCTGACGATGATGATCCGAGTTTCCAAGTGACGGGCAGCATGGAAACTGTGGACCCGAACAAGCGGAGACAACTCGAAGAACAAGGCGTCCGCCGTTACTCGCTCAAGATCGGTGGTCGTTACTGGGATTATCGTCAGAGCCCGCTTGCCATTCCGCTTGCGTTCATCGGGAACTGGTCAGATTCGAAAAGGTATGCACCGGACAAATGGGCTGAACGCACGGAACTTACGCGGTTCGCAACGGCATTGGCCGGTGCAAAGGCTGTTATCCTGGACCAAAACTTCCTTTCAAGCGTTGGGATGCTACTAGATCGCGGGCCGCAATTGTCCAAGGATGCAGGCGCGCGATCAATTGCGTCATTTGCCGGGCGCACAGTTGGCGGTCTCGTTCCGTCGATATTCAAGGAAATTGATACATGGGCAAACGGCGACGTGGTCAAAGCGCATGAGTGGTGGGAATTTTTGCAGAAGGAACTACCCGTGGCCAGGTGGTCAGTCGGCGAAGGGCCGGTTTTGAATGATCTTGGCGAACCGATTCAACGCCCGCGTTATCCGTGGACATTCCTGTCGTCAGGCGTGAACAAAGATCCAGTCTGGAAGGCGCTTTCCAAAAAGGCTAACGCTGGCGTGTTCCTGCCGGTTATATCAGCCGCGGCAACAGTGCTGCGCGATGGTAAACGCGAACCGATGGATAGATCGGAACTTAAAGCATACCAAAAGAGAGTCGGTGTGGCGTATCGAGAATGGTTTGAATCAGAAGGCAACTTGGAGCGGTTTAAAGCCATGACTCCAGACCAGGCGAAAAGGCTTTTCTCAACGACCTTCTCCGATATTCGTGAGCGCGAACGAATGAGACAATGAACCACAGCGAAGTCCGGTTAACTAAGGGCGAATTGAAGCCGAAGTTTCGGCGCATCGTTAAATCGTGTCATCCGGATGTTTCGTCCGATCCAAAATCGCTGGAGAAATTTCAGGACATAGTCACGCGTTACCAGGCAGCACCGTTGACCAGGGCGCTCGTGCTGGCCGGGTTCAGGGTGCAGTATCGAAAGTCATGGTGGCTCGTTCTCGACGTGAGGGGCAACGCCGTCACCATCGAAAAGAAAAATCCAGGAGGGCGGCTCGTGCGAAGCACCATTCTGTTGAACAAAGTTGAGGACGTTCGATGCGGACCAAAATTCAAATACCGCATGGTCCAGGTGCCACCAGCAGAGAGGAAACAGTCAGGATTTCGAAAGACGGGGCAGTGTCCGAGGTTTTATTCTGGTCCGGTTCAATGTAAATAACAAAAACTTTTGCTTGCGTTCGTCTGGTCTTTTGGGCTATGCGTTTTGGCATGGCAAAAAAAGAGCGCACCTTGCGAATTGTTGGATTCCACCCAGCGCCTGACGTTCGAGACAGTCTTCGGGAATCCAAATCGCAAGGGGTAACGATAACGTTTACCTGCAACGCGGCATTGCGCGAATTCTTCCGCCTAAACCGAAAGCCAAAATGAAATCATCATCATACGAAAGAGTCGAACCCGATCCTTCAGTCCTAGATAAAATATCCGAACGCGATGTAATAGAATGGGTCGCGGCAAAACTGGCTGACATGCGGTTGAGAAACCCATCACTCGAAATTTACTGTATCACGCTCGACGGTTGGTACAGGGATGGCAATAAATACCACGGTGACGAGCATTACGATTTCAGTTGTGGGCTGCACTCTCAAATTGGGTTGGTGCTTTCGCAACCGAGCCTGGACAATGCGTTGGAAAATCTTCACGAAAACATTTTCGGCAATCCGACCGAACGGGCATCACAGAAACGGTCCGAGGAGAAGGTGCTGTTGGAACAGGCCGAAAAGTTCGAATCGTTGGCGAAAACGAAATCCCAATGAGCACGCTTCAAGTAGCAATCGGAATCGTGTTCCTGTCAGCGTTGATCGTAACCAGCGTGTCCGTGGCAATTATTTGGATGGGGAAACGAGATTTGAACAACGATCCTGAAAACAAAACGAAAGAGCAATATGAGCACAGCATTGACAACAACTAAGCAGACTGCGATGGGCGTGATGGCCCAGAGGTTCAACGTGGACCCGAACAAACTCCTTGAAACGCTGAAAGTAACAGCCTTCAAGGGGGCCAGCAACGAAGAGATGATGGCGCTCGTCATCGTCTCGAACCAGTACGGGCTCAACCCATTTACGCGAGAAATTTACGCATTCCCAGCGAAGGGTGGAGGCATTCAGCCGGTCGTAAGTGTGGATGGCTGGTTGCGGTTAATGAATGAGCATCCACAATTCGACGGGATCGAATTCATCGAGGAAATGGACGGGGACGGAAGCCCGTTGTCCTGCACTGGCGTCATTCATCGCAAGGACAGGTCGCGTCCGACGAAGGTGACGGAATGGTTCTCGGAATGTTACCGCAAAACTGAGCCGTGGGACACCCGCCCGCGGCGAATGCTGCGGCACAAAGCGACCATCCAGGCCGCGCGAACGGCGTTCGGTTTCGCGGGGATCTCCGACGAAGAGGAAGCCCGAGAGATTCCGTCAGTTCTGCCGAATCAAATCACGATCGAAGCGACACCGTCGAACGATGAAGTGGTCGAGTCCGAAATGGCCCTGGCGCCGGTCAAAGAACCCGCTGCACAACTGAAACCAATAACGGCACAGGCGATGTTGGCTGGCGTTGTTGAAACCGCCGGGCACACATTCGAGACGTTCAAGCAGTGGGCGTCTGAAATGGGTGTCGTAACGAACGCTGAGAAACTCACATCTTGGGACGAAGTTGCAACGGACGAAGCCAAGCGCCTTATCAGGGCGAAAACTGGGATGATTAACGCCATGAACCAGGTCAAAGGGAAGGCGACGACATGAGCGACAATGCCATACTGGTCCGCAACGACGCCGGGCTCACTGTGCAATTCAGCGTCGAGGCTTTGGAAATCAAGGACTCAGCTCTCGCGCTCGCGGGTCTGATAGGGCGCGTATCCAATGCCGAGGAGCAGGAGTCCGCCGTGACCGCCCAGCGCGAACTCAAGCGCGTGCTCAAGCTCTCCGAGGATGCCCGGAAGGCAGCCAAGGCGCCAGTGCTGGATTACGGGCGCAAGATTGATTCGACGGCGGAGGAGTTCGTCAAGGACTTAGCCGTCGAGGATATCCGAGTCTCAAAGCTGATCGCCAACTTTCAGGCGTTGGAATCGGCAAGGGTGCGCGCGGCAGAAGCGGCGAAACAAACCGAACTGAACGCATTGGAGGTTGATCGGCAGAAGGCGCTTGCTGACGCGAAGTCACACGACGAACTGGACCGTGTAAACCAGGAGTATTGCGAACGGGTTGCTGCGCTGCCGGTCATCGCTCCGGCTCGTGTCGAAGGCCAGGTTGTGCGCGAAGATTGGGAAATCCAGGTAACGGACATTCACACGCTTTACAGGGCGTTCCCGTTCGCGGTGGACCTGAAACCTCGGCTCTCGGAAATCCGCCAACTTCTCGATGCGGGCTCGAAGGTTCCAGGTGTAAGCGCAAAGAAGGTCTCCAAGGCAAGCGTAAGAATCAGCAAGGAACGGGATGCTATCAACGTCTGACATTTATGCTTCTCTCATTCATCAGAAAATCCATCATCGACGAAGCTCCGAAACTCGTGGCTTACGGGATCAGAAGCGGGTTGCTCAGGCCACCTGAGAACCCACCGTACGGATGCGATGATCTCCAAACTTCATTCGCTTGCGAACGAGAAACGAACCAAGAAACACAAGCGAACGAACGGTGGGTTGCCATGATTCTATCAGCGGCTGAGTCGTTTGATGTTTGGTGGAATAGAGAAGGAGTCGGCATGCTTCCTATGACAAGTAAAGGTGCCGAAACACGCCGCGTCCGGCGTATGTGTAAGACATCGTGGTCGAATGGTGAATTTACGTTGAAAGTTGAATTATTTAATCTGAGTAGCGAAATAAAACGTCGAATAGAGCACGGGGCGAATTGCGGTGGACACCTCATCTATATTCAATCCAAGCTGGACGAGATATTGACAGCGAACACCAAATGAAAATTCCAGAATCGTTTACTCTTAAGTTTGTCAAAGTGACATCTCTATCGCCATGTGAGCGTGAAATTTTCATGGCATACGGTAAAGGCATGACCGTGATGCAGATCGCGCGGAACAAGAAACGTCCACGGGCGGCAAGCACAGTTCAGAACATCGCCAAGACAGCGGCGGAGAAACTTGGCGCTCGATCGACGCAAAAATTTCGCGTGATTGCAGCGCGTTACGTTCTGGCTCAGGAATTGTTCAAGAACGGAAAGGGGAAATGCCACGAATGAATCCACGGGAGCTTTTCCCATGCGACCAACTCACATCGATCTGTTCAGCGGCATCGGCGGATTCTCAATCGCCGCTGAACGGTCCGGGTTCGAGACAATCGGCTTCTCCGAAATCGACCCATACGCCTCAGCGGTCCTATCCAAACACTGGCCAGGCGTGCCGAACTACGGAGACATCCGAAACGTCCGAGGAATCCCGTGCGACCTCATCACAGGAGGATTTCCTTGCCAGCCATTCAGCTGCGCCGGGAAGCGACGGGGCACGGCAGATGACCGTCATCTCTGGCCGGAAATGCTCCGCGTTATCGCAGAGGCAAGACCCGCTTGGGTGCTTGGAGAGAACGTTGCTGGCATCATCAACATGGAACTCGACACTGTGCTTTCTGACTTGGAAGGCATCGGCTACGCCACAAGGACGTTTGTTATTCCAGCTTGCGGTGTCGATGCCCGCCACAGGCGAAACCGAGTCTGGATTGTGGCTCACTCCGAGCACAGAGGATCACAAGAGCGACGGGCCGGCTGCGATGCAAGCGTGGAGCGAAGCGGCTGCGGTGGGCAAACGCCCAGCCGAAACATACCAACGACTCAGAAATCAAGTGCTGTTCCCAACTCCGACGAGCCGGGATCACAAGGACGGAACGGCAAGGAGTTGTGCGAACGTGCCGGTGAACGGGCTTCTAGGACGAACTGTTCATCTCATGCCGACGCCAACGGGCAATCGTCGCGACGGTCTGCAATCGCACGGCGTGAATGTTGTGAGTGGCTCCCTGAACCCGAATTTTGTCGAGTGGTTGATGGGCTACCCGAAGAATTGGACGGAGGTATAGATGCCAGTCAAAGGTTGGATTTCGAAGTTACTTCGTTCGCAGGTCTTGAGGTTCGCTTGCGAGAGTTGTGGGGGCAAATCGCAAATAGGGATTCATCATCTCGACAAAGATCGTTCCAACAACTCGCCATTGAACTTGGTGACGCTTTGTGCGGCGTGCCACACGAAGGCGCATTGGAGAGACGACAAGAAGCCTTGGCGCAGGCATTCGGCTACTTGCGAAATTTGCGGCAAGCCTGCGAAGCGATTGGGGCTATGCGAAACCCATCGAACACGCTTGCTGCGGTATGGCGATCCATGTCTCGTGCGGAAGCAGATTGGACGCACATGGCAGCTTGTGCGGGACTCTTCCATTCCGAGTGGCCTGACGTTCCGAGGGTCGCAACCGGAGTCAAGAACCGGGTGGACCGATTGCGCGGACTCGGCAACGCCATCGTTCCGCAAGTCGCGGAAGTCATCCTGCGAGCCATACACAATTTAATATGCCACGAATGACGCAATGCGAGTATCAGGCGTATCTGTCAAAGCACCCGAAACGCTATGACAAGCCAGAACCAGCCACAACACCCGAGAAAGATTTGCACACCTGGATTCTGAAGGAATGCGCGCAACGCGGTTGGGTGGTATTTCACGGGTCAATGGCGCACGCCACGCATCGGACAGCAGGAGAGCCTGATTTCATCATTCTTGCCTGCGAAGGGCGCACGATCCTCGTGGAAGTCAAAACGAGAACTGGAAAGTTGAGCAGCGAACAAATCGGAATGGCGCAGCGCGCGTCAAAACTTGGTCACACAATTCACCTCGTCCGAACGGTGCGTGAGTTTTTGGATGTGGCAAACAACATGTGATTATGAGGGTCTGCAAAATTTGCGGCGTGCGAGAGGACGAGCACCACGAACCGGATTGGCTGGACATACCAAACGGTTGCGTGTGCGAACCAATTTCATGGGATTCGCATCTGAAATCAATCCCCGTTCCGTGCGGTAATTACGACGGAAATGGAACACAGAACTGCACGATCTGCGAACACGACAAGGAATGCCACAAATAATTGACATTCACCGCTCAATATGAAACAAATGGTCAACGGCGCTCATCCCGCTTAAAATGAACAAAGCAATCCGTTTATCCTGTTCCGACGCTTGTTGCGGCCTTTTGGGAGCGCGCAATGCGCCTCTTGTTCAGCCGGGATGACTTCAGGCGGCGGAACAGGGCAAACACCTCACGACCATGACCGAATACGAATTTCACCCTATCGCCAACTGTTATCCGGCGATACCACCTGCTGAAATGGCAAAAATCGTTGAATCGATCAAGCTCCGAGGGTTGCACAACCCGATTTGGTTGTACGAGGGAAAGATCCTGGACGGACGGCATCGATACGATGCTTGCATGCTCACGGGTGTCTCCGCCCATTTTCGGGATTACACCGGCGACGACCCGATTGGTTTCGTTTTGGACCAGAATGACGGGAGACGCCATTTGCTTACCACGTCCCAACGAGCAGCGATCGTTGCCGACTTGGAGGCGTTGCGGCCTGGGAATCCGGAATTCGCAAAAAGCCCAATGATTTCCAATTATAGGAATTCCTACAATAGGGAAAACATTGGGGAATCGCTTGCTAGAAAACATCACATTTCCGTCGATTCCGCAAATGTTGCGAAGAAGGTAAAGCGCGCTGATCCAGCCCTGCTCGATGATGTAAAATCAGGCAAAACCACCCTGAACGCCGCCGAGAAGAAGGTGGACGCCGCCGCCAAAGCCAAGGCCACAAAGGATGACGTGGTCCGGGACTGCCTTGGTTATCCAATCCCGATTCAGGCTCAAGAAGTCTGGAACCGGCGCCAGGAAGTGCAAGATTTGCTGACGATCATAAGCAAGCTCAAAACCAGGATGGAGAAGGCCAAATCAGAAAGCGACGTCCTCTACGCCAAGGTGAGCAACAGGGTCATCGACAACATTGCCCAACTTCACTGTCACCTGAGCAACGCCAAACCTTACGCCGTTTGCACTTCGTGTCAGGGACGGCCAGGGGCTGGATGCACATTTTGTAGCGGCACCGGAATGATCTCCAAATATGCGTACGATCATCACGCAATTAAGGAAGCCAAGGAAATGCGAGAGAACGCACTCAAGGCATGAACCTGCGCCCGTACCAGCAAGAGGCTCACGACAAGATCCTTGACGAGTTCAAAACCAAGGGAAGCACGCTTTACGTTGCAGGCACAGGCACAGGTAAAACGGTAATCTTCGCGCACGTAATCAAATCCATGCAGCCAAAGCGAGCAATGGTGCTGGCAAATCGCGACGAATTGATTTTGCAAGCACGCGAGAAGATTAGTGCGGTCACGGGGTTGAGTATTGAAATCGAAAAGGCTGATCTCTACGCGAATACTGGACTGTTTAACGGAATGCCAGTGGTCGTTTCGAGCATTCAAACTCAGATTTCAGGCCCTAAAGATAAGCGCCGGTATCTCCGGTTTAAGCCGCACGAATTTGGGTTGGTGATTTGCGATGAAGCGCACATGAGCACGGCGCCAAGCTGGCGCGAAGTGATCGCGCACTACAGGCAGAACTCGGACCTGAAAGTGTTGGGTTGCACTGCAACACCTGATCGAGCAGATGAACAGGCGCTTGGCCAGATTTACGAATCGGTTGCATTCGAGTACGGCATCCTGGACGCAATCCAGGATGGGTGGCTTGTGGATATAACGCAGCAATACGTCAGTGTCGGATCTCTGGACTATTCGCACATAACGACGACGGCTGGAGACCTGAACGAAGGTCAGCTTGCGGCTGTGATGGAGCGCGAGGAAAACATGCAACAGATTTGTCAGGCGACACTCGAAGCTGTCCACGCGCTCACACCTCAAACGCTTTCGTCTGTCCCGGTCCCAGAATGGAAATCATACCTGTCAGCACTCAAGGTGATACCGAGGCGCACAATCATTTTTACGGTTTCCGTTGCTCAAGCCGAAATGGCGGCGAACATATTCAGTAGGGCTATGGATGGGGTTGAATGGATCTGCGGAAAGACACCAAGGATTGCCAGGCGAGAGATTCTCGACCGGTTCCAAAATGGGGAAACCCACGTCGTAGCCAATTGCGGCGTATTGACGACTGGATTCGATAATCCGTTTGTTGAATTGATCTCCATTGCGCGAGCGACCAAGTCCCGCGCTCTTTACACACAGATCATCGGGCGATCAACGAGACCGTTGCCGGGATTGGTGGACGGAATTTCAACAGCAGAAGGGCGACGTGCAGCGATAGCGGCCAGCGCGAAACCGTATTGCCGCATTCTCGATTTCGTCGGAAACAGCGGGAAACACAAGCTGATCACCTGCGCCGACGTGCTTGGCGGGAAGGTAAGCGAGGAAGCAATCCAGGACGCCAAAGAGAAGGCGATTGAAGATGGTAAACCCGTTCGGATGCTGGTCACGCTGACGAACGCTCAGGCTGAAATCGAGAAAAAGCAGCGCGAAGCAGCAGACAGGGTCCGAATGGAAATCGAGGTGCGAAAGAATCATTTACTGGCGAAGTCCACTTTCCACCTGCAAAACGTCAACCCGTTCAACAATGGGGACGTTATGAAATCGAACGGCCACAACCGAAAGAGCAGAGACGGACGCGCTTTTTCGGATAAGCAGGACTGGATATTGCGAAGAAATGGAATCGATCCGTCACGAGTCGATTATCGCCAGGGTCAAGCGATAATCGGAAAATCCGTCGCGGAATGGAACATGAAGAAGAAACAGAGGCGTGCCGCGTGACACTCCTTGAAGTCTATATAGCCACAAAAAACCTGAACGAAACGCAAGTGATGAATGCGCTGCAAGATAACGGTGTAATCAGTGACCAATGCGTATGGGCGTCCGACGTGTCCGAAACCGACTGCGCTGCGGCGATCCGCTTCCTTAACAACCAAAACCATGAAAAACAATCGAATCTATGATCCAGGTGCTCCTGACGAAATCATCACTGAAATCAATCTTCCGATTCCGGTGATGGAACTCTTGAAAATCCTTAGGGAAATCGAAGAAACACACGGTGAATTGCCGTGGGTAGAACAAGTCGGATCAGTGCTGAGAATCACGAAACACACGCCACCAACCCCCTAAAACAATGTTCACCAACCTCGTTCTCCTATCCACGGCGCTCTTTACCAACCGTAGCCCAGACCTGATTTCGGTTGATCCAAAAACCGGCGATCTACACACTGTCAACGAGACTCAGATCGGGCGCCGGAGCTACGTCGGGTTTATTCCGCCAGGTCAAGAGCCGGTGATCGTGGGTATTTGGCAGTTTGCGATTACCCAATACGTTCACACGGTTTCGATTCGACTGAAGTCGGACACGAACCCGCCACCGGCAATCAGCATCATCAGCGCGCCGACTGTAACCACGCCGCCTACACCGCCCGTGCCGCAGTGAACGCCAAATTCTCCCTTTAACGACAATGAATACTTGTCCGTTCCCTTCCGCTGCCGGAATTGATCCGGAGAAAATTCCAACGCGCATGCGCAAGCTGCCAAGGCTGCGCGGGTTCCCTGTTCCGTGGTTCGTGGACCGAGTAAATGGTGAATACGACTTCCGCGTGATGGATGGTCGTAAATTTGTTCGGGCCGTGATGGAGAAACTGTGCTGGGTGTGCGGCGAGCCACTGGGGCGTTTCAAAACGTTCGTCATCGGTCCGATGTGCGGCATCAATCGGACGAGTGCAGAGCCTCCGGCACACCACGATTGCGCCCACTACTCCGCGAAAAATTGTCCATTCCTTACACGACCAAACACGAAGCGGCGCGAGGACGAGGTAACAGAGCACGGAATCATGGCTGGAATTGGTCTAACGCGTAATCCAGGCGTGGCTGGTCTATGGACAGTCGAGAGTTACTCCACGTTTGGAGACGGCAAAGGCGGGGTTCTGTTCCACATCGGAGAACCGTACCGCTGCGTGGAATGGTACTGCATGGGCCGTCTCGCCACCCGCGAGGAAGTTATCGATAGCGTCGCGTCGGGTATGCCTCTACTCCTCGAACAATGCGACGCGGAAGAAACTCCAATCAGGTGCAAGCATGCTGCCGAAGAATTGATAAGCGCGCGACACGACTTCGAGAAATACCTACCATCCTTTTCGCATGTCACGCATCCAGCGCCGCAGTGAACCCTCGCCCTGAAATGCACTGGGTGCGGGTCACGAAGGCTGATCCGTGCCCAATCTGCAAGAAACCCGATTGGTGTACGCTCTCGGAGGATTTGTGCCTGTGCATGCGGCAAGAATCCTCACGCCCGTCCAAAGGCAACGCCGGAGGGTGGCTTCATTCCCTTGGTGACCCGCAACGGGTTTATCGTCCTGTTCAGGCGCCGCCCACGCCTCGACCGGTCACAATCGACGCGGAAGCCATAATGCGCGGGTTTGAATCAGAGACGTGGCCGGAGATGATCGCGCAGCTTGCGGGCTCTCTGGGGGTCACTGCACGATCGTTGGAAGCCATCGGAACGGCATGGGCTCAGAGCCACAATGCGTTTGCGTTTCCGATGCGGGATTGGACAGGGAAAATCATCGGCATTCGGCTCCGGGATCATACCGGCCACAAATGGGCGATTCGCGGCAGTCGCGCTGGGCTGTTCTATTCCGAAGCGTCCAAGGCGCCCGAGGTCGCGATCGTCGAAGGGCCAACGGACTTGGCCGCAGCGATCACGATAGGAATTCCGACGATTGGAAGGCCATCCTGCCAGGGAAGCGAACAGGACATTGTTCGGTTACTGGCCAGGTGGGATGTCCGAAGTGTCGTCGTCATCACCGACAACGACGGGCCGGGATGGGCTGGGGCACAGCGGTTGTCAGGGATGTTGACCGTGCCACATGTCTGCTGGACGCCGCCTACGAAAGATTTGCGCGCCTACGTGCGCGCTGGGGGCAACCGCGCATTGATTCACGCAATGACGCGGTCCCTCGTTTGGACAAAGCCCGTCAATCATGATCGTCGAGATCGTCCGTGATTGCGGCTTCGATGCGTTGCATCAATTCCCGCGCTTCATCATCGGAGAGTTCAACTTCCTCTCCAGTGTCCGCCATCGTTACGGACTGAATCTCAACGTGCGCCGGTTCATCCGGTTCAATCGGAGGTCCGGCACCGGCCTTACCGCTCAACGAATCGCGCGCTCCGAATAACGTTCGATGATACGCGTACTCGACAACGACCTCAACCACGTCGTCGTCCGCTTCGTCCTCGTCGCTCTCCCGGTAAACCGTCATGCGTATCGTGCTCATAGAAATGCAAGTGTGATTAGAAGCGCCGTCACCGCAAGCCCGACCCACATCAGGACATCGTCTTTATGGGGCATATTGAATCTTTCTTTGATTGTTGACCGTCGCAAGTTGTCTAGCGGTTTCCACTAACGGTTGTCAACGGAAATAAATCCTTGACGGTTTCGCGGCCTGTGGCAATGTTGTGGCGTCATACGCAACGTTGAGCGGTTGGCCCTGTAACGACCCGTCCGGATAGGTGATGGCAAGCCCCCGGAGCCCCTGCCAAGGGGTCTTAACGTCGGGTCGCCAATTTGAACGACCCGGATCATGCGAATGATCTGGGTTTTTTGTTCCAACCCTGAGGCAAAGATAAAACGGAACTTTGCTCCCTCGTATCGAGTGGTGGCGTGGAAGCCAACCGGGGTGTCGAGGTTAAACAAGCCCAGCCGTAGGGGACCGCACGGGTGCGGGAAGGCCAGCGGAATAACAAGTGGCCTTGGAGTTGCCCTCCGAGCCTTCTAAACTTCAATGTTTAGGGGGTAGGGGGGTTCTGCCGGGAGGGGGATTCCCTCCGGGCTGGCGACCGTTCCGTCCTTGCCTTCCTCCCATTCCTCGTTAACCTTCCTTCCATGCCATCGACACCGCCAATTGGAGCAAACCTGCCACCGCCACCCGTTCCCGGATCGACACCTGCCCCGCCAGCTTCAATGCCTGACGCCTGGACGTTGTCGGACCCGAACGCGCACCCGACAGAACTGCCCGAGGGCTGGGTGGCAGCGCCGACGCCCGTCCCGGACGATTGGGCGCCTGAAGAGATGTCCAGGGAACAAATCGGGCTTGCGATAGCGGAATTAAACCGCCAGATCGTTGAACGGGCAGACTTCATCGCGCAACTGGCCGAACAACTGATCTGACCTGATGCCAGTCTTTACCGACGCCGACCGAGCCCTGCTCGACAGGTTAGCTTTGCATTTCCCGACGGCTGACCCTGGGGCAATCACGCTGTTCGACTCTGGAAGTCTGCCGATACGGATTGGCGGGTACGCATTCGGAGCCCAGATTACCTACCCCGGACTGTTCGAGACGTTCACGGAAGGATTCTCGATGCGGTCCCTGTCCGGGAACACGGTCCCGTACCTTGAGATTCGGGACAAGCTCGACACGAAACAGGGCGTTTGGTTTACGGGCGAAGGGAAGATAGGGACGCAACTGTCCACGCTGGACATCGGCACGGGCGAAATCGACAACAAGAAAGCCACGTTGAACAAGCAACTGACGTTCGACAAGGCGAGCGGCGTCATTCTCTGGGACAAAGATTTTCCAGGTGAAGGTGTGAAAATCCGGCCACGGTTCCCGTTGGGAGGATCGGTCAGTTGAAAATGGGCTGGATTATCGACATCATAACGCGCAAACTGAGCGCAGAAATCGCCTGTTTAAGGCGGCAACTAACAATTCAACTCACCCAAATTATGTCTGCAATAAGCGACTTCGCAGCAAAACAGAACGAATTCAACACGCGCCAGGGCAAGGCAATCGACGGTCTGGTGGTCGACCTGGAAGCGTTGAACAAGAAGATTGACGAGCTTCAGAATACGCCAGGCACAATCACGCCGCAGGATCAGGCGCTGCTCGACGATATCCAGGCCAAGTCCAGCGCACTCGCTGATCGGCTGGATCAACTCGACGCGCAGACACCTCCGGTTGTACCGCCGACGCCGTAACCGATTCGGTACAGCAAACCGCCCCGTGATGTTCGCGCATCCGGGGCGGTTTGTGTTAGGTGACCGTGGCTTTGGCGATTGCGGCGCGGGCCTTTTCGTGGATGTCTTTGAAAGCGTCAAAGCTCTGTAGGTCTGCCTTATCCATGTTCCACCAGCGAGCTTCCGCGTTGTGTGATATTTGTTGAAGCGCGAGCAGCAACTCCGGCGCGGCGGCGATCAGCCTGCGATTAGCTTCCGCGATGTGTGTCGGGTAGTGGCGGTAGTTTCCAGCGTCAGGCGCGCACTCTCCGCATGAAGCAACGATCGTTGATGGTGATGCGTGGGGTTGATTGTCCCAATGAAGTGCAGGCCCATATATGTCGAACCCGCTGACTAGCCACGGTCCAGGTGTGTGTTTCGTTTCGGTTGTCATGTTTCTTTCAGGTTTAACCATCTGCTCCAACCACGCGCCCAGCGCCTTAGGATAGGCTTTGGCGCGTAATTTCTTCATTGCCGCAGGTTTCATCCGGATTGTGTAGGCGGTGCGTCCTGAAGGCTTCCGGCCTGCTCCAGGACGACGGCCGCCGTGGGTGGGTTGCTGGTTCATTTTTAAGCCTCTACCGCCGGTACGCTATCCGGCAGAGCATGAAACCATTTCTCGGGCTGCGTGTAACCCTCAGCCATGCGTTGCGCCACTTGCGACCAGAAATCGCCAGCGTGATTTGCCTGATCCGCCCGAAGATAGTACATATTTTCGCATGTTCCAATCTTCACGCTCAGACCTTTGAATGTTGCATATTCTCCCATAATATTTCCTCTTTCTTTAGGTTGATCGAGCCGGTTAATTCCAGCCCGATATTCGACACTCTCTCAAATCTTCACTTGATTGTCAAGGGTCATTATTTAAGAGAGTAAAATCGTAAATCCGTCCAGCGTTTACGGGGTTCAATTCACCATTTGATTATCGGATGTCCGGCCAAACCAAGCAGCGCGTTGATACAAATCAACACCGCGGCCACTGCCAGGATGACGCGGGCAATTTTGGCGAAGGGTTCGCCGATCCCGACGTAAC
>JACCUI010000053.1 GCA_013811945.1 Pyrinomonadaceae bacterium | reverse complement strand
CCCCACGCGGGCGTAATAGGGGCGCCCACCGGAGGGACGGCCCCTACAACTCATGCTCAGAGTAATAAATGTCGTCGGGGCGCGCCCAAATTTCATGAAGGTCGCGCCGATTGTGGAAGCGATGAAGCGACGTGAGAAACAGTTCACGCCGCTTGTTGTTCATACTGGTCAGCACTACGATGCGATGATGTCTGACGCGTTCTTCCGGGATCTGAATCTGCCGGAACCGGATGTCTATCTCGGCGTGGGCTCCGGCACCCACGCTGCGCAGACGGCCGCAGTGATGGAGCAGTTTGAGCCAGTGGTGATTCGCGAGAAGCCAGACTGGGTGCTGGTTGTAGGCGATGTGAACTCCACACTGGCGTGCGCGCTCGTTTGCTCCAAACTAGGCGTGAAAGTCGGCCACGTAGAGGCTGGTTTGCGCAGCCACGACCGCACCATGCCGGAGGAGATCAACCGGTTGCTGACCGATCAGATCTCCGATCTTCTGTTTACCCCCTCGGAAGATGCTGCTGAGAATCTTCGCACAGAAGGAATTCCCGAGGAGCGAATACGCTTCGTGGGCAATGTCATGATCGACTCGCTCTTCAAGCAACTTGCCCGCGCTAAAAAGTCAGCAATTAGACAAGATTTAGCAGTTGCGGATCAGGATTATGCGGTGCTTACGCTTCACCGGCCATCGAATGTCGATAACCTGGACACCCTCGGACGAATCGTTGATGCGCTTGAAGAGATCAGCGAGCGTTTGCCGATAGTTTTTCCCGTTCATCCTCGAACACGAAAAACGATCGCAGAGTTTGGCTTTGGGGAACGAATTGAAAAAGCGAAGGGTCTGCGGTTGACGGAGCCACTAGGCTACCTCGATTTCCTCGGTCTTTATAGCCACGCGCGGCTGGTGTTGACTGACTCTGGAGGCCTCCAGGAAGAGACAACGGTGCTCGGAATTCCCTGTCTCACTCTGCGCGAGAATACTGAGCGTCCAGTAACAGTGGAACTGGGAACCAACACGATCGTGGGCACTGATCGCGAAAAAATTACCACTGCCGCTTTCGCCGCTCTCAACGGCTCTTTGACTACAAATCGCCGCGTACCCCCGCTCTGGGATGGGAACACCGCTGACCGTATCCTCGACGCGTTGCAGGACAAGTAGTCCGTAAGCTCAAGCAGATCCCCCTACCCCCAGCACCTTCAACCCGTCCTCGATCTTCTGGCCCACGATCTGGGGAGTGAAGTGATCTTCAATGTGCTTGTAGCCGGATTCCGAAAGGCGGTGCCATAGATCCATGTCCCGGTAAACGCGTAACACGCTATTCGCAAACTCCTCCGGGTCGTCCGCGATCATCGCGTTCTCTCCAGACGTCAGCCCAACACCCTCGGCCCCAATTGAAGTGGTGACGACCGGCACTCCGTAGGACAGAGCTTCCCCGATCTTTCCATTTACCCCCGCGCCGAAACGCAAAGGCGCTACGAAGACTCGGGCACTTTGAAGCAGTGGATTGATATCAGGTACGTAACCCATGACACTTACGGTGGCGGAGTCATAGGCTTCGATCTCAGGAGGGGCGCTGCTACCGACGATATAAAACGTTACTGACGGTAGACTCTGCTTGATCAGTGGGTACATCTCTCGCATGAAGTAGTTCACGGCATCGCTGTTCGGTCTATGACTTAAGTGTCCGATGAATAACAGCCCCTCTCGTTCCTCAGGGGGCTTCCCTCGATCCTGCAGGGCATGGATGGTTGGGATCACCACGAGCCGCTCTTCCGCAACTGCAGTGGAAACCGCTTTCTTGTCTGCCTCTGAAGCACACCACACCTGGTCGCTGGCGCGGGCCAACGCCAACTCCCGATCTCTGGACCGGCGCGCTTCAAGCGCCAGTTTTTGAATCCCCGTGATCTCGTGCTCTCGGCCCAATCTGACGAAATGAGCATCCACCATATCGAAGATTATCTTGGTCTTCCGGTCTGCCCGCCGAATCGAAGGTAGCACCCCCGTTGCCACCTCCGGGCGACTCAGAATGGCGACTCGGAAATTTCGACTTTTGATTAGCCGAACGTAATCAACTACGTCAGCGGTTTCGATTCCCTCTCTCCACAAAAACTGTTCAGATTCCGGGAGCGGGTTCATCGGAACAAAGACTGGTTTGCCGATTCGAGCCAGCGACTTCAGGATATTCACGATTCGGGCACTGCCGGCATCGCGATCGGGCGTCGGGACCCGATCGTCAAAGACAATGATCTGTGGGCCGCGTTTGCGATTCGCTGCTTCGGGAGCTAAGGCCGGATCATTTTCGAACTGTTTGGCTAGAGCCTCACCCCACTTTTCGGTAAACTTCTTTCGATTAATAAACTGATAAGTCTTGGTGTTTGCCGCTGTGTCGCGGCCCGCAGTGACACCTTCGTAGTGGATGACTTTGGACAGGGGTTGAAAGATAACTTTGTGTCCCAGCGAGCGTATACCAAAACAAAGGTCAACATCTTCGTAATAGGCTGGAGCATAGCGCCGGTCAAAACCACCCAGCTTGTCGAATAATCTCTTCCTCACCAGCAGAGAAGCCGCGGAACAGTAATCAACCTCGCGGGTGAAATTGTACTTTCTGTCAGTCGGTGATTCTCCCCAACCGTAGTGATACGCTTCTCCGGAGTTCCAGATGATCCCTCCGGCCTCCTGAATTCTTCCGTCAGGGTAGAGAAACATGGAACCCACGGCCCCCACCGACGAATCGTTCTTCACGGTATCCAGGAGATTCCCGAGCCAACCCGCCTGCACAATGGTGTCATTGTTCAAGAAGAGCAGATACTCCCCCGATGCAACGTCGGCACCCTGATTGCACGCGTCAACAAAGCCTTGGTTCTCTCGGTTGGCAATTACGCGAATCAAGTCGCCGAAATGAGCAAGGACCCGGATGGTTTCATCAGTAGAGGCATTGTTCACCACGATGACTTCAGTCGTGGTCAGATCGATCTCCTGAAAGAGCGATTGAAGGCATTGAAATGTGAAATCTACCTTGTTGAAAACCGGGATGATAATGGACGTCTGAATCTCGCCTGCTTGCTTATCCAAAGGTCGTTTGCGTGACAACGCGTCCGTAACACGCAAGAGATCATCCGTATTCCAAGGTGGCACCGCTTGTTGTTTTAGTACGGAATGTGCGCTGGCAGTTTTAAACGGACGAACGAGCCCGGCGAAAAGGCGCTTCAAGAAAAGTTTGGAGGAAAGGCTTAGCTTGTTCCGAAGGCTGTGTGTAGTTCGACTCAAGAGTTTTTATCAGCCCTACGAGTTTTGTGATTTCTTCGCCGTGGTGTGCCAGGGTAGAAGGGGAGCGATAATGCCCACGCGCGTGTGCCTGACGGCGTGGGTATCATCGCCGGATTCGAAAACGTCGAAGTGGAAAATGTCGTTCTCGGCGAAGATAATCCGTTCGTATTTTATGTCTGCGCCCACAGTCCCGTAGTAGCTTCCGGTCTTAAATAACCCGCCAGGAAGAGAAATTGTACTAACAAACTTTCCCGGTCTTCGGTCTATCGCCACGTCGCTGAGGAGGTCATAATCGGAACTGGTAAATAGTGGCTCGCCCTTCTCATTTCTAACCAGCAAGAAAAAACGCGAATTGCGCACTGCCTTTTTATTCTCATATTCGATGGTTACGGTGAAAGGCTCACGGCAGTCAATGATATTCGTCTGGGCGCCACGCTGAGCGATGGTTACTGCCGTTAGTTCAATTTCTTTGCTTTTGCCTTCGGGGAACTTGATCCAGGTGATAGGAGAGTAAAGCTTGTTAGCATGGTCCAGATAGTAGGCAGCCACCTCGCGGGTCGGGCCACTCATCGCAATCGAGCCCTCGTGTAACAGGATAGCTCGTTCGCAAAAAGCGTTAACAGCGCTAATATCGTGGCTCACAAAAAGCACAGTCCTGCCAGCTTCGGAGATTTCGCTCATTTTGCCCAGACACTTTTTCTGAAAGAGAGCATCCCCAACTGCAAGAACTTCGTCTACGATTAAGATCTCCGGTTCCAGATGAGCAGCAACCGCGAATGCTAGCCGTACCGTCATACCGGAAGAGTAGTGCTTTACTGGAGTATCCAGAAACTTTTCGGTCTCGGCAAAAGCGACGATCTCGTCAAATTTGCTCCCAATCTCCTTTCTGCTCATCCCGAGAATAGCTCCGTTGAGAAAAACGTTTTCCCTGCCCGTCAGTTCTGAATGAAATCCGGTACCGACTTCGAGAAGACTTCCCACGCGTCCGTTTAGTGAGAAGCGTCCCTTCGTGGGTCGGGTAATGCGCGACAGAATTTTGAGCAGGGTTGATTTGCCCGCCCCGTTGCGCCCGATAATGCCAACAACTTCACCGGGCATGACTTCGAAATTGATATCTTTGAGCGCCCAGATCGTTTCATCTGCCGATCTGTTGCCACCACGCAGTCGATGGAAAGGTGAGCGGATTAATTCCGCCACCATGTCGCGCAAGCTGTTATGGGCCGGCCGAGAGCCGATCCTGTAGCATTTGCTCAAATTCTCAACTCGTATGATCGGTGTCATCGGTCAGATAATGTCCGCGAAACTGTCCTCCACACGACGAAATAGATACGCTGAGCTAACGACGAGGAACAACGTTATGACGATTGAGAAAAGGATTGCCATCCAGTCGAAGGTCGTTCCAAACATTGAGGTGCGAAAGCCCTCAATTATTCCGGTCATTGGGTTGAGCATTGAGAGCCATCTCCATTGTTGCGGGATAATGCTCGACGGGTAAATGACGGGAGAGGCGAACAGCCACATTTGTATGAAAAATGGGAGAGCATAGCGAACGTCCCTGTATTTCACGTTGAGGGCAGACAATAGCATTCCAACGCCCAGCGCGAGCAGCGTTGCTAGAATGATGAACAGCGGCAGCATCAATAGCGACCACCTTAGAGGTATGCGATAGTAGATGAGCAGCGGGATGAGCAACAGGAAAGCGATTACGAAATCCAGCAATCCGGCGGCAACCGCAGCGGCGGGAATGATTACTCGTGGGAAAAAGACTTTGGTAATCAGGCTAGTGCTGCCGACCAAACTATTGCCGCTGTTTGTAACCGCATTTGCGAAGAACGTCCAGGGTAGAAGACCAGCGTATGCGAAGAGTGGATAAGGAATACCGTCCGATGGCATTCGAGTCAATTTTCCGAACACTAGTGTAAATAGCAGCATTGCAAAGAGAGGTTGAACAATTGCCCAGGCCGCACCCAGCAGTGTTTGCTTGTACCGAATTTTAATATCGCGCCAGGAGAGGAAGAAGAGCAGTTCACGATAGGCCCAGAGTTCGCGCAGATGTAACCCTGATTCGATTTCATCGGCGTCGATCAGGATCAGTGGATCATCCATCGACGATATTGGAACGCTATTTGTTGCTGATGTGTTCAGTTCCGGTGTGCGGACGTTAGAAAATCGTACTTCGTTTAAGGGAGCGGTTTATACTCGGTCGCGAATTTCCACGACCATTACCCACTAAGGCGCCGCATTCCTCGTCTTACTCCGAAGCGCCAGTCTAGGCACACCGCGCAACAGCGTCAAGGTAGGTCGATAGCCAGAGAGTTTGCCAACGATTCTCATAGTCCCCAATAATCCGCACCAGAGAGTGCTCTTCCTGATATTCTGAAACCCGCCAACCTTTGATCTTGCTAGTCTGACGGAGCACAAAATGGGTAAAGGGATCAGCAATGTTTTGACTTGCCGGATTTGCGGAAACTGCGCGGGGAACATATTACACATCGTCCGGGAAATGTTTTTAGGAACTCGAAACTCCTTTGAATATATCGAATGCAGTCATTGCGGAACCCTTCAGATTTATAAAGTGCCGGAACTCAAGTCTTATTATCCGGCCAGCTATTATTCGTTTCAGCCTGCTAACGAGCCGATGGGGCAATCGCCGGCAACGCTGCCAGCGCGTCTCAAAAAACGCGTGGGCGCTTTTCTGCGGCGAAGTAGCGCGGACTATTACTGCAAACGCAACGCAACCGGTGTCCGTCACAACCTTTTGGGCCGCTACGTTGCCGAAAACATGAGGCGAATGACAGTTGGGTTTCCCGAATATCTCAAAGACACCGCCCTTTACCTCTCACTCAACCTGAACTCCAAAATTCTTGACGTAGGATGCGGCTCCGGTACAACTCTGCTGAGCTTGCGTGAGTTCGGTTTTACAAACCTGATCGGAGTAGATCCATTTCTAGAAACCGCTATTACTTACGGTAATGGGGTCCGGATACTCAGGGCAGAATTAGACGAACTCGAGGCGGGCTTTGATCTAATCATAGCGAGCCACTCGCTGGAACATGTTCCAGAGCCTCGTCATGCCCTGCAGCAGATCAGCCGGCTGCTTAAAAAAGGTCAGTGGGCCATCATTCGTATTCCACTTGTTGGCCACGCATGGGAGAGATACCGGACAGCGTGGGTAGCGCTCGATGCACCACGCCACCTTTTTATTTTTTCGCGCCAGACGTTTTCGAACCTGGCAGCGGAAGCGGGATTCGAAGTAGCTGAGGTGGCATTTGATTCGACGGCAGTTCAGTTTTGGGGAAGCGAACAGTACCTATTAGATATTCCTTTAATGGACGAGCGTTCCTATTTCGTCAACCCCCAGAATTCCATATTTTCAGCACAGCAGATCACGGAGTTTGCGAGGAAAGCCACTGAGTTAAATAAGCGTGGGGAAGGTGATCAGGCGATCTTTTATTTACGAAAACCCAGCGATTGAGTTGGAGCTAGGCTCAAGTCCGAGCCAGAAATGTGGTGAGTATGTGTCATATTCTGACTTCAGTGCGAGCGATCACCCAGAAAAAGATTCAGATGCGCTAATCAATGCTTGATTTTCGATAACCCGCCGACCAGGACACTTTCTGCGAACATCTGCGGTTGATGCGACGAGCAGCTCCAGCGGTTGTGGTGTGATAATCTGCCCGATTTAGCAGCAAGGAAACGTACAAAGGTTGATCAGTGAGGGCCTAAGTGAGTAAAGGGCTGGACGCGAGCAGTTACGATACCGATAAGGCGCTACATACACACTACTTAAGAAACTACGAGCAGTATTTCGCCAGGCTTCAGAATCGGGAAGTGCGCCTGCTAGAACTGGGTGTGTACAAAGGCGGCTCGTTGCTGCTCTGGCGCGACTACTTCCCGAAGGGCCTGATTGTCGGTCTTGACCTGAATCCTATCCAACTCGAAGACCCTAGCGGAAGAATTCGCACCTATTCCGGCAAACAGCAGGACACCAGCCTCCTGGATCGGATTGGTGCGGAAACGGCCCCTGATGGTTTCGATGTAATCATTGACGACTGCTCGCACATCGGTGAGCTTACTCGAATTAGTTTCTGGCACCTTTTCGACAATCACCTTAAGCCCGGCGGGTTATATGTGATCGAGGATTGGAGCACGGGTTATTGGGATAGTTGGTTTGACGGCGTCAGTTTCCAGCCGCGCTGGGTAAACGGATTTAGTCCTGGACTTTTTCGTTTCAGATCGTTGATGGCCCGGCTTTACCGAAGCACGTTGGCAACCCGCGTACCATTCGCACAAAAGTTCATCATTGGTCTTAAGAGGGTCATTAACGGGCGGCAGTTCCGCAGCCATGATCATGGCTTGGTAGGTTTCATAAAGGAACTCGTGGATGAATGCGGCATGGCCGACATCACGCGCCCTGATCTTGGTAAGCCGCCGCAGCGCTGTTCAAAATTTCAAGATATGCGAATTTCACCCGGTCAAGTTTTCATCACTAAGCTTCATAGGTAACAGTGCGGGACCAGGGCGCAGTTGAAGACGTTTAGGCTAAAGCCAGGCGTAGAGTCGCACCTTTCCGAGCGGGCATGGATTACATCCACAAACTGAAAGGCCTGCTGCCGCGAAGCCTTCATTCGCATCTGGGGGCAGTGCGCCGCTGGCTAAGAACCTTGCCTGCGCGGACCCGTAGACAAAAGCAACGTCTACTCGCTGACCCGGCGTTGGAGGCGAAAGAACGTTCGCTGCTCAAGCTGGTAGAAACCAGGATTTCGGCGGGCGATGGGATGTACACCGGAGACGGCGCGCATTACTACAAAGTCGGGCTCTCTGCCATACGGTCCATTGAGGAAGCAATCGATGCCGCGCAGCTTGGATCGGTAGAGAGAATTCTGGATCTGCCTTGTGGGCACGGTCGCGTTTTGCGATTTCTGGTGCGGCGATTTCCTCAAGCTGAGATGACTGCGTCTGATCTGGATCGAAAAGGAGTCGATTTCTGCGCCAGGGTGTTTGGTGCTGAAGCGGTTTACTCCGAGTCGAATCTGGATCAGTTCTCAGCCGGAGAACAATTCGATCTTATCTGGTGTGGTTCCCTCGTTACTCACCTGAATGACACCGGGATACGAGCGGTGCTGGGGGCCTTTGCGCGCCACCTCCAGCCTGATGGACTGCTCATCTTTACCGCACATGGCGAGCGTGTGATTCAGCGACTACAGGACGAGGAGTTTGAATACGGAATTTCTGCCGAGAACGTCGCGCCAATCATAGCAGCCTACCGTAAAGAAGGTTTTGGTTTCGCTGACTATCCGGGTGCCAGCGCCTACGGAATTTCTTTGACTTCGCCCGAGTGGATCCGCCGAGCCGCTGCGGAGATCGGCCTCGGAGAAGTCTATTTCCGCGCGCGCGGATGGGACGACCATCAGGACGTCTACGGATTTATACTTACTCGATGACCATTGCGCGAAGAATCAAACACGCTTTCCGAGGCCAGGTCAGCCCGCGAGCGGCTTTGTTCGAGATAAGTAGACGCGGATGTGTGGCCTTGCGAGGTCGTTACGAGCGATGGTCCCAATCGTTTGAAAGACCCGGCGTTGGCCGAGTTCATCTTTCTCGCGAATTCGCCAACATGCCAACGCCGAAACTACTTGAACACTTCCGGTCCCGTTCCATACCGAGAGTCTTTTCCGCGTTTGAAGTCCCTGGGGAGAGATTATCAGAACTTCAGCGCCTAGAGTTTCCCGCCGGCGCTTCCGCGTTGCTGGATGAGGCGCGCGGGATCGTTACCGATCACCGTTGGCCGTTGCTTGGTTACGGTGAATTGCGTTTCGACGAAGAGATCGAATGGCTGCGCGATCCTGTCTCAGGCGCTCGGTGGCCGCTTCACCACCATGCCGATGTCTCGCTCAAAAATGCCCCCGGTGCGGACATGAGAGTTCTGTGGGAGTTGAATCGAATGGGGCATCTGATAAGTCTGGGGCGGGCTTATGCAATTACGGGTGACGAAGGTTTCGCGGAAGAATTCTTTGTCCAGGTGAAGGGATGGAGAGATCAGAATTGGCCGGGCCTAGGTCCCAATTGGAACTGTGCCATGGAGGTGGCGTTACGAGCAATGAATCTGCTCGCGGCGTTTCAGTTGTTGCGTGGCGCAACAAACCTAACTGAACAACGTCTGTCGATGATGCTCAGGCTGTTTGAGCAGCACGGCCGCTACATCCGAAGTCATCTGGAGTTTTCATATATAGCTACGAGCAACCATTACCTTTCCGACGTAGTCGGTTTGCTCTGGCTGGGAGTTTGTTTGCCGGAACTCGAGCAAGCGAATGAATGGCGGACGTTTGGCTTGCGAGAGATGCTGCAGGAGATGGATAAGCAAGTCCTTCCCGACGGAGCTCACTATGAATCCTCAACCGGCTATCACCGCTTCGTCCTGGAACTCTTCCTGTACTCCTTCATTCTCTGCCGTGCGAACACCATTGAAATCGGAGATGAGTACTGGCAGAAGCTTCACGCCATGATCAAATACTTACACTCCTATCTGCGTCCCGACGGGCAAGCGCCATTAATTGGCGATAGTGATAGCGGACAAGTGATGCCGATTGCTTCCCACTCGGCCGCGGACCACGGTTACCTTCTCGGAATTGCCGCGGCTCTTTTTAACGAACCGGCATTCAAGATCAACGATGAGTCACCGGAGGAATTATTCTGGCTCCTGGGCGAAAGGGGTTTGGAGACATTTAGAGGATTAGCGACGACGAAGATGGGTGCGGCAAGGTCCGCAGGTTTTTCTGAAGCCGGCACCTTCATATTGCGTGACCAGGATTCGTATTTGCTGCTTAACGCCAGTGGAACCGGTTTGTCCGGCCGGGGCGCCCACGGCCACAATGATGCGCTCAGTTTAGAAGTGGCGGCCTGCGCTACGAGTTTCATCAGCGATCCGGGAACCTATGTTTACACCGCTGATCCGGCGCTGCGTCATCAATTTCGTTCGACTGGTTATCACTCCACCGTGGAAGTTGACGGGCGAGAACAGAACACGACTGAAGAAGCGATACCCTTTTATATCGGCGACGAGGCCAGTCCTCATCAGTTGCACTGGGAGAGCAGCGACCAACGCGATGTAGTGGTTGCCGAACACTACGGCTATCAAGATTTACCAAACGGGCCAATTACGCATCGACGCACTATCATGTTCGAGAAGACGGAACGCTACTGGCTGATCGAAGACGAGCTGTCAGGCTCCGGCAGACACACCTTTCGCTTCTATTTTCACATTGCGCCCGGACTTGAGATTCTTCCTAAGGCGGACGGACTTACGGAGATACGCGACAACGAAAACAATGCGCGATTGCTCCTTGCCTCACGCGACTTGAAGAAAGCGCCTGGCTCCGAACCGCGTTGGTTTTCGCGGGATTACGGCTCGAAGATCCCTTCCGTCGCTCTCTGCTGGACGGTGGAGGCTGAGGTACCGTTGCGCGTACGCTGGCTGCTCGTGCCAATCTGCTCCGGGGAAGATACGGGCGCTCGGCTGGCATTTGTCGAACATCTGAGGCAAAACAACAATCTCAGATCTGAGACCTGAAAATCGAAATCTGAAATCTCAAAGGGACTTAACTATGATCTTAAATCCGAAGTCAGAAATCCGAAACCCGAAATTCTGATCATGTGTGGCATCTGCGGAGTCTGGGAATATGGAGCGGCAAACGCGCGAATCGACATCGCGCTCGTTGAGCGCATGCGTGACACGATGCCACATCGAGGACCCGACGATACTGGGGCGACAATTTTGGACGCCGGGCGGTTGGGGCTCGGCTTTCGTCGCCTCGCCATTGTCGATCTTTCGCCGGCCGGCAATCAGCCGATGCGCGGCTGCGTCGAGCAGGACGTTTGGATAGTTTTCAATGGCGAAATCTACAACCATGCCGAGCCGCGGAAGGGCCTCGAACTACGTGGACATAAATATGCTTCCCGCACAGATAGCGAGACCATTCTGCATCTATATGAAGAGCTCGGACTTGATTTCGTCAACGAGATTGATGGCGACTTTGCCATCGCGCTTTGGGATGCCACCCGTGAACAACTACTGCTCGTACGCGACCGCGTAGGCGTCAAGCCGCTGTATTTTCATCAGCAGAGTGGCCGGCTCATTTTTGCCTCTGAGATTAAAGCAATTCTGGCCCACCCCTCGCTGATTCCTCAGATCGACGAGGATGCGCTCTACCACTATCTCTCTTTTCTGGCCGCGCCCGCTCCGCAGACTCTCTTCCGAGACATTCGCAAACTTCCCGCTGGTCATATGCTTGTCATCGATCGACTGGGAAATGCGCGGCTCATCCAATACTGGGACGCACTGCCCCCGGTAATCAACGCGGTCTCAGAGAATTCAAGCGATGCTGCCCAATGCGCGCAGCTACTGCGGTTGCTGCGGGGGTCAGTAAAAAAGCGAATGATGTCAGACGTGCCCTTTGGAGTTTTCCTGTCGGGTGGCGTTGACTCATCGGCAAATGTGGCTCTGATGGCTGAGCAAATGTCGCGTCCGGTCGATACTTTTACGGTTGGCTTTCGCGATCACGAAGAACTGAATGAGCTCGAATCAGCCAGAGAAATTGCCCGTCGTTTCGGCACGAACCACCACGAAGTCGTGATTAGTGAAAAGGAGATGCGGAGCTTCCTGCCTGACCTCGTTTTCCACCAGGACGAACCTCTCGCCGATCCGGTCTGCGTACCCCTGTACTATGTTTCTAAGTTAGCGCGGGAGTCCGGGACGATCGTTATATTGGTGGGGGAGGGCTCGGACGAGATCTTCAGTGGCTACCACAAGTACATCAAGTACCTCACCCTCTATGAAAACTTCTGGCAGTATGCGGAGCGCCTACCCCCCCTTGCCCGGCGCGCAGCCAGCACAGCAGTGCGAAGCCTGGTCGAGAAAACAATGAAGAACTCGGAGGCCAGTGAACTAGTCAGGAGGTTGGGAGCTAACGAAGCTCTTTTCTGGGGCGCCGCTATCGTCTTTGATGAAACCCTGAAAGCAAGCCTTCTTTCTGACAGGTTCCGCAGTAGCCTCAACGGTTTGTCTTCTTACAGTGTGGTGCTCGAGCATCTGGACCAGCTGGCGCGTGAACGTCCAGACTCGGACTTTCTCGCCCAAATGACATACTTGGAACTGAAGGTGCGCCTGCCGGAACTGCTCTTGACGCGGGTCGACAAGATGACCATGGCTACTTCAGTTGAAGCCCGCGTACCCTTTCTCGATCATCACCTGGTTGAGTTCGCTATCTCGCTGCCGCGTTCGCTGAAAGTGGAGGGCAAAAGTGGCAAGCACATTCTGAAACGCGCGCTCGAAGAGATTTTGCCGCGAGATGTTCTGTACAAACGAAAACGGGGATTTGGCGCGCCGGTTGAAAGCTGGTTTCGAGGGCCGGCCGGCCGGTTCTTGGAAGCGCAGGTTATGAGTTCGTCACTCCGCCAGCGCGATTTGTTTGACTACAACTTTATCGCCAGGTTATTCGACGAACACCAGCGCGGCGCCCGCGACTGGGGCTTTCAACTGTGGGCACTTTTGAACCTGAGTCTATGGTACGAAAGATGGATTGACTAGATAATCAATGGGCCATATCGCTTCGCTGTCCGACCTTGCTTCCGTTTCTTGCGCCACTTGATCAAAGAGTAGGGCACACAGAGGCGCGCAAGTGGCCTTGCCAACGCTGCAATAGACGGTGCGCCAGTGAAGCTCTGGCGTAAAAGTTTAAAGGCCTTTGATTTCTCGCCCAGTCGCAAGAGATCTTCGGCGCCGGCGAATTGCGATACGTGTCGAAAGCGTGCGAGCTCCCCTGCGCTTAAACCCAGGCGGTCAGCGACGCGGCGTTGGGCGGCCTGCCGCGCATCAATCATCCATGAGAAATCCCGACTGGTATTGTGACCATGCTGCCTCCAGGCGGACAAGACCCGCGGGTCGAAGGCGAAATCACCCTCCGCAGTCAGGCGCAGGTAAAGTTCGTAGTCTTCCAGCTTCGCTCGTTCGTTCCAGCCGCACCGTTCCAGTGCCGCACGGCGGTACATAACGGTCGGGCTCATTGGGGCAATGGTCTCTTGCAACAACATCGCCTGCGCATCGCCATCAACATACTGAGCCCAGTCAAGCGTGCAGTCGATGATTTGGTTTTCTTCATCAATGAGGAACGAATGACCGTAAGCAAGTACCGCCGAAACACGCGATTCAAGTGTCGATAAGCGCGCCGCAAGAAAATCGGGGAGCCAGAGATCGTCCGATCCGAGGTAGGCGAAATACTCGCCGCGGGTCTTCGATAACGCTTCGTTGAGGGTGGCACAGAGGCCCTGATTAGTTCTCGCGATCAGCTCACAAGGAAAGTGGCAGTCCTTCAAAGCCTGCGCGATGATTGCCGACGAGCCGTCGGCCGAGCCGTCATCGATGACGAGAAGCTCGTTAGGCGGAAGAGTCTGTTTGAATACGGAGCGCAGCGTGGTTTCGATGAACGGCGCATGGTTGTACGACGGCACGACCACGGAGACACGCGCCGGATCAACCGGGGTCGTTGTCTGATGAGTTGGTTCCTGAAGATTCATTGTCTTAGGTTGTTGCTAAAACCTGGATCTATTGCTGAGCCGCCCCTGCGTTCTGTAAGTTTGGATTATACAGATGTTGCCGCCGACCCATCTTGGCGTTTTCGCCAAAGTTCACCTGAAGAAAGGATAGGCCGCAATGGGCCGAAGGATTATATTGCTAGGACCGTGTCCGCCTCCATATGGCGGCGTAGCCATTTTCACGAGCGGTCTGTTTGAATTCGTAAGGGACTATGGCGTGGAACTGTGGTCAGAAGGACTGCAAAAGAGACCCAACCTAAGACCCACCAACTATCGAAGGCTTGGGCTTGTTCCTCTGTTGCTGACAAGGGGGCGCAGGGCGAGGATTATTGACTCGTACCATTTTCTTATCGAATACCCTAATCCTGTCTTGGTTCCAATCTGGGTCGCTCTGAAGTTGGTATTGCGGTTTAAATGGATCAAGGTTGTTCACGATGGTTCCCTACCGTCACGCTTCAACGCCTTCGGTTCCGTTCGCAGAATACTCTTCCGGTTGTCAGTCGGTTCGGTAGACGAGTTTGTGGTGGTTAATGACAATATAGGTGAGTTTTTGCGAAAAGAGATTGGCGTCCGTAAGACGGTTAGGACCGTCAACGCTCTGCTTCCGATTCCCCCTGTTGAACCCAAGCCTCTACCGCGGGAGCTGGAGTCAGCCCTCACGCGCTACGATAAAGTCGTGGTCTCAACCGGTGTTTTTATTCCGAGTTACGGATTTGCTCCTGTGGCTGAGGCAGTCGAAACGATTCGGCGCGAATCTGGAAAGAACATTGGTCTGGTTCTAATAGATGGTGCGTTCATACGCGACGAAGCCTACCGGGACACGGTGCTGCGACAACGCGACTGGATCATCGTGCTCGAGCGGGTTGCGCATCCGCAAGTGCTCCAGATCTTCAAACAAAGTAATGTCTTTGTTCGCGGATTTCGATACGAGGGGTACGGGCTGTCCCGCATTGAAGCTATTTGGTGCGGCCTCCCCGTAATTGCGGCAAGGGGGGAAGAAAGCCGCGGCATTCTCCTGTACGACTTCGAGGATGCCGAAGCATTGCTCACGCACCTCAGGAAAGTGCTTACTGATTTTAATTCAAGAGACATTGACCAGTGGGCCGCAGTCTTTCAGCGTGAGGCGGAGGAGAATCTGGTACGTTGGAAGGACATTCTTAAGGTCCATCATAAAACGTAACGTTAGAGATGATCCAGGAACTCACGCGAAAGGCATTAATGCGATTTCGTAGGGTGCGTAATTTCGTGGATCGCTTCGGTTGGTCGGAATTGCTCAAACAGCAAGAACTTCGATTTTGCTTGTTACAGCATGCGACTAACGAGAGTGCCCTCAAGGTATTTAGGCATGTCTTCGCGCACGACTTGCCCTGAATCTCTGTCGCAGCACGCATCCAATGCGGTGGATTGCCGTGGCGGCGATTACAAAAAGAAAATAATGAATGATCAGAACGTAACGGTACTCGGTGTGTAAGACGGATTGAACGCAAAAATAGTAGACAGGCACTGCCAGGAGAATGGCAAGCACACGACCTTGCCCCCCCAAGGCCAGCCGAATCAAACCGGCGACAACGAGCGGCAGAATTATTGCAGTGATGAAAAGTTTCTGGATGCCGCCGACGACTAGGACTGCGAGTGTTGTCCAAATTCCCGAAGCGTTTGTATTTGTGATGAGCGGCACTCTCTCAAGCCGCCACATTGATCCCGCCCGCCGAATCATTACCGTAAAGAACCAGATTGGATGAGCGCGGATAATCGCAAAGCCGCGCGCGAGCCGCTGCTTGTCACGCTGAATGGCATCGGGCCCAAACAGGGTGAGAGCATAATCGGGGCGCTTGTGAGTTTCGGCTTCCTGCTTGATGAGACCCATATCTGTGTCAGCCAGTCCTAAACTTCTCGTCTCATCATAATCCGCGATACCTTCAAGTAGCGTTTGTCCGGCCCCGAGCGACACCGGTATGAAGTGACCAAAGACCACTGCGTTGCGAATTGTGAGTGGAGCAATCGTCAGGCAAGCCCCTGCAATGAGTGGCAGGCCCACTTTGAGTCGCAGGCCACGTGGAAGACCTATAGGCATCAGGAGCGCCAAAAACGGTGCAAGTAGTAAAGCGTTTGCTCGGAACCAAGAGGAAACTCCAATCAAAGCGCCGGCTGCCAGAAAGGTGGACCACCGGGGCCGTTGCCGGGCGCGAGTGATAAGGTAGATCCCGACCAGGATTGGCAGCGCGGCCAACGTATCCGGCAATAGCAGAATAGAATTCCAGCTAAATTGGGGCGCAAAGGCGGCCATTAACCCGGCTATTATGCCGGGGCTCCAATGCGGGAAGCCCGCCTGGGGTGGCGGCCCAACACCGAAGGGCAGCAACTCCATGGCAATTAGAAGGATCATTACCGCCGCCAACGAATCGCAGATGATCTGGAATAATTGCGGCGCGACGTCCGTCTCACCCGCGACCCGGTGGATGAGCGCCAGCAGGATGGAGTAACCGGGTGGATGGCCCAGCAGGTCTGGATTGCTCGTTGTCGATGAGGCGTCGCAGAGTGAGGTGAGGCCGTTCTGTTGTAGCAGTCGGGCGAGATGTTTGTAGTTTTCGGCGACCCGAGTTTGTACTTGCGGGACCTCAGTCCGCTTGTTTTGCCATACTAAGAGTCGGACGCCGAAGGCCGAGAGAAAGACGAGAATGGCAATGATGATTCGTTGGCGGCCAGCGTTTCGTTGAGCTGCAGCAGAGTGCCCGGAGGAGTTTGTTGCTTTGAGCAGGGTAACCTGGGAGTGGGATTCAGGATTACGGTGGTTTGGCATCTTGTCGGGCGTCATTATACAAACATAAAGTGATTCAGGGACACTCGATCATCTGCTTTGGTGGCGAAGACTGGTGGTATCACCATCCGCATTCGAAGAACCACTTGATGCGGCGTTTTGCGCGGGCGGGCAACAAGGTGATTTTTGTAAACTCCATCTCGATGGGCCTCACCTCCATCACCAACAAAGACCTGCTTCCCCGCATCACCAGGAAATTGCGCAGTTATGCAAAGCTTGCCCGGACCACTCCCGAAGGCATCACCGTCGTTTCGCCGGCGGCTCTTCCATTCTTTGGTAGCGCCGGCGCCCGGACGGTGAATCGTCATTTGATTGGTGCACAGATCGGCGCTCTCGCCCGCAGCCGAGGGCTGAAAAAACCCATCCTCTGGATCGCAATTCCCACTGCCGTGGAAATGATTGGACGTTTTGGTGAGTCCCTTGTCATCTATCACGTTTCCGACAAGTACGATGCCAACACAATGGACCATGCGACCGACCCGGCCTTGATTCGACAACTGCACGAATGCGCCATCGATAAAGCTGATATCATTTTTTATTCAGGTCGGAAGCTGCTCTCAGAAGCGACACGTGGGCTTGAGCGCTCGCATCTCCTGGAACAGGCCGTAGACTTTGATCATTGGTCGAGGGTTGGCGGCGGCGAGCTTGCAGTTGCACCGGAAATAGCTAGTGTTCCCCGGCCACGTCTGGGTTACTTTGGAGCGATCGAACCGTGGCTCGTCGATCAGGAGCTAATCACCCGAGCTGCTTGCGAACGCCCTTCCTGGCAGTGGATCTTCATTGGCAATCGATCGCGCGGTCTGGATATCGAGAAGCTGCCGAACACGCATTTTCTGCCTGCGGTTAGGTATGATGACCTGCCCAGGTATGCAGCGGGGTTCGACGTCTGCGTGTTACCGTGGGAGACTGAACAGCCGTTTACGAGTTACGGTTCGGCAATCAAGGTTCGCGAGTATTTGGCCACCGGGAAGCCGGTGGTGATCTCATCATTGCCGGAATATGAGTCAATGCGCGACGTGCTCCGGATCGCTCGCGGTCATGATGAGTTTTTTAGGCTGGTGGCGGAAGCGCTTGATGAGAGAAATCCCGAAGCAGTGCGACGACGACAAGCATCAGTCGCGCAAGGAACGTGGGATGCTCGCGCCGAGTGGGTCAGTAAATTGATCGAGGAAAAGCTGGACTTATTACAAAACCGTTAGCGGGTAGATGATGTGTGAAACCCAAAAAGGACTTGCGGTAATTTGCAGGTTAGCTGCGCAGCCCGCCGAAGCGGCGAGCACATATGGAAACCAGAAACTCTGTGTCATGCGGCCTGAGAGTTGGTCCCCCAGACAGGTTATTATCTGAGGCCTGTTGCAGGTC
>JACCUI010000052.1 GCA_013811945.1 Pyrinomonadaceae bacterium | reverse complement strand
GGCTGGAAAGCTTTAGTCGCGCAATGTAACAGAAAACCTTGAGGGGGTCTATAACTTTTTTGTTTCGAACGCAGTGCTTGAAACACACTTAAGTCATTAGTAGATATGATATTTACTCACAATTCCGACGTCCGGCTTTCCGTGAACTTTGCAACCAAAACCTTGACATATTAGGCTGTTTAATTATAATGCAAACTTTTTTGCGCGCCGTCGCTCCATGACGTTCGCTTGTTGCGGCCACTCAGTTAAGCTTCCAGAATACTTCGCACCATCTGCCATGCCGGGGCGAAGTGAACCTCTGACACTCCCTTTCTCGTTCAGGAGAAATGATGAACCCAAAGACTGTCTTGAAGTTTGCCTCTGATCAAGGGGCAAAATTCGTCTCGGTACGATTTACCGACCTGCCAGGCTCCTGGCAACACCTTACTTTTCCCATTGGCCAACTGGGCGAGGATACCTTTGAAGAAGGTTTCGGCTTCGATGCCTCGTCAATTCGCGGTTGGGCCGCAATTCATGAATCTGACATGCTTTTAGTTCCCGACGCGTCGCGATACTGGATCGATCCTTTCGCTGAACAGCCGACGCTGTGCTTGCTCGGAAATGCAGTGGACCCCATCACCAAAGAGGGTTACGCATTTGACCCCCGCTCGGTGGCGGTTCGTGCTGAGAGCTACTTGAAGTTCACCGGGCTGGCAGACATAGCCTACTTCGGACCCGAAGCCGAGTTTTTTGTTTTCGACTCGGTGAAGTTTAATAACGATGCCCACTCCGCCGGTTACACGATCGACTCGGACGAGGCCCATTGGAATAGCGGGCGCGATGCCAATGAGTTCTCGGGATCGAATCTCGGGTACCGCATCCGATCGAAGGAAGGCTATGTGCCGGTGCCACCCACTGATTCTCTCAGCGACCTGCGCTCTGAAATCTCATTGACGCTGGCCGAATGTGGAATAAGTGTCGAGTGTCACCACCATGAAGTTGCGACGGCAGGACAGTGTGAGATCGATTTCCGATATTCAACCATGCTGGGAACGGCCGACAATATTCAGATGTTCAAATATGTAGTTCGCAATACAGCATACCAGTATGGCAAGGCCGCCACTTTCATGCCCAAGCCACTCTACGGCGACAACGGTTCGGGCATGCACTGTCATCAGTCTTTATGGAAGGGCGATAAGCCCTTGTTCGCGGGCGACGGATATGCCGGACTTTCCGAGATGGCTCTTTACTACATCGGCGGCCTCTTGAAACACGCAGCTGCAGTCGTGGCCTTTGCCGCGCCGACCACCAACAGCTACAAGCGTCTTGTTCCCGGTTTCGAGGCGCCCGTGAATCTCGCGTACTCGGCGCGCAATCGCTCGGCGGCGATCCGCATCCCGATGTTCTCTACAAAACCCAAACTAAAACGGTTGGAATTTCGTCCGCCCGATCCGTCGTGCAATGCCTACTTGGCCTTTTCTGCGATGTTGCTTGCCGGCCTGGATGGCGTGCAGAATCGTATCGATCCCGGTGAGCCATTGGAAAAAGACATTTACGACCTCTCGCCCGAAGAGCTCAAGGATGTGCCCACGCTCCCGGGCTCGCTGGACGACGCCCTTAAGGCACTAGAAGCCGACCACGATTTCTTGCTGAAAGGCGATGTTTTCAGCCCGCAGCTGATCGAGAGGTGGATCACTTACAAGCGCGAAAAGGAAATCCAGCCTTTGCGAATGCGTCCACACCCGTTGGAATTTGCGATGTATTTCGATATTTAAGTTGAAAGGATCCATGTCCAATGTCGAATGTCTGAAGAGCGAATGCTGGACATTGGACGTTTGGGGTGGGACTGATGAACTTCGGACCTGTCACCCTGCAAGGCTCGCACGTGCGTTTGGAGCCGCTTTCTTCGGAGCATCTGGATGGGCTTTGCGAGGTTGGCCTGGATCCGGAGCTCTGGCGCTGGACTACGACCCGGCTTCGCACGCGTGAGGATATGATTGACTACGTAGAAACGGCGCTTAAGTCTGAGCAGGAAGGCACCGCGCGGCCGTTCGCGACCCTCTCTTTGGAGTCAGGCCAGGTGATTGGCTGCACCCGATTCGGCAATATCGATCTTCATAATCGACACGTTGAGTCGGATGGACCTGGGTTGGTGTTCCCTGGCAGAGGATTGCCGTGAACACGGAGGCCAAGTACTTGATGTTGCGTCATGCGTTTGAGGCGCTCGGTTGCATTCGCGTTGAATTCAAGACCGACTCAATAAATGAACGCTCCCGCCGGGCACTGCTGCGCATCGGCGCGAAGGAAGAAGGCACACTACGCAATCACATGATTGTCCACGATGGCCGGTATCGCCATACCGTGTATTTCAGTGTGATTGATTCTGAATGGCCTGAGGTTAAGTCGAACCTCGAAGCAAAACTGTTGCGGGAGCTTTAGCAACCTATGAACACTCAAATAGTGCAGTCGTTATTTGCAGCTCGTGAAGTGTGAATTCATTTTCCATTTTCCATTTTCCATTTCTGTCTTAGTGAGTGGTCCCAGGCAATCCCCAGCTTGGGCACGAATAAATTAAAAAGTGACTTCGCGTACGCGGCAAGGCGGATCAGGGAATTGGGCTACGCCTACATTGACTTGGTGAGTTGGCATTGAATTGTCAATTGCGTTGACCTGACCGGACGCACTGTAGTTGACGGGGTATATATCCTGTATCGGGGATCTATGCCGCATACGAGATAATGTCATAGGTCGGGAGTCTGTGATGGGTGGCGACAAAACCGCACTCAATTATTCTTCTTGATTCTTTCTATCTCATAGACGGACGGATCGGTAGCAGAGGGGAGCAGCACGTCTAGCTTAGGGTACATGGCTATATCCACTCTGTCCTCTTCACCGATTCCTTGAAAGCGCACAATCAGTCCCCTTTCAAATTTTCGCGGGTCGAAGACGCCACCACGGCTGGTGATGGAAAACAACGTGCTTTTTCCAGGCGGAATGCCGCTATTCACGAAACCGTCATAGAATGACGACGGCAGGTCATCGCTCTCGTAACGGCTAGTCACCAAGCCATATGCAGATACTGCCTTGAAATCGCGAGTGTTAATTTCCCATCTGTCCTTCGTAAGTCTATAAATCCCCGGGCCAGTGACACCTTTCTCGTCTTCTATTTTGGTTGCCCAGTTCGGAGCGCCTTGGTTTTTTATTAGGAACCCGATGTTCGTAATCGTGCCGGTCTCGGAAGTATTCTCTACCCTAAGAATCAACGCATTTCCGCTGAAACCGATCTGCTGTGAGACCCTCACTCTTGCTGTGACGCCAGTTTCGTTAAGGCCTACAAGTTCAAGCCCTTGATAGACTGAAGTAGATTCAGGTGTCGTCTTAGGTTGTGGGGGTGAAGACACCGGCGTACTTGTTGGAGAAGGTTTCGCCTTCTTGCGGATCACGGCGATCAAGTTATCAAGTTCCTTCTTATTAAGCTTCCGACCGCATCACGAAATTCTTGCTCGTCTTCATTAGTTAGTTGAAATGTGACCCCACGCTTCTGCAATTCGCCTATGAGAAACCCCAAATCATCTTTATGCAGCAGCCCCTTTTTGAGACTCCGCAGAAGTGCTTCTTTGGTAATTGGGCCATCACTTTCTTGGTGATAAGAGTCGGCAGACATCGCAAGTAATAGGCAGATGACACTAAGTGCTGACAGTGCGGTGCGAGCCGCTCGCCTAATCATCCGGCTCCCGATAATCCAAGTCCCGCAAAAGCTGTTGCCGGCGCTGTCGCACTTCTTCTTGCGCGAGCCGTTTCTTATCGGGTTGCTTACCCGTTGACCCCTTAGCAACAGAAGGCGAAGGCGACGGATCTGGCGAGGGACTGCTTTTTTGGTTAGATGGGGGTGCGCTAACAGAGGCAGAACTCGGTGCCAATTCCTGGACGACTGCCTGTGCATGCGGAACATAAATCGCCCACCAAATAAATGCGCTGACAAGAGCCCCTATGCCCGCGCCGATTCCCATGAAGAGCAAAAAGGACATTCTCGGATAAGTGTACACACACTGCTTGGTTTTTTCATGAGTAGCGAGCCAAATAGTGAGAGCCCCAGCAGGCAGGAGACAGAGTGCGGTCACGATCCCATTAGGCAGGTTATTCAACCAACCCTGCTGGAGAACAACTGCCAGAGCAGCCTCCCACCCGAGTGCCGCGATCAAGAGCAGAGACGCTCTTAAATAGGAGTGACCGCTCGTAGACGATAGCGAGGACGGGTGAACCATGGAATAATTCTACGACATGCAAAGGCTTCGGGTGAAGTTTTTAGCTTTCACAGCCTATGGACTGCACGGCTTCCTCGTGCCCGATAGGGACAGGCATCAATGGCATTGGCCGTAAAGGCGGGTAAAAAAGTCAGGCCTTCAAGTTGTGTACACTCTCTGTCACGTGTATCATACATGGCACAATGTTTCGCGCTGAAGTTCAGCCAATGTCAACCAACCCGCCGGACCGCGTTCCTTATACCGGCCTTTGGAAGGTTTGCATTTTTGAGGATGAGAGATTCGTGAGAAGTGACAAGGAATTTATCTCCTATTTTGAGGCTAAGAGATTCGCTGAGCAGTTGAACGCTACGCTCAACATTAAGAGCAACGCGGCACGGAAGTAACATAGGTGCAAACTAGACGTTGGTCAGTCGTCAAAGAAATCTTATTTCGTCCCGGCGTGTTCGTGGTCGGCATCATCTATTTCTTCTTGGAGTTAGCTTCTAACGTCATTGCTTGGACTCAATCCCCCGAAGATCAAGCAAAATATCAGTTCATAAAGTTGATTAGCTGGCGCACTTGGTTAGTAGCAACGCCATTGCTAACCATACTGCTGATTGGGCTGATCGTCCGCGCAGCGATTCAAGCTATTGAGAAGCGCGAGAAACAACTAGACGCGCTACAGACTCACAAGTTTAGTCCTGACCAGAGTCGGCAACTCATCCGGTTAATGTCCGAAGGAGATCGAATCCTTTACAACGCCCGCGCCCGACAGGGAGATGTACACGATGATATAGACACTTGGGAAACTAATGCTGGAGGCTTCCTTAAAGACAATCTGGGACTTGAAAACGAAGGTGCGTTTGTTCATGCTTTAGTCGAACCGGCTGAAATATCAGGAGCAGGAACCGCCCACAGAATGTTAATCGGAAGGATACAAGCTAAGCTCTCCGTTTTGCACAAAATTAACGAAGAGCAGCGGGACAAGTCTTAAACGCATCTTCCATTGGTCATTGTGGATCTTTATTTCGTGATGCTTCGTGTTGTTTCGTGGATCGTTTGCTGCGCCAAGAGATCAGAAACGATCCACGAAATCACACGAAACGGCACGAACAAGAAGTCAAGACGTTGCCAACTTCAAAATGGCAAAGATGAGAAATGGAAAATGGAGTAACCGGGGCCCCCTTCCTAACTTGCAAGTTACCGCGTCATTCCTCCCGGTTAAAAGTACATCTAGCCTACCTCGCACCCACCGCGTAAGATAACTCTGTGCATGTCTTCGACGAGAGAGTTGAATCGCTGCTTCGTGATTTACCCGATCAGCAAGGTGCCCGGCTGTTTCTCGAGCGCATACAAAAGGAACATCCTGGGGCCTATAAAAACCTGAGCCGCGAGCCGGGTTTACTTTCAGACGCCTTGACGCTCGCCGCCTGGAGCCCACTCCTGGCCACGACGCTCGAGCAGAATCCCGAGTACATCCCCTGGCTAATGCGCGAACGCACCAACCCTCGCGTCAGAACTCGCGACGAACTGAAAGAGTCCCTTGCGCGTTTCGCCCTGACAAACTCTTCGGTGAGCCCGCAGGTACTGATGGCCCGTTTTCGCCGGCGCGAACTTCTCCGCACTTACTTGCACGATATCCGCCGCATCCACACGTTGGTTGAAACTACTGAAGAGTTATCAAACCTCGCTGATGCGATTCTGGATTATGCTTTGAGCCTCGAGCGCCAGGACCTTGATAACCGATATGGATCACCGCAGCGCACAGACGATCGCGGTCGCAGCGCGACTGCGGAGTTTTGCATTGTAGCGCTTGGGAAACTTGGCTCGTACGAACTCAATTACGCTTCTGACATCGATCTGTTGTTCATCTATTCTGAGGAAGGCTCAACATCGGCTGCAGGTGAACGCGGTGAGGTCAGCAATCGCGAATATTTCATCAAGCTTGCGGAAACGATTGCCAAACTCGTGGGCCAGCCCTCCGGTGAGGGCGCTGCCTATCGAGTCGACCTGCGCTTGCGTCCTCATGGGCGCGACGGGGCGCTGGCCTGTTCGCTCAACGAAGCCACGCGTTACTACCGCGAAAACGCCCAGGCTTGGGAGCTGCAGACTCTGATTCGCTCTCGAGCTGCCGCGGGCTCGGCGCCTCTGTTCGCTCGCTTCGCTAAGTCCGTACAGGAGCAGGTTTTTCGCAAGGACGTTTCCATCAAGGAAGCGCTGGCCAGTGTGCGCCTGGCAAAACTGAAGATAGATAAGCACATCGAGCGTAAATCCGGCGGGTTCAACGTCAAACTCAATCGCGGAGGAATACGAGAGATTGAGTTTATTGCCCAAGCGCTGCAACTCGCTCACGGTGGAAATGATGAATGGCTGCGCGTTGCCCACACGTTAATTAGCCTCGGTCGGCTTGGTGAAAGAAATCTGATCACTGAACAGGAACGCACGGAGTTATCCGAGGCTTATATGTTTCTACGTACTTTAGAGCACCGGTTGCAGATGGAGCACGGACTGCAGACGCACAGCGTTCCGATCTCTCCGGAGCAGAGGGCTTTGGTGGCGCGCCGCATGAAGTTCTCCGGTCGGACGGCAACTGAACAGCTGGATCGCGCTTTGCAGTTGCACACATCCAAGGTAAGCAAGGCATATGAGCGTGTGTTCGGGGGAGCAGGCACCGATTCAAGAGCTGAGTCCGCACTGTCTGAGAACGCCGCGCTGACTGGAGAAGCCGTCTCGCATCGTGCGCTTGAACAACCGGGCTATACGGACACGGCTGCAGCTTATGCGGCTGCGTCCGTTTTTGCACGGCATCTGGTAAACGCGGCGGGCGAACCTCAGGCGCTCGATGTTGGATCGATCGCGCTCATCTTGCAAAGAGAGGCGCTCGGTTCGCTAAACCCGCACCGAGCGCTCACACTTGCCGCCCGCATTGCTTCCTCGCTGGACAAGGGGGACGACATCATATCCATCTCCGAAGGGAGTCTGGTTGCTCTCGTCCGGCTTTGCGGCTCGTCAGAGTTTTTCGGCGAGATGGTGGCGAGTAATCCGGCGTTGATGACTTCAATGGCTGCTGAGCGCGGAAAACGCGCCCGCCGAGACTTCCGCTCTTTGCTGCGCGCGAGCATTACGCCGGAGAATAGCTTCTCGGCGGAATTGTCGGCCTTGCGACGCACCTGGGCCAGCTTGTTGCTGGACATTGGCTCCCGTGACGCCTCGGGCGAGATATCGATCTTTGAGTCAAATCGTCTGCAAACCGACCTGGCAACGGCAAGCATTAACGTTGCTTACCTGGTAGCGAAACGCGAGTTGGTCCGGCGCTGCGGCCGTCTGGACAAGGAGCCACGCATCTCCATTTTGGGCCTGGGACGTCTGGCCAGTGGCGGGGTCGATTATGGATCAGATCTCGACATCATCATTGTTTACGATTCGTTTCTTCCCGCGCCGGTTTCTTCACTGAGTCAGGAAGAGGCCTATGCCAGATTGGGCGAGTTGATGATTGCCGCGCTAGCAAGCATGACTCGCGAAGGATATCTTTACCGCATGGATTTGCGCCTGCGCCCCGATGGCAAGAACGGACCTCTGGTGGCAAGTTCACAAGCGTTCCTCGACTATTTGAAAGAGCGCACAGTTGTCTGGGAATGGCTCGCCTACGTGAAACTGCGCGCGGTGGGCGGTGATCTGGACCTTGGCAAGATGATCGAAACCCACGCCAGGCATTCGCTTCACGAAGCCGCGCGCAAGAACGACCCGGAAGAGCTGAAGAGAGAGACGCGTCACGTGCGCGACCGGCTCGAAAAAGAGAAAGGAAAACAAAATCGGCACCGGGGCATCGACGTCAAATATGCGGCGGGCGGCATGCTTGATGTCTATTTTGCTACTCGCTATTTGCAGTTGCGGGACGACGTTTCTGACGAAGGCGAAGACCGTTCTACCGCGACAACTCTCGAGCGACTGCGAGCTATGGATTCCCTAAACGACGAAGATTTTGCAGTATTGAGCAGCGGTTACGCACTGCTGAGGTCTATCGATCATCATCTGCGTTTGATTCTGGGGAGACAAGCACGTCTGCCCGCAACCGATCATCCGGCGCTGAGAGATATCGCCAGACAATTGGAATTTGGGTCGGCTGTTGATCTTCACGAAATGCTGGTGGAGAAGATGAGCAGTATTCGCGAAGCGTACCTAAGGATTACCACTTAAGTGGCCTCCGGCGTGGGTACCGGCGCAGTTTGGGTAGAGGCTGTGTGAAAACCAAAAAAGGGCTGAGGTAATTTGCAGGTTAGCTGCGCAGCCCGCCGAAGCGGCGAGCACATATGGAAACCAGAAACTCTGTGTCATGCGGCCTGAGAGTTGGTCCCCCAGACAGGTTATTATCTGAGGCCTGTTGCAGGTC
>JACCUI010000048.1 GCA_013811945.1 Pyrinomonadaceae bacterium | reverse complement strand
CGGTCAAATCGCAGGGCTTACGCCTATCTCTTAATTCCAGGCGAACAGGAGCTTTCGCCGATTGCCAGACGCCGTCTGGCGGCCATCCGGGAATTCTCTGATCTGGGAGCCGGCTTCCGCATCGCCGCTCTGGACTTGGAGCTGCGTGGCGCCGGAAACTTTCTGGGTGGTCAGCAGTCAGGTCACTTGGACGCGCTTGGGTTCGATCTGTACACGCAGATGCTTGAGCGCACGGTAGCCGAACTTCGCGGTGAACAGGTGGATGATGAGACCAGCGTTTCCATCAATCTCGGCGTCAATGTTGCTATTCCCGATGATTACATTCAGGACATGGGCCAGCGGCTCAGAACGTATAAGAGAGTTTCTTCGGCACGCGACGAAGGAACCTTAGCTGATATTCGCCGGGAGACTGAAGATCGTTACGGCCGATTACCTCCGCCGGTGGAAGAACTCTTCGCTTACGCCCGCTTGCGGCGCCTGGCGGAAGAAGTCGGAGTGATTTCAATAGACAAAACAGCAGATGGGATGGCGATAAAGTTTGGCGAGAAAGCGCGCATTTCACCCGAGAAGCTGCGTGTTTTGGTGAGCACCAGAGCGCACGCGACCTTCACCCCAAGCGGCGTGTTGCGCCTGAACCTGAGCGATGAAGAAGCTGACGGGGTGCTTCGGGTGGCGCGCGAGACGTTGCTGGAACTTCGGGCTGAAGACTAGAATGCAACGCAATTTTCAGTTGTAGGGCCGTCCTCCGTGGGGCGGAACCGAGGGGCGCCCACAGAGGGACGCCCCAACAAATAACAATCAATACTCAGGAGTAATCTTGTGAAATCTAGATTCATATCACTTACATTTGCGGCGCTAATGCTGTTTGCGCTGCTCTCCGTTGTTTCAACGATCGTAATAGCCCAGGAGGGCGAACTTAAGGTAGTTGACGAAGTCATTGCCCAGGTAAACGAGGACGTGATCACGCTATCGATGGTGAGGCGCGAAACTAAACAGCGGGTCGAAGCGCTCAAGCAGGGTGGCATGCCGGAGCAACAGGCCCTTGATGAAGTTACGAAGCACCAGGCTGATCTGATCGCCACACTCATCAACGAGCAGCTCCTGATGCAAAGGGGCAAGGAACTTGACATGGCGAGCGAGGTCGAAGCGGAAGTTAACCGCCGCATGCTCGAAGTGGCGAAAGAGCAGGGAATCACGACCATTGAGAAACTGGACGAAGCGATGAGAGGAAGCGGGATGGATCCCGTGGTCACACGTCAAACTCTGCGTACTGAGATTATGAAGCAAGCAGTGATTCAGCAGGAAGTGGACCGAAAGCTCTTTTTAGGTCTGCCTTTAGATGAACTGAAGAAATACTTTGAGGCCAACCGCATCAAGTTCACCAAACCGGAGATTGTCGTTCTCTCTGAGATATTCCTCAGTTATGCCGGTAAGAATGAAGCCGACGTAAGGGCGCGAGCGATGGAACTGGTCACGCAATTACGATCCGGCGCCGACTTTGGAGCGCTCGCTGCAGCTAACTCAGAACGCGAGTTAAATGGGGTCCGCGTAGCCCCACAGAATAAGGGCAAGGTGGGCCGTTTTGAAATGCCAAATCTTCGCGAGGAGATTGCCAAGCAAATCAAGAGTGTGACAGTCGGCGGGGTCAGCGATCCGCTCAAGATTAATGATGGCTATCAAATCCTCCGCGTTGATGAGCGCACCGAGGCAAGTAGTACGGCAGTCTTCAATGAAAATCAGGTGCGCGAGGCAATTACTATCGAACGCTCGCCCAAGGAACGAGAGATGTATCTCCGCAATCTGCTTAACGACGCATACATCAAGATTTCCGACAGTTACCATGATTCTGTCGCACCACTGCTGAAGCTCAACACTTCCGCCGCGGCGAAGGCTGACGAGTCAACCTCCGGAAAGAACGCGGACAAGAACAAGAATAAGAAGCCCTAATTATTTTCCAATTGTCATTTTTCATTGGTCATTCGCGGATTCAACTTCAAGTTGAATCCACCATTGCCATCGGAAGCCCGCGACGCGTGGTGAAAGCATGAAGCCTGGGGGCGTGAGCCCCAGGAGACAATTGCATTTGAGTTCTTAAGCCCGCGAGGCGGGCGGCAGCGGCAACAAAAGAACATCGATGATGAAGCGTGATTCATGATCCGCTGTCACCCGCTGTGGCGGGCTGGTTGAATCTATTTGTTCGTTGACCTGGGGTTCCGCTGCGCTCTACCCCAGGCTCTATGCTGTCATCACGCTCACGGGCTGACAGTCAATGAGAAACGGAAAATGGTCTATCAAGTGAAATGATTGAAACCCCTCACCCTCTCTTCGGCTAATGCGCCTAGATGTCTTTCTCAAGGCAAGTCGTCTCTGCCAGCGGCGCACGGTGGCGCAGAAGTTGTGCGAGGCAGGACTTGTTCTTATCAATGCCAAACCTGCCAGGTCTGCCCACACAGTAAAGCCCGGTGACGAAATAACGATTCGCCGTCGGGATCGAATAGTCAAAGTGCGGGTTCTCGCCTTGCCCGCGGCGCGCCAAACCTCCCGCAAAGATGCAACCGCTCTGTTCGAGCTCCTGAGCGAAGAGTCGTTAGCGACTGAGTAGGTGTGAGCTATGGTAGTGTCTTGATTTGAGAGTGTTCGCCGCAACAAGCCGAGGCTGTTTGAAGAATCTAGATGTTGCGCGAACGTCACCGGTAACAGGGAAGTACGCTGAAAGCGTTGGCTAGTTCCAGCCCTGGGTTGCTGTAACCCTGGGACTCCAGTTCCAACTACGCTTCCCAAACTCTGAAGGAGTTCGCGAGTCGCCCTGCATCATTCGCCAACGCTTTCAGCGTTTCGATTCTTTGGTACATAGATCCCAGGGTTGCAGCAACCCTGGGCTGGAACTAGCCAACGCTTTCAGCGTAAATCTGTTTAATTGAGTTGCCCCTATCAAGTGCTCAACCTCACAAGTTAAATACTAAGACACCACTTGAGCTATGATTGGGTCGGCTTTGGGGCACGATGAAGTATCTAACCTCCCTTGCGGTTTGTCTTTTTGCGGTTCTAGTCGTCGGCCTGGCGTGGGAGCAGAGGACCGTGGGGAAAGAGCCTCAAGCGGCCCGCGGCGCCATCAAAAGCGAGTCAGATAGCCACGTGGAAGAAAGGGAGAGCCTAAAGCTGCCGATCAAAGAGCCACGCATAGTAATCTTCAAGAGCAAGCGTCAACTGGAGCTTTACTCCAATGGCGTTGTAGTGCGAACGTACCGTGTGGGCCTCGGTCTGAATCCGGTTGATGACAAGCAGCGGGAGGGAGACCGCGCAACCCCTGAGGGTGAGTTTTACATTTTTACCAAGAATCCAAAAAGTGCTTACTATCTCTCTCTGGGCATTAGTTACCCGAATATCGAAGATGCAGAGCGGGGCCTGCGCGCAGGGTTAATCACACGTGCGCAGCGCGATCGGATTGTGAGCGCGATCAACAAGAAAGCCGCTCCACCTCAGTACACTGCGCTGGGTGGTCTTATTTACATACACGGAAACGGAGCGGGGAGCGATTGGACATGGGGTTGCGTCGCGCTAGAGAATGAGGATATCCAGGAGTTGTATAAGTCGGTGGACATAGGAACTCCCGTAACGATGAAGCCGTAATGCCAGAAATCAAATCCTTCAAAATCAGGAACATTGAAATCAATCCGCCGCTTATCCTTTCACCAATGGCGGGCGTAACAGACGTGTCTTTTCGCCGTCTACTCAAACGATGCGGCGGCGTAGGGCTTACCGTCTCGGAATTCATCTCGGTCGAAGGGCTGACTCGTAGCAATCCGAAATCGAAGCGCCAGATGCGTTTCTATGCCGAGGAGCGCCCATTTGCCGCGCAAATCTTTGGCGGTCAGCCTGAGCGAATGCGGATGGCGGCGGAGATGGCGGAACAGGTTGGGGCAGATATTCTCGACGTTAACTGTGGTTGTCCCGCGCCGAAAGTAGTGAAACATGGGGGCGGCTCCGGGCTCTTGAAGGATCACGGACGGCTGGAAACAATCCTCAAAGAAATCAAGAAGGCGATCACTATTCCATTGACGATTAAGATTCGAGCAGGCTTTTATGACAGCACAATTAATGCCGTGGAGACTGCTAAGCTTGCGGAAGCATGCGGCGTCGAGCACATCGCTCTTCACGGGCGCACGAAGGAACAGGGCTATCGAGGGGTGGCGAATTGGGACCTGGTAAAGCAAATCAAGGAAGCGGTGAAGGTGCCGGTGTCGGGCAGCGGCGACGTAACGACCATCGAAGGTGCCTTTGCGCGGTTTCGTGATACAGGGTGTGATGGAGTTTTGATTGGCCGCGGCGCGATGGCCAATCCCTGGATCTTTCGTCAGGTTGAAGACGTCAGCCAGGGTCGCGAGCCCTTTCAACCTACGCTCGCCGACAAACGTCGAATCCTGCTCGAGTATTTTGACATGTTGCGTGAAGACATGCCCGAAACGCCGGCCATCAATCGCATGAAACAGCTCGCCGGTCAATTCACTCGCGGGCTCCAAGGAGGCGCACTCTTCCGCACCTCGCTCTATCACTCGCATTCTGTGGACGAGATCCTCTCACGCATCGAGGAATACTTTTCAGCAATTGAATCGGGACAACCCTACTACGGAGAGACTGGAGCAAAGGTGGAAGAGGCACCAGTGCTCGATTCATGCGAAGCCGCGGCATAGTTGGGTAGTGTTTTAGTGTGAAATCGAGAAAGAACGCCTCAAGCCCCGCTGATTTGCAAGTCAGGAAGGCGGACCCTGTCCCCGCTCAAGCTGAAAGCCACTCAACTGCAAATCAACCTCTCAAACTTAGTCACCTCAGGTCAGGAACGCGGACCCGGCCCTGTCTCAAGCTTGAAAGCCATTCAGCGTAAGAGCGGGGACAGGGTCGGCCTGGAAAGCTGACCTGCAAATTACCGTAGTTGCTTTTTGGTTTTCACACAGCCACTACCGCTCCTCGGTTCCGTATTGGAGTGGCAACCACGCCGAATATTCAAACTAAGGTACAACCCAAGTCACGACGTCGTCGGCAATCAGGTTTTGGCTTTCTTCGTCCCAGTACCACTAACTGCCATTGTCGGATACCCCTTACCTTTCAAAGCCCCAATCTCAATAACAATCTCCTTCTTGCCTTTGAAATTGCGGGTGATTCTTCCGCTCTTTTGTGCGACCGCTTTGGGCGAGGAAACTGGTGAGGCGCCGGGAGAAGCCGTAGGCTTGGCAGATGCCACAGCATCCTGGTCCAGCTTCCCCTTTGCATCGCGAGACATTTCCTCCATGGCTTCGATAACCTGCGATCGTTCTCCCTCTGTTAGGTCTTCGAGCCTGACGCTGTTAGCCTCCAACACAGCGCTAAGGTTTTCTTCAGTGTTGGTGTTGCGATCATAAACGTCGCGGTAGATGTGCAGCTTCCCGTCCTCTGCAACAATGGTTTCGTAGCGCAGTTCCACCGGCACCGGGTCGCTTAGCGTGACTTGCTTGGTCTCACTTCTGTTCTTTTTGTAACTGGCGATATCTGCATCAGACAGTTTTTGTCCGGCTAGTTGCGCCAGGACCTTAGCGAAGTCCTGGATCAGAGCATCCGTTAATCCAACGCATCCGTGCGAGGCAAAAGTGCCGAGTTTTGCAGGGCTCTTACCACCATGAATGAGAGACGGTGATCCGATGGGAATCTTCAAGAGACCAAGCGGGTTTAGCTTGCTGCCAGCCTCAACCTTTTCCCCGACTTTGACCTTCGAGGAAGGCGACTCCACCCAGGGCTCATCGGGAGGCGTCCACGTGGGATTGAATATGATCGCCCTAGCTTTGCGCAGACCGGTGGGCAAGGGAAACTCCGGATAACCAATTCCTACCTTATACGACTTGATCAGGCGCCCAGCTTCGAACACGTCCATCCTGTACGCGGGCGCGTTAACCACGATGCGGGTGTCGGTCGGCACTGCATTGGGCGAGCTGGCGACGCTCTCGGTAGCCGTCTTCATGTTCTTTGTATCCGGGTCGTCGCCGCCTGCACGCCACCGTTCACTAACGAACGTCGCGAGCTGGGACCCCTTGTCCGCCCCTACGATTTCTTTTACCCGGTTCGCTGAGAGTTCACGAGCTGCTGCCGTTGTGCCGCTGTGATCGCCAGTTTCGGTTTCCCGAAGTTTGCTGGTCTCTTCTCGGGCGACTGATTTCAGTTGAGCTATTTGGTCGTCGGTCAGGCTGAGTTTTGTTTTTAGTTCGGTGGTGAACGACTCGTCCGATGCGAAGAACGCGTCGAGCACAGGTAAGGTGACCGGAATCGCCGAGACATCGGTTGCCGCCGCGACGGTTGGTGACGATGATGGCGATGGCGTTGCTCGACCTGCTTCGGAAATTGAATTGTCCGTTGGTTGAGTGACGCAAGCCGCTCCGAATATGGCCAACGCCAGACCCAGGGCTAGCGTTGTTAATTTACAGTTTCGCTTCATGATGATTCTTCCTTCCTTATCAGGGCTGCTAAGCATCTTAGGCTCGGAGTCGATTCTCCACTTGGGCAGAATATTCAGCAACAGGTGTTCCCACACAGGTTGGGCGTGTATAGCCTCTGGTTATGCGACCGTGACTACTGAAGTCAATCCGGCCTGCACGATAAGCGAACGGCGAGGCGGCTCGAACGGACTGCACAGCGCCCAGCCGGGGGGTTGATTTCTCAATTTTTTAACAGCGGGTACGGATTGATGTGGGTACCTTCCCAATAGCGTTTGGGATCGGATACAACAGCAATCGAGAAGTGCAAGTGGTAATTACCGGTCCCGGCATTTCCCGTGTCTCCGACGAAACCAATGACCTCACCCTGACGCACAAACTTGCCTTCGCTTAAGGCATCGGCATAGCGCTGAAGATGCGCATAGTAAAAAAATAACTTCTTGTCCGTACTTAACTGGTAAATGGTCGTGCCTCCGCGCTCACTCTGAAACAGTTTGACTATCTGGCCGTCCGCAGCGGCGACAACCGGCGTCCCCGGAGCTGCGGGGATATCGATCGCATCATGCACCCGCCCCTCAGAACGCGAGTCTGCAAAGGTATCGAGTAGCTGATTCGGATGAACGCCTGCAACCGGGACGATAAGTTTCAGCGTTCCTACAAACACAACCGGAGGCACGGCGGGTGAATTGGCGCTGGCCGGGGATGGTGTGGGCGAGGAAGCTTCGGCTACCGGGCTGACTGGAGGCGTTTCGGGATCCCGCGTTGGTGATGGTTCGGGAGAAGAATTGGCAGTGTCTTGGGGCGAGGCGGAGGCAGGAGGAAATGGTGGGTCATCTGCACTGGGGCGGTGGTAACCGGACCGTCTTTGTAGAAATGCCACAATCACAAACATCAACGCGATGCCAATCAGTAGAGCGAGAAAGACTCGTCCGCGCGCGGATATCATCACAGGCTTGCTGCCGACTCTAAGTGTCTTGTTGTATTCCCAGGGGCAACAGGGGACGTGGGGTCGTACCTTCAAAAAACCAACTAGCCCCAACTCTCAGACGATGGTGCCAGGTCGGAAGACGCGAGGTGTAGAGGGCAAAGCGTGCCTGGCGTGCTAGTGGCCCACCAAAGGCCTTGCCTCCGGCCAACACTGCCGCGCGTTCAGTCCCCAAGCTAACCGCCTCTCCCATCTCCTCGAAATGTTTTGTGTGCAGTTGCAGGC
>JACCUI010000043.1 GCA_013811945.1 Pyrinomonadaceae bacterium | reverse complement strand
GCTGCGGCCTCGAACCGGATTCGGGAAATCCGACCGTCCGGGATCATAGGGGGCTCTGGGAAACACAGGCTAAGGAGGAACTAGGAACCCACTCCCCACGGCGAAAGCGGCGGAGCTGGTCACTCTCTTCCTAAGGTGCTGTGCGCTCAGTTTCTATCCCGATCCAGCGGATGCTAAGCTCAAGACTAATGGTTAACGTCAATCAATTGAGCATTAGTACGCACAAAACCATCTACGACGCGTTGATTGAACTTAGCATCCGCTGGTTACCGCAAGCGGTTCTGTGCGTTGACTGATTACTACGAACTTATTCTGCGATAACATCCGGATGGCGTCCGCAGGACTTTTGAGGCAAAGCTCAAGATTCAAGACTTCAAGATTTCCGAGGGGTTTGGGTCACTCTTCTCTGGTGAACCTTGGATTGAGCCTATCGGATGGTAAAGCGCCCGAGCGCGCTTTCGCCGATGCTTCCGAAATAGAGGGAGCCTTGATGCTCGACGACGTTGGCGATCTGCGCATAGCACTGGGGCGACCCGTTCTGGAGATTCCCAACCACGCGGCCATTCGGATCGAGCGCGAGCGCAAATGAATAACGCTTTGGTGCGGGCTGAAGAAATGCCGGCAGTCGATAGACGATTTTTCTTAGGAAGGGATGAGGCAGTAACCTGTCGAGCGTGGCATCGCGCGGCGTCACCAGTGCCAACCAAAACTTGTCCTTGCCGTTTGAGGAAAGCCCATCCGGAAAGCCTGGCAAGTTGTCGATAAAGATATCTGACTGACCCCGCTTGGGTCCGTTGAGCCAAACCCGATGTAGCCGGTATCGTTCAGTCTCGCATACAAGCACAAAAGTTTGGTCCGGACTTATCGCTACCCCGTTCGCAAAGTGCAGATCTCCCAAAACCAGACGCGTAGTTTTTGTTGCCGGGTCGTAGGCCAGCAGCCGTCCGTTTGGTTGATGCTCGAGGATATCTGCTTTGTACTTTGACAAGGGAAATTTGCTTGAAGCATCGGTGAAGTAGATCGTTCCATCGGCAGCGATGTCGACATCGTTGGTACAACGAAAAGCGACGCCGTCGGCTTGTGTGCTCAGTACACTGATCAAACCATCCCGCGAGATCGAAAGCAGTCCTTTGTTTGCGTCGGCGAGTATAAGATTGCCGTGGGAGTCGAACTTCATCCCGAGAGGACGTCCCTCGGTGTTGGCGAACAATTCTGGGCGCGTGCCATCCGCTTGCAAGCGCATGATGCGGCCGTCGTCCAGTCCGGCATAGATGCGGTTCTCCGAATCAATGGCTACGTCTTCAGGTGCGAAGCCCGCTCCGAGGGAAAGTCGCTGGACGTTTGCCAGTCGGGAGTTTTTCTCGTAATCACCACTTAAGCCGGGAGCCGCAGCTGGAGTCCAAGCCGCGGGAGAAATCGGAACCGGCCATAACAGCAGGTAAAGCAGCACTGCGGCTAACAGCAGAAGAACGATCAAGACCAGCCGTTTGCCCATCAGGTAATGTCCTAATTTCTTTTGTGCCATGGGATAGGCACGGTAATCAAAACGACCCACCAAATATCACGAACCACTAACATCATTTCGTGTTCGTTAGTGTGGTTTCGTGGATCGATTGTCCCATCAAACCAACTCTCAAATTAGGAGACAATCGACATAAGGTTCGACTACTACAGATTTCGTATGGATAAGATTGGAGATGCTGTCGCCCGGTTTACCGCTCGCCGCGTTCATTTTCCACCTGCGTTTCGAGTCCAACAGCCAGTTGGTAAATACCAGGTTGATCCATTGGTTCGATCAGACGCAAGGCCTCGTCAAGAATACGGCGTTGATGTTCGGGCCAGTTTGGGCGCCCCGCAACACTGCCAAGTTCTCCGTCATAGAAAGATGCTCGAGGAGGACGAACAGATTCCACGACGTCCTTGTCCACTGCCAGGGTCATCGTGGGAAGGCCGGCTTGTTCCAAAGCGCGCGCGGCGAGCGAAACTGACTGGTGGCAGAGACGTGATGCCGGTATCAGCAGAGCAGCCTGGACTTCGTATCGTTTAACGCGCTCGATCAGCTTCGGAAACATCTCATCAGCAAGCCTGGCGGCGTCGGTGATGACACCATTAAAACTCCAGAACACCGGATTGAGTTGGCCAATAATTCCATTGACCTCAAACTCCAAAAGCCGCTCAAGGGGCACTTGCGCGTTAAGGTCCTGCTGAACCGCTGCCGGATCGTAACCTTTCCCTGCTACCCGCAAATCGGCAGCTTCAACTTCAATTGGGATCTCACGAAAGTTAAGGTCACCGCCCGGTGCGTTAAGATCGAAAGGATCGGTCCCGTCTATATAGACGCCCGCCGAGGAGATCAGGGCAAGGTTTAGCATTGGCAGGGCCCGAAGCGCGGGGGTAAAGGGAGCGCGCTTGTTCTTCACAAACGGATACGATTCTCCTACGTCACCATTGCCGAAAACCCTACTCTGATCTTTCTGCCAATCGGCGTAACGCTGGCGCCACTCATCAATCTGTTCAATTATTTCCACAAGAAGTCCTTCCCTTGCCAACTCATTCATTGGCATTTAAACGCGCGCGATACGCGATTATCAGAAACGCAATTAGAGCGGCAACCATAGCGATACTCAGCGCGGTGACAGAATAACCGTGCAGTCGATTGAAAGCCACGCGGCGCGCATCGTCGATCGGCACCTGATCAACCGGCAGAACCATGGCCACGCGGAGAGCGCGCATCTTCGCGGCAATCACCCACTGCCCGGTTACGCTGGTAACGGCCACCACTATTAGCGAAGCGAGTTCCAAAAAGAATGAACGCTTTCCCAACCCTTTGCCAAACGCGAGTGCGGTTACCAGTAGAAACAGGCTAATGATGAAGCCGCTGACATTCACGACCGAGAGAGTTCGCGTAACAAGCGTGCCCGCAATTTCACCTACGTTAGGCACTTGAAAAGCACGCAGCACGGAGAATACGCTGGGGGCAACGACAGAGCTGAAAAACACCGCGGCGCCTAGCCATAAACCGAGTAGGAGCAGTCTTAGGTCATTAAGGATTGCCACACTCACGCCTCTTTCTTGTCGGGTAAAAAGCAAAACCGCTCACTCGTAAGGGAAGTCCTTCAAACGAATCTATCTCTTCCACCTCCTCCGCGTACATCATCGGGGGATCAGATTTATCGTTGAGCACCCCTTTAGCAAGTTTGGGATCGCCACGAAGCATGTCCATGACAACGTACTCTGCTGCTTCTTCATTCAGAGCTTCTACATACCTCGTCGTATAAAACCCAAGCTTCTGCTCCACGTCATCGAGATTGATCAGGAAATTCTCCCCACGAACGAACGCCCTGAACTCTTCATGTAGCTGCATACCCTTTGAAGAGCAAGTTTCAATCAAATTCATCGATGGCCGCCAGCAGTCTGATCCGCGGCGGCGCTACTTGCGGCGGCTTCAACTCACGTGGATCGGCCGCGTCCCAGAGCCAGGAGAGAGCGCGTTCGAGTTGCTCTTGGTAATCGTCAAGGTCCAGAGACATGAACACAGTCTTACCCAGGCGCGCAAACTTTTCTTTGGCCATGTGATGCATTCGGCGCGCCGCGCCCGGACGACCAATCTCCAAATGATGAAAAGCCACCGCCGACTGAATCATCGCTTGCAAAAAGAGTTTCTCTTGCGGACCAACCTCGCCCATCCAGCGCTCTTCCCAGGCATCATGCGAAGCATGAAATTCCCCGGCGTTGTACAGATCAATCCCCGCGATGTACTCGATCGGATAGGCCGCTACGTGCGCATCAGTGTATGCGGGAGTCTCGTCGTCACTTTCCGACACTGTCAGATCTCTTCCTTCCGCTCTGATCGTTAAGCAGGCTCCTGAAAAAACTAAGCACACGATCCACGAAATCATACGAACGGACACGAAAAGAGCCTTTTGGTCGAGTCCGTTCGTGTGCTTTCGCGGATCGCCTTATTCTCCAGGGCCGCCCATTTGTTGCAGCCTGCTAACTAGGACCTTCGGCTACCCTGCAACCTCGCAGCGATCACTTTAGCCGCAGTGGCTCCTGCACCTGTTGCGCCGCTAATTGTTGGAGCCATCGGATTAGAGACATCCCCTATGGCGAACACATTCGTCAGACTGGTTTCTTGCCGGCTGGTCACTACAGTGTAGCCTTTCTCATCCAACTGCAACTGTTCGCGGAATGAATCCGTATTGGGTTCCACCCCGATGCGAATTAACACGCCTCGCACTGCCATCTGAAATGGTTTGATTGCTTCTTTGCGTTGTATCTCAACAGCCTCTACTTCTTCGTTGCCAATAATGCGACTGACGATTGACTCGGTAAAAACCGTTATGCAGTGATTCGTCTGCAATTGCTCTACAAATTCTCTGCGCGCCGCCAATTTTTTGCCACGATGCACGAGAGTTACGGTCGAACAAACATCGGCCAGCAGCAGCGCGTTTTCCACGGCCGCGTCGCCGCCGCCGATGACGCAGACGTCTTGGCCGGCAAACAGATTCCGGACGCGGGCCGCGGAGTCAACAATTCCCTTGCCGGAAAAATCACTCTCGCCCGGGATTCCGAGCTGCCTGCGCCTCACGCCGGTAGCGATGATAATGCTAATCGACTGCAACTGTTCACCGCTGCGCAACGAGACGCGTTTTGCAACGAGATCGACGCTCGCAATTTCAACCTCAGTCCAGAGGTCAAAGCCGGCGTTGTCGATCTGATTGGCAAACCGTGCTAAAAGTTCGGCCCCATTGAGAGCGAGCACGCCCGGATAGTTTTCTATCGCCCCATATATCGAATGGAGTTGTCCACCGACGGTTCCGCCCTGCTCGAGAATGAGAGTGTCCAGTCCCAGCTGATCACACCAGAGTGCGGCCGCTAGACCGGCAGGACCGGCGCCGATAATTACAACGTCATGCATGGGGTATCATGGGCTTCAGTCTATGACCGATGACAGCGCTTGCCGCAGGAACACGTGAGGCCGAAAACGCATAGAGTTAAGCGGTAACTAAATCGAAAGAGTCAGTGCGATCCACTAAGTTACCCGAAATATCACTAAGATTTTCGTGTGGGTTTCGTGGTTTCGTGGATCGCTAAACTCAACCAAACCGTTTGGATCATACTTAGACTCGGGCGGTGGTTTTCGATAACAGCTCTGCCTGCATAAGACTGACAAGTTCATCCGGGCGCAGTCTGGAAGCCGCGGAAGTGCTGGCATCGAGAAACTTGACGACTGAAGTCATCTCGCTATTGTCCAACTTCCAACGTCCATCGCGGTTCTGCTCAATTTGATTTAGTCTCGAGATCAGCCCGGCGAAATCGTGTCGCTTAACTTCGGGCCTTACCACAGTTTCCGCCCAGGAGTAATACGGATAATCAACACGATAAATCCATCCGTCACGGAACGGCGTAGCGATCAAAAAGATTTGACCTCGCGCGTAATGGGAGATGGCCGTATAAGGCGCGGCATGTCGGGTTGGATTAAATCCACTGGGGCTAAAGACTTCAGGCGCCAGGGTAATTAAAGACAGATGAGCATGGTGATGTTCTTCAACCGTAGATTTGCCCTTTTCGAAGCTCTCGATCGCGTTCGCGATTGCCTCCCAACCACTTCGCCAAAGCGACTCGTACTCGCCAGTGTTCCGGAGGACACGCTCCACTTCGGGCAGCACGAGCTCATATGCTTCAGCGTCGTCGTTGATTTCTTTGCCGGCAAGATAGGCGGCAAGCGGTGAACCGGTTTCATTGTTCGGGCTGGCCTGGTCTGAACCCTGGATAACTATGCTGGCGCGCACACCATTCTCAGTCGAGAATTCCGAAAAGTCCCCCGCTTCGGCTGCCGGTATCAGCTGCCCGCGTAAGTCCAAAGCTCGTTCGCCGTTAAGCACCGTCCACACGGAAAGAACACCGTCCGTGTCGAAGTGGTTGTTAGTTGCCAACCCGACTCCATGAGTGAGTTTTTGCTTGTTGGGAGAGGCGACGAGATTCAATGCGATTTCGGTCGAAGTATCTGCTTTGACCTCATCTGGAGTTTGGTTTCCTTCCCAGTGCGAGAAATGGAAGCTGTTGGAAACGGTACCGTCGACGGAGAGCTTCGAAACATTGTCCAGGCCGGCGTGGTAGAACTCGAATCTCATCAGGGAACCTTTCATCTCTTTCTACTGGAAAGCTTAGTCAAGAACGTCAAGCACAAAGTCTAGCGCATCCGCGCCGGAGAAGGAAAAGCCTCCGCAGGGACTACTCAAGCCTGATTAATTTGCAGGTTGGGAAGGCGGGCAAAGCGGAGCGCGCCCCCGCTCAAGCGTAGCGTCCCCAACTTGCAGAATTTCTTGGACCTGCGAATTACCGTAGGCCCTATTGGTTGGCACGCAGTCACCACCTTCCAGACCGCTACTCTTGTTTGTCTTCGATTTCACCGAGTAGAATAGAAATCCACTTTTTACCGCAAATCACAACTGACGTTAATTACATCTTCGGAGGAATCATGAGTCAAGCACCAACACAGCAAATTCCGGAAATCACTGCCACAGAACTTAAGCAGCGTCTGGACAGCGGAGAAGATATCCAGCTTATTGATGTGCGTGAGACGCACGAAGTCGCGATCGCCACTATTCCTAATGCAACACATATCCCCCTGGGCCAGGTGCTCGACCGTATGTCGGAAATCGATCCCACTCGGGAGACCGTCGTGCATTGCAAAACAGGCGGCCGGAGCGCGAAAGCCATCGAAGCACTCAAGCGTTCAGGGTTCGCCGGTAGTCTTCTAAACCTCAAAGGAGGGATCACGGCGTGGTCAAACGAAGTCGACCCCAGCGTGCCCAAGTACTAGACCGGTGTCAGAGAGAGTTGCCTCGCACGCCGAACCACTCAACCAGTTCGCGATAGCGGGCGACAGACTTTTTCCTTGCGCCACGCTTTGCGGTCTAAATCAAACTATCGCCCGCGCGGGCTTGAGAAAATCTCGTCCTCTGCTACCGTCTCAGCGTCTAACAGTTCAGCAAGGGGGTTAACCGAAGAAAGTTAAATCTGCCAGCGAGCCCGGTTCGGACTTGCAACGGTGGAGTCTGTCTCTCCTCCCTGACCTTCGGTAGGTGCCCACCGGATCCAAGGCTCGTCCGGTGTGTCGTTTTAATGAGCCAAGAATGAATGATGGAGGAGATTGAAAATGAGAATCACACTTTTGCGAAGTTTGTTAGTAGCTACCGCTCTGTTTATCGGTCTTTCGGCCACAACTATAGCCCAGGAGCCGAACCGCTGCAGTCTTGCGCCCTGGGAATGCCGGGAGTTGCGCTCGGATCGGAGAGAGATTAGGAGTGACGTAAGGGAGATTCGTGGTGACAAACGTGAGATAAGGCAAGACAGTCGTGAGTTGCGATCTGACGTGCGCGAGTATCGCAATGACCGACGCGAAGGAGCTTCGCAGCAGGAGCTGCATGCCGACCGTCGTGAAATCAAAGCGGAAAGACGCGAATTGCGCTACGATTACCGCGAGCTGCGGCGAGATCGTCGGGACTTGCGCGGAGACACCCGCGATTTCAGGCGCGACCGGCGTTATGCGCGCCGAGGCTAAGCGAGGCGCGTAGAAACGGGTACCCGATTATGCAAAAGGGGGCGAAGGGAGGTTCTTTCGCCCCTTTTCCTCTCTGGCGACTCCGGGCGATCATGGTTCGCACTCGAACATCCCGGGGTATCAGTAGCACACGGTCATGCTTAGGTGGGAGAATTACGGGGAGCAAGGTCCTGCTCCAATACAGAACCGCGACGGCAGCGACCGGATTCGGCACTCAACACCTGCTTGCTCAGGATCTCCACTCCACCAATTTTTCGTACGGGTCAAGCAGATCGCTCCCGGTGGGAGGGCATTGTCGAGTCGAGTTCATCCATAACTGGCGAAGTATCGCGGTTCCAGTGTGAAAATAATAACTGATCCGACTCGTCCCAGCTTCTCACTTCGCCCGTCCATTGCTAAACTAGCGTCACACGGAGGTGACCTCAGGTTGGCATTAGTTATCTACACAAAGCCGGGCTGTCCTTACTGCCAACAGGCACGGGATCATTACAATGCAAAGGGCATCGCTTTCGATGATTACGACGCTCAAAACGATCGCGAGCGTCGGTCAGAGATGCTCTCCTTTTCGAATGGTGATCCAACAGTGCCGTGTCTTGTAAAGAACGGTAAGTACGTAGGCTCAGGCTGGGGCGACCCTCCGCGTGGTTGAACCGTCCACGACTAGTCGGCCGTGCGCCGGCGACATACCAATCAAAAGATTCTGCGGTGCTCGATTCATAGAAGCCGGATCTCCCCGATGTCCGCAACTCCAGATTCCGTAACAAAGAAGGTCCGACATGAGAAAACAGTTAAGATCCCTAATGCTGCTAGTTTTGTTTGCAGCAATCTCCACGTTCACGTTTAGCCGCGCTGCACTAGCCCAATCAAATGGAGGCGGAGCGGCGGCACCAAAACCACCAATGGCAGAAAAGAAATCCAAGACTATAAATATCCACGGCGAGACTCTGGTCGATGACTACTTCTGGCTGCGCGAGAAGTCCAACCCGCAGGTTATTGCCTATCTCGAATCTGAGAATGCGCACACCGATGCCGCGATGAAGTCTACCGCGGCGTTGCAAGACACGCTCTACAAAGAGATGGTCGGCCACATTAAGGAGACTGACGAGAACGTCCCCTATCGCGATGGCGACTATTTCTATTACTCGCGCACGGTCAAGGGAATGCAGTATCCGATCTACGCACGCAAGCGCGGCAGCCTCGACGCCAAAGAAGAGATCACGCTCGACATGAACCAGATGGCGAAGGGGTTGAAGTATCTCGGTCTGGGCGCTTATGCCGTCAGCGATGACGGCAACTATCTTGCCTACTCAACGGACACTACCGGATACCGCCAGTACAAACTCCAAATCAAGGATCTACGCACCGGCGACCTGCTGCCCGAAAGCTTTGAGCGGGTTGGTTCTGTGATGTGGGCCACGGACAACAAGACCATTTTCTATTCGACCGAAGACGCGGTGACGAAGCGTTCTGATAAGTTTTTTCGCCATGTGATTAAGAGCGACAAGAGCGATCTCGTTTTCGAAGACAAGGATGAGTTATTTGATGTTTATGGCGCACGAACCCGCGACAAGGCGAAGATTCTGATCGCCTCAGGCAGCAAGACCTCGACAGAATATCTCTACATACCGGCGGACAAACCGGAACGTGCGCCCAAAGTGATTCTGCCGCGCGAGGCTGATCACGAGTATTCAGTTGATCATCGCGCTGGCCTTTTTTACATCCGCACGAATCAGGGCGCCAAGAATTTTCGACTTGTCAGCGCGCCTGTCTCCGATCCGGGCAAGGCAAACTGGAAAGAGATCATCGCGCATCGTCCGGCGGTGAAACTCGATGACATTGATCTTTTTGCGGATCATCTGGTCATTTCCGAGCTGGAAGGTGGGCTGCAACACATTCGGATCACGAACCTTAAAAATGATGAAACCCATCGCGTAAGTCTTCCCGAACCCGTCTACACGGCGTTCGTCAGCACCAACCGTGAATTCAAGACGCGAACGTTGCGCTTCGGTTATCAGTCGATGGTGACGCCCGATTCCGTATTTGATTACGACATGGACAACAAGGCGCGCACCCTCAAAAAGCAGACCGAGGTTCCCGGCGGTTTCGATAAAGCGAACTATCAGTCCGAGCGCATCTTTGCGACCGCTACCGACGGGACGAAGATTCCGCTTTCGGTGGTATATCGGCGAGGTTCAAAGATGGATGGCAAAGCGCCGCTGCTGCTCTATGGCTACGGCTCGTACGGCGCGTCGATGACTCCGAGTTTTTCGTCAAATCGTTTGAGCTTGCTGGATCGAGGCGCCGTCTATGTGATCGCGCACATTCGCGGCGGCGGTGAGATGGGCGAAGAATGGCGCGACGCGGGCAGGATGATGAAGAAGTTGAACACCTTCACCGACTTCATCTCGAGCGCCGAGCATTTAGTCAAGAATAAGTACACGTCTTCGGATCGCCTGGTTATCCAGGGTGGCAGCGCCGGCGGCTTGCTGATGGGCGCCGTGAGCAACATGCGTCCGGATCTATTTAAGGCGGTTGTCTCGCAAGTTCCCTTTGTAGATGTTCTCAACACTATGCTTGACGCGAGTCTGCCTTTAACAACCAGCGAGTACATCGAATGGGGAAATCCCAATGAGAAGGCTGCGTACGAATACATGAAAAAGTATTCGCCTTACGACAACATCGCGAAGAAGGATTATCCGGCGATGCTGGTGAAGGTTTCGCTTAACGATAGCCAGGTGCCTTACTGGGAAGGGGCAAAGCTGGTAGCCAGACTGCGCACAATGAAGACTGATCACAACCCGCTTTTGCTTAAGACCAACATGGGTGCGGGCCATGGCGGCTCTTCAGGGCGTTACGATTATCTGCATGAAGTCGCCTTTGATTATGCCTTCATGCTCTGGCAGATGGGCATCACGCAGTAGGCAGCTTTCCATCCTCCTCGCTGAATCAGAGGGCTACACTTGGTGAAGGGTGGAGCCCCTCTTTACAATAGCTCTCTCACAATTCGGTCACAGTGGATGCGGGTAGTGTCGAGAAGGCGAACGCCGTTGTGTTGATCGTCGCGCAGAATCAAGGGCAACTCGGTGCCGCCTAGAATGAGGCCTTCGATTCCATGCCTGGCTTTTAGTTCGCCGGCAAGTGCCAACAGCGCCTGACGCGTTTCGGGAAGGAAGATGTTGTTGAGCAACTCGCCGATGAATTTGTCATGAATGTAAGTCTGCTCTTCAGGCTCTGGCACGATTAGCTTTATGCCTGCAGGCGAGAATACGTCTGGGTAGAAGCGGCCCTGCATCGTGAAGCGCGTGCCAAACAGCGCCACCTTTTTAAACCCCAGCGCTTGGACTCTTTCGCAGGTGGCTTCGACAATACTAATCAGCGGAATACGCGACTGCCGCTGGACTTCGTCAAAAACAATATGTGGTGTGTTCGAGGCAAACGCACCAAAGTCGGCGCCCGCCTTTGCCAGCTTTTCAACCTCCACAATCAGATACTCAGTAACTCTCCCTAACTCATTTACGTTCATCCACTCGAGTAAAAGCGTGAGGTTGACGCTATTAATGAGGATGGCCGGGTAGCCGCCGTCCGGTTTCTGCTCTCGATAGCTGCCGATGATCGAGCGGTAATATTCGATGGTTGATTCCGGGCCGATACCGCCAATAAGGCCTACTGTTTTCATGGGAGCAGAATTGTAGCAGACGGAATAACGAGCCGCAGATACACGCCGACAAACGCGGGGGGTTGCCATTCAATTACGGAACCGAGGAGCGGTAGCGACCGGGTCTGGACGGAATGGCTAGTTTTTGGCACTGAAAGGAACTCCGTTGAATCGCGATAGTTAATCAGAGTTCTACTGTTTCCCCTACCTGAGTGGAATCCAACAAGACCCGGTCGCTACCGCTTCTCGGTTCCGTAGTTGAATCGCCCTATCAAGACCTCGCAAGTTCGAACTAAAAGGAGCTCTGGCTGGGGAGTTGGCTTGACAGGGTTTCGATGAGTTACCTATAGTCCTCCTACAGAGTTATCAGGATCCAATGCATAACACTTACCATTGCTGTTGCTATTGCGCCTGTTGCGCCTGTTGTTTGGGACGCGATCGGGAGAGCACTTGCAGCGTGAAAGGGCACCTGACCTAAGACTAGCGCAGCAAAAGTTTTCTAAAGACCGGTCGCGAACCTGAAAAGGAAATCGCGACCGGTTTTGTTTTTCCGGCAGCATTGAAACTCTCGGAATTGAATTACGGAGATTTAGAAACATGAGCGCCAGTGTTGTTGAACAAAGAGATTTGGGCACCTCTAAGAACTCTATCGAGTTAATCGTCGGCCATACGCCTTTAATTCGCGTGCGCCGAATTACACGCGACTTGCCGCCAGGTGTCGAAGTTTTAGCGAAGGCTGAGCATTTGAATCCCGGCGGATCAGTAAAGGATCGTCCGGCTTTGGCGATGATTCTGGCCGGCGAGCGTGACGGAAAACTGCGGCCGGGATTGACCATCCTCGACGCCACCAGCGGCAATACCGGAATTGCCTATGCAATGATCGGAGCCGCGCGTGGTTATCCAGTCACTCTTTGCCTTCCCATGAACGCAGGGCCACAACGTAAACGGATCTTGCACAGTTTCGGTGTCAAGGTGATCGAAACAGACCCGCTGCTGTCGACCGATGGCGCGCAAGTAATCGCCCGCGAGATGTTCGATAAAGAGCCTGACAAATATTTCTACCCGGATCAGTACAACAACGAGGCCAATTGGCGCGCTCATTACGAAAGCACCGCACCAGAGATCTGGGAGCAGACCCAAGGACGCATCACGCACTTTATCGCCGGTTTGGGGACCTCGGGGACCTTCGTGGGCGTCGCCCGGCGTCTGAAGGAACTCAATCCGGAGATTCACGCGATTTCAATACAGCCTGATTCACCATTGCACGGTCTCGAGGGCTTGAAGCACATGGCCACGGCAATGGTGCCAGGAATCTACGATCCAACCCTTGCCGACGAAAACGACGTAGTGTCCACTGAGGATGCGCAACAAGTAGCGCGACGTTTAGCTGAGAGAGAAGGACTGTTGGTCGGGACGAGTTCCGGGGCGAACGTATGTGCCGCGTTGCGAATGGCGCGCACGCTCCCGCTAAATGCGGTCGTAGTGACAATTCTTTGCGACCGCGGTGAGAGGTATGTTGAATAGCACATATGATCCAATTAGCTGCCCGACAACGGAACGAAATCGGAGCTCATGGCGAGCGCGATTATCCATATGAATGCTGCGGCCTCTTGCTCGGCAGCTTTTCGGGAAATGGCGGCGGCAAGGTCTGCTCTGAGATATATCCGATTTCAAATGCACGCGAGGAAGAGGCAAAACGCAGTCGATTTCTGATTCGGCCGGAGGAGTTGATGCGCGGCGAGAAATACGCAGCTTCAAAGGGCTTTGACATCGTCGGCTTCTACCATTCTCATCCGGATCACCCGGCAGTGCCTTCAGCATATGATCTCGACCATGCGTGGCCCGGCTATTCGTACATTATCGTCGCCGTTAAGGTAGGCCGGGCCGAAGACCTGCTTTCGTGGGAAATGCAACCGGATCGTTCACGCTTTAAAGAGGATGAAATCCTAAACGTAAGTTGATGAAAGGAAGTAAAAATGTCAGTCACGATCACCATACCCACCGCCTTACGACAGTTTGCCGGCGGCAAATCTCAATTTGAAGTCGAGGCGGGCACCGCCGGTGAGGCTCTCAATCAGCTGAGCACCCAGTTCGCGGAGCTTAGGAGCCACCTTTATGACGACAAAAACAAACTGCGCAGCTTCGTTAACGTCTACGTCAACGACGAAGACATCCGACATCAATCCGGCGCCGAGACTCCGGTCAAAGATGGCGACAAGCTAATGATTGTCCCTTCGATCGCCGGGGGTGCCACCGCAGAAGCGGATGTGGCAGCCGAACCACCTTCGCTTTCCAATGAAGAGATTGCCCGCTACAGCCGCCACTTGATCATGCCGGAAGTTGGGCTCAAGGGGCAGAAACAATTGAAGGCCGCGAGCGTGTTGATGATTGGTACAGGCGGCCTCGGTGCACCGTCAGGGATGTATTTGGCGGCTGCGGGTGTTGGTCGTCTGGGAATCGTCGATTTCGATGTGGTGGAGTCCTCCAATCTCCAGCGGCAAATAATACATGGCACGAAAGACATCGGGCGCCCGAAAATCGAATCGGCGCGCGAGCGCCTGAGCGATATAAATCCGTACATCAAGATTGAAACCCACGAGACTCGGCTAACGAGTGACAACGCACTCCAGCTCTTTCAGCACTACGACATTGTAGTGGATGGCACTGATAATTTTCCGACTCGCTACCTGGTTAACGACGCTTGCGTGCTGAGCGGCAAACCGAACGTCTATGGTTCAATCTTCCGTTTTGAAGGACAGGCCAGCGTTTTCTGGGCGGACCGAGGAGCATGTTACCGCTGCTTGTATCCTGAACCGCCACCGCCTGGACTGGTGCCGTCCTGCGCAGAAGGAGGCGTGCTTGGCGTGCTACCCGGAATCGTGGGCGCGATCCAGGCGAACGAGACGATTAAAATTATCCTGGGTGCTGAGGGCCTACTAGTAAACCGTCTGCTGCTGTTTGACGCATGGGCTATGAAGTTTCGCGAGTTGAAGCTACGCAAGGATCCCCAGTGTCCGGTCTGCAGTGACAGCCCGACGATCACGGAGTTGATTGACTATGAAGCGTTTTGCGGTTTGAGTCCCAACCAGAAGGCTGAGCCGCCACAACTGGAAGAGGTTACCGCGACCGAACTCAAGCGCCGGTTGGAACGCGGCGACGACATTCAGATTATAGATGTGCGCGAGCCCTACGAATATGAGATCGCGCGCCTGCCTGGCACAAAGTTGATCCCTCTCTCCCACGTCGTCAACCGCATGAGCGAAATCGATCCTGCACGGGAGACGGTTCTCCACTGCAAGGGTGGCGCGCGTAGCGCCAAAGCTATTGAGGCATTGAAGCTAGCGGCTTTCCCAGGGCGACTGATAAATCTGAAAGGCGGAATTGCCGCCTGGTCAGATGAAGTTGACGCAAGCGTGCCGAAGTATTGAAAGCTAGCACCTTGCCTCGCGGAATCAGTTGTACGGGTGTCACTCCGTGGGCACCCCAACGTCGCAGAGATGAAGGTGATCTCGAAAGAAGTGAGTTGCGAAAACGAGGGGCGGCCACGGAGTGCCGCCCCTACAATCCCACCCTTCCTATTCGTTAAGGTTGTCCAGTCCCTTAAACCTCCAACCGTTCCGCGTACTGGCGAATGAATAAATCACCACTTCGTCGCCAGCCGCATTCTTGCAAGCGACTGTAAACTCTGCTGGATTGTCAGGTTTCACCTCGGGGCGCACTTCGCGGAAGCACTTAGCAGCATTCGTCTCACCATTGAAAACGTCGCGATAACGCCTGATGAGTTGAGCATTATTCCTGATGGTGGGTATGCCATAAGGCATCACAATTGGGAATTGCGATAGGTTGGCTACAACCATCTTGTCGCCCTTAGTGACTGCGTCGCGAAACCTTTCCCAGAAGACGTCGATTGAGGCGTTGCTCTGAACTTTCTTCTGCGACACCTGTGCCCAGGCAGTTCCGACAAGCGCCAAGCATAAAAACAGAATAGCAGTCTTCTTCATCATCTCTCTCCTTTGTCCCCCGAGTCCGAGGCTCCTCAAGGTGCCCGGGATTCACCAAGGTGTATGGTCTTTCGGTGATCCTGACTCCATCAGGTGACGCGAAGACCGCTCTCTATCCATTCAGCTTGCCGAGCCCTCCTTAACAGTCGGCTACTGCTCCGGCGCGTTGCGCCTCGCAGTTGCTTTGATCCGCGCCTTTCCGGAGCCTCCGAGTGGCATTCCAGAATCTGAGTTAGAATTAGGTCACCGCCCAAAGGCTGGGTTTAGTTGCCGACCGATGCCATTCAGGGGTTAAATAGAAACCCAGTAAAGTCGCAATGGTAGGAACAACTTTAGGGAATTACAAGATTCTCGAGAAGCTCGGCGCGGGCGGACAGGGGACCGTCTATAAAGCCGTTGACTCAAACCTGGGCCGTACCGTTGTAATTAAGGTCCTTCCGGAAGAGCTCACTGAAAAAGAAGCGAATCTCAAACGCTTCGAACGCGAAGCCCGGCTCGCCTCAGCTTTGGATCACCCGAACATCTGCACGATTTTCGATCTGAACGTTATCGACGGCGTGCACTTCATCGCGATGCAGTTTTTACCGGGACGAAACGTGCGGCAGTTGGTAAATGGTCGACCGCTTGATCTATCGAGCGCGCTCTCAATCGCCCTGCAAGTGGCCGACGCACTGGCAGCCGCCCACTCTCAGGGCATCATTCATCGCGACATCAAGGCCGGCAATGTGATGGTAAATAACGAGGGGCAGGTGAAAGTGCTGGACTTTGGTCTCGCCAAACTTCTGGATGAACATGCTGCACGCACTTCCGGAATTCACCACACAGAACTTACCGAGGTGGGAGTGCCTTACGGAACGGCGACCTACGCAGCCCCTGAGCAGGCGCGCGGAGATCGCGTGGATTCGCGCGCTGACATCTTTTCCACGGGCGTGTTGCTCTACGAGATGCTCACCGGCACCTGGCCCTTTCGTGGTACTACGGCTGTCGACGTGCGTCACGCGGTGTTGCACGATGAGCCCGTCCCTCTCGCGGATGCACGCCCGGATCCCGTGCCCCCTCGTTTGCAACAGGTTCTGGACCGCACGTTGAAAAAAGATCCCCGCGATCGTTACCAGAAGATAGCGGAGTTTAGAGACGATCTACGTGCAATTATTCGCGAGCAATCGGCCGTTTCAGGAGCCCCGATGGACGAGAGTGCGCCAGCAGTTGCGCCACGGCATTTGAATTCGGAAAGCCCGGTTTCTCGCGCCTTCCGGTGGCTGAAGAGCGTTACTGGCGCTGAAGTTTCATCTGGCGCCACCAACCGCGCGAGTAACCTGAGCCAGCCGCGGGAAACTCACGAAACGCCGCAAACGAGTATTGGAGAAGAACGTAAGAGCGTTGCAATACTACCTTTCAAGAACCTGAGCAACGACCCGGAAACCGCATTCTACGAGTTCTCGCTGGCCGACGCTGTGATTACCGATCTGGCGCGCGTGCGTTCGCTGGTCGTGCGTCCATCATCTGCGATTGTTAAATATCAGGGCAAGCAGGTCGACCCCGAGGAGGCCGGCAGAGAAATGAGTGTCGAGGCGATACTCACGGCTAGTTTTCTGCGCGCGGGCGATCGACTGCGAGTGACGGCGCAACTGCTCGACGTGCGTACCGGAGAAATTCTGTGGAGCGAACGCATTGATGGAGACGCCAGCGATATTATCGCCGTTCAGGACACGATGGTGCAGCAAATTGTGGAAGGGTTGCGGCTGGAGCTCAGCCCCGAAGAAAAAGTGGAGTTGGGCAAGGGCTCAACGTCGGATGCGGCTGCTTCGGAAGAATACCTGCGGGGGCGGAACTGCCTTGGTCAGTTTATCTATCACACCGTGTCTCGAGAACACATCGATTCGGCGATTAAGCACTTCCAGCGTGCCATCCAGCTCGATTCTACTTTTGCCCTGGCTCATTCCGCGCTCGGTGGTTGTTATGTCAACCGCGTGCTCAAAGGACTTGGTGAAGCCGGCGATCACGAGAAAGCCGAGATAGCCTTCAGCCAGGCGCTGGCACTCGATCCTAAGCTGCTCGAAGCGCGCATGCATATGACCTTCATCTATCTTCACCGCGGTGACAAACGGAGAGCGCGCGAGGAAGTAGAACGTTTGCGCGATGAGTATCCCAATGATGTAGGTGTTCATTTCGTGCGCGGCGTGCTGGCGCGGCTTGATGGCGACTATGATCGCGCCTTGCGCAGCTTCGATCGCATGGTCCGGCTTAATCCGGCAGAGCAGGTGGTAGCCAGTTACAATCGGGCGCGGATTCTAAATTATCGTAAGCAGTATGAGGAAGCCCTGGCCGAACTCGATAAGGGCGCTGCGCTTGAACCGGACCACCCACTGATTAGGACGTTCCGCGCGCTCGTGCTCTACTACCGCGGCGAAGTCTCGGCTGCGACACGAATACTCGAGCAGGTGCTGCAGCAACATCCACAGATGGATGGCGTTCGGCCTATCCTGGCCATTTTCCTTAGCGCCCAGGGCCGGCATCGCGAGGCGGACGAGCAGCTCACGGAAAAAACCGTGGGCGCCGCGGCTGCCGATCATGATATTGCCTACTGGCTGGCAACTGCTTATCTACTTCAGGGCCGCCTGATCGAAGCTTTCCGCTGGCTGGAAACGGCAATCGATCTTGGAAACGAGAACTATCCATGGTTTGAGTCGGACCCCAACTGGACCGAGGTTAAGGAGGATCCGAGATTTGTGGCATTGATGCAGCGGATTAAGAGCGGACACGTGAAAGGCGAGGGTCACAGGGCATGAAAACATTTGTTATCGGAGACGTTCACGGCCGTTGTGCTCAGTTGCTAGGTCTGCTGGAGATGATTCCGCGCGAAGAGTCCTCCGACACCCTCGTGTTCCTGGGCGATCTCATTGACCGCGGCCCTGATGCCCCTGGCTGTGTCGAGCATGTGCTCAACCTTTCCCGCAGCAATCCGGAGCACGTAACCTGCCTGCGCGGCAATCATGAACAGATGCTTCTGGATTTCATCGACGGCACCGGCAATATCTGGATCACGCCTGTGACTGGAGGGGAGCTCACGTTTGAACAGTATGCCGGTCAAACTCTTGTCATAAATAGCCAAACGGATATCGATGACGCTCGGAATACGATCGTGAACAAGATTCCGCGGGAGCACTTGGAGTTTTTCCGTGAGCGGCCTTTCTATCACGAAGACGAATACGCATTCTATGTTCATGCAGGACTGGATCACGAGAAGCATCCCAGCGAGACTTCGCCGCAGTTACTGCTCTGGTCGAGAGACATGAAGTTTTATAAGAACTATCGCGGAAAACCTTGCGTCTTTGGCCATACCCCAACATCTTTCCTTCCTTTGCGCGGACGAGTGGGCAGGCACGGCATTTACATCTTCCACAGTGCGATCGGGATCGACACAGGCTACAACCATAGCTCTCCTCTGAGTTGCCTCTCGTTGCCGGACTTCACGCTTTACCAATCTTTCGCGGACGGCCGCGAAGAGACCCATCAAATAACCTCCTTCATTCCGGAAACTCTGAAGGCCATGCGAGCTAAGGCACGGATCGTCTAGAGTCTCAATTAGCACCGGAGGTGCGGCAGAGGGTAGTCAGGGCGAAGCGGAGTGCATTTTTCATTGAGAAATGGAAAATGGATGGTTCTTGAATTATCCCAAGCGTTGGAGCAGAATGCAGCTACCAAAGCCGCGCCTCGACAGCGCCGAAATTCCCTAACCCGTTCCTTGCTCGTTCTTCTTGTCTCGCGGTTGAAGGGTACCCAAGTTGATCGGTCAGACGATCTCTCATTATCGAATTATCGAAAAGATAGGCCAGGGGGGTATGGGTGTAGTCTATCTGGCCGAAGACACGCACCTGGCTCGCCGGGTAGCCATCAAGTTTCTTTCTTCTCTCGACCATCACTATCGCGCCCGCTTCCTTCGCGAGGCCCGGGCCGTGTCCGCGCTTAGCCATGCAAACATTGCTGCTGTTTACGACTACGGTGAAACAGACGACGCCAAGCCTTACATTGTGATGGAGCTAGTCCAGGGTCAAACGCTCGGGCAATTGCTGGAAGATGAAAGCCTGACACTTGCACGCTCGGTGCAGATTGTCTCATCCATCGCAGAAGCACTGGGCGAGGCGCATCACCAAGGGATAGTGCACCGGGACGTCAAACCTTCGAATGTGGTGATCACGGAACGAGGGCAGGTCAAGGTTCTTGATTTTGGTCTGGTCAAACAGATCTTCAAGTCAGCGATCAACGATACTGACGCCAGCGCTCAAACACTCTTTTCCACGCACACCCGCAGTGACGTAATCGTCGGCACTCCGCTCTACTTTTCGCCTGAGCAGGCAACCGGCAAACCGGTTGATGGGCGCAGCGACCTGTTTGCTCTCGGCGCCCTGCTCTATGAATGCATTGCCGGTCGCTCGGCGTTCTCGGGGTCGAGCGTGATCGAAATCGGCGCGCAGGTGATTCATGTGGAACCGCCGCCGCCATCCAGGTCCAATCCTCGCATCTCGCCCGAGTTGGATCGGATAACGATGAAAGCCCTGGCGAAGAAGCCTGAGGCGCGTTACCAGTCGGCGGAAGAAATGCTCGGAGACTTGCGGCCCGTATTAGTGACTGTCAGTTCCGACAACCATAGCACGCCTCTGCGTTCGACCCGCTCGACTTCGTCGTCACCTCCTCTCCCCACCAGCACCTTGATAACTCTGACCGAGACTCTGCGGCGTCCGCGTCTGTCTCTGGGGACATTTATCATCGCTATTCTCGCGATCTCCCTGGCCGGCTGGGCCATCCTGCGATTCTGGAAACCGGCGCCCTATGTGCCCTCGCCGGTGGCCATTGACTGGCACCACAAAGGAACAGAGGCAATGCGAAATGGAGCTTTTCTCCAGGCAACGCTGGCACTGAAGCAAGCAATTCGCGCCGACGACAAATTTGCCCTGGCACATGCTCGTCTCGCTGAAGCCTGGACCGAACTCGATTACGCTGACGAAGCCAAAAACGAGATGTTACGGGTCGCGGAACTCGCGCCCGACCGTTCGCGGTTACCGCGGGTTGACGCTCTGTATTTGGAAGCAATCCACGCCGCTGTTACCGGGGATTTTCCTAGCTCGGTGAAGGCGTATAGCGAGATTGTGCGTCTGTCGCCGAAGGAATCACACGCCTATTTTGACCTGGGCCGGGCACATGAGAAGAACGACGATACAAAGAAGGCCATCGTAAGTTATTGAGGCGACAAGTCGTTCTCCGCAGTTAGCGGCCGCCTTCCTGCGCGTGGGAATCCTTTACGGAAGACAATTAGACGTTGCCAGCGCTTCGGCCAACTTCCAACAGGCTGAATCGCTCTACCAGGCTCTCGGCAGCGTTGAAGGCCAGGCTGAAGTGTTTTATGAGCGAGGCTTTCTATTAAATAAACTCGGCAAAGTCACCGAGGCCCGGGAACAACTTCAGCGAGCGCTCGGGTTGGCCCAAACCGCCCACAATCAGTATCAGCAAGTAAAGACTCTGTTGAAATTGGGCGACGTCGCGAGTGACGGAGGAGATCGACCGCAGGCGCGGCACTATACGCAGGAAGCGATAAACCTGGCGCGGGCAAACGGTATCGACAATTTGACCAAGCGCGGGCTCGTCGACTTCGGCAACATATTTCTCGTGGATGGGAATTACCCGGAAGCAAAAAAATACTATGAGCAGTCGCTCGAGCTTGCCCAGAAGCAGAAAGACAGTCGCAACGCGGCCAGGGCACTACTGTCGTTGGGAAGTTTGGCTGAGCGACAAAGCAAACCCGATGAGGCCTTGAGCTACATCGAGCAGGCGCTTCCTTTTTACCGCCAGGGAGGCTACCGACTCGAGACTTTGCAAGCTTTCGCACTCCTTGCACGCAACAAGGTGCTGAAAGGAGACTACGAGGGGGCGCTTCTGGGGTTTGATGAGCAGTTGAATATTGCACGGCAGTTAGGTGATAGGGCTCAGGAAACGCTCGCTCACATAGACATCGGCGTCCTCCTTACTAATCAGGGAAGATATCCGGAAGCCTTGCCTCATTTCGAAGAGAGTCTTGCGTTAGCGAAGTCATTGGGCCACGAGAAGAATGCCTGCTTAAGTCTCATCAATCGAGCTAACGTCTTTTGGCGGCTGGGACGCTATCCGGAAGCAAAGGAAGATCTAGAGCAAGCGGCTGCCATTGCAGAACAGCCCGAGGCCAGCAAGGGCCTCTCTTCCTGGTTTTCTTTGGTGTTGGCCCGCATGGCGCTTAGTGAACGGCGGCTACACGAAGCCAAGGTGAAGAGTCAGCGGACACTCACGCTGGCCGGCACGCAACTCAAAGGCACGGCTGCGGAGGCGACTTACATCCTGGGACTGGCGGAAACATTTTCCAGCGCGGCGCGCGAAGGGCGGTCCAAATGTGAGCAAGCCGTCGTTTTAGCAACGGCGTCTGGCGATCTCGTGCGACTTTCAGAAGGTCTCCTTGCGCTTTCCGAGGCGATGCTGCAAACGGGCGACGCTCAGAACGCACTAACAACTTCACTCCGTGCACAAGAGATACTCGCTCGGCTAGGCAAACAGGACTTTGAATGGCTTGCCTGGTTGAATGCTGCCAGGGCCAGCAAGAGCCTCGCGGACGAAAACAAGACTCGTGAACGTGCCACGCGCGCCGCGAATCTCCTGGCCGGTCTGCAGCAGCGCTGGGGAGGCGACCACTACAATAGCTATCTCAGACGGCCGGATATTGTTTTTTTTCGCAAGCAACTTGGCGATCTACTTCGCTAGGTAAACCGTAACCTCACTTTACTCTCAGAGGATAACCAAATGTCAAACGGGACGGGCGATATCATCATCAAAGGCGGCTCTGCCGAAGTTGAATTCGACGGTGGCGTCTATAAGCAGGATCCGAAGAACCGCCGCAAGTACAAAAACGCAGATAAGAAGATCGTACGCGTTGTCATCACCGGCGATATTAAGTTTGACAGCGGCGAGAATGCTGGCGGATTGCGGTGCGAGATCACTGCTTTCTGTAAATAGGATTCCTCGCGGGTGACCAACGTCGAACTGGTTGAATATCAGAATTCCGCTGGTGCACCGAGATTCGCTAACAACCAATCCTCTCCTCATCGCGCTAATCCGCGACTTGGTATAGGTTTGCGAGCTCGAGTTTGTACGGCGTCCCTCAGTGGGTGCCCCTCGTTACGGTACAAGGGCCTCTGGTCGTTGCGGAGGCGCCCACGAAGGGACCGCGCCTACAGCATTAACCGTCCGCATTACTTTGGCGGTTCCAATAGATATTTGACGGCCGGCTAACGACGGCGAGTCAGCAATGCGATCACCGCCACAAACAGTGCCGATCCAATGATCGACCAGATAATCGGAAAGTTGGTGGTGCCGATTTGAATCGCGAAAAGCTCAGGAAGCGCCAAAGCACGGGCTAGCCACACTCCCAAAACCGCCCCCACGAACCCAAGTGCAATTGATACCAGACATCCACCCCGCGAGTAGCCGGTAATGGCCTGGCCGAGGGCGCCGCAAATGCCGGCGACCAGGAGTAAGATAAGCAAATCAAACAGTGTCATAAAATCCTCCTCACGACTACACCTCCCTCAACGAGTGATTTCATTGCGAAAAACCTCGCCACCTTTCATTACGAATCGTACCCGCTCCAGTTCGGTGATATCGCTTAATGGATCGCCGCTGACGGCAATGATGTCGGCAAACTTTCCTGCCTCGATGGCCCCCAGATCGTTTGACCGCTCCAGAAGATCCGCGGCGACGATCGTTGCGGACTGGATGGCTTGCAAGGGTGTCATTCCGTAGCGCACCATGTAAGCAAACTCTTTCGCCTGATTCTCGGTCCAGGCGTATCCGCCGGCATCCGTTCCGTAGGCGATCTTCACGCCCTTGCGCACGGCTACAGGGAAGGCCTTTGCTTGCATATCGCGCATCGTCAACCAGATTGGCGCACCCGCGGCAGCCCGGCCTTCCGCGACGTAGATTCCGACGTAAATGGTGGGGCACCAGTATGTTCCCTGCCGCACCATCCGTTCCATCATTTCCTCGTCGAGGCCAAAGCCGTGCTCGATTGAATCGACGCCCACCT
>JACCUI010000041.1 GCA_013811945.1 Pyrinomonadaceae bacterium | reverse complement strand
AACTTCAGTGGGCTGAGCGCATGTCGGCCACGACTTAAGCTGAGCTAGCTGAAGGAAGGCACTTGGGCAGACGCTGCGGCCTCGAACCGGATTCGGGAAATCCGACCGTCCGGGATCATAGGGGGGCTCTGGGAAACACAGGCTAAGGAGGAACTAGGAACCCACTCCCCACGGCGAAAGCGGCGGAGCTGGTCACTCTCTTCCTAAGGTGCTGTGCGCTCAGTTTCTATCCCGATCGCCCGGATCAAGCACTCAACGGACTGTGAAACCGCAATCAAGACGAGTTGAGTTTAGGACCCGGTTGCTACCGCTCACGGTTCTGTATTGAGTGGCGACAGTTCGACGCTCACTAATGTTCGCTGGTCATCCGCTATTCTGAGTTTTGACCAGAGCGTCGGTAGCGGGTGGGGCTCGCTCGTCAGTCACACATGCTGCGATCAACGTTGGGACAGTAATCGTGAAAAATGGAGAATGTGAATGTAAACTTTTCTCCGAGCAGAGGACCTTATGACCAAAAATCAAATTTCGTTTGGGCTCACCCTGCCACAGCGTGGCGTATTCTTCGGCATCGCGACCATCGCAGAGATGGTAGCGATGGCCGTGAAGCGGATAGTTCAGGCCTATTCGGCTCGGTGTGGGTGGGTGACAGTCTGTTTGCGAAACCGCGACCGGATTCGATCTCTTTGCTTGGGGGGTTGGCCACAGCAACCGAACGGGTCAAGTTGGCAGTGGGATGCATGGCCAGCTTCCCGGTCCGCGATCCGATTATCTTCGCTTACCAGTGGGCCACACTGGATCTTATCTCGCAGGGACGGATGCTGCTGGCAGTATGTACTGGCATCGGAGGGCCGAGCGAGAGCGAAGGATCACATTGGGGAGTGGCCAACAGTGAACGGGCCGCACGCCTGGAAGAGAATATCGAGATTTGCCGCCGCTTGTGGGGCGAGGAAAACGTAACCTTCGCAGGGAAGTTTCGCTCGCTCGACAACGTCACGATTGCGCCGCGGCCCGTCCAGGAGCCGTGCCCGATCTGGATCGCCGCCAACCCCATGAAGCCGAAGTTTGTCGATGGCGCGATGCGGCGTGTCGCGACCAAAGCTGACGGTTGGATGAGCGTGCAACTGGCGCCCAAATTGTTCGCCACGCTTCGGGCAAAGCTGGACGGATTTCTTGAGGCGGAGAAGCGCGATCCAGACGCCTTCCCCAACACCCTCTACCACAACATCAATATTGGAAGTGATCGCCAGAAATCGCTTGACGAATCTCAAAAATTCCTGGATGCGTACTACGGCCCCGGAATCTTCTCGGAATCGATGACGGCTGCGTGGACGGCCGCGGGATCGCCAGATGAGTGCATTGAGCATCTGCGGGAGTTGATAGCTGACGGGGCCCGCGGCATTACGTTTCGGCTCACTTCCTGGCAGCAGCAAGAGCAATATGACCGACTGGTGAACGAGGTTCTGCCCCACGTTCTGGCCGCGTAGCGGCAAGATGACTGTAGCGTTTCAACGCCCGTGGCACACCTCAGTTACAGAACCGGGAGCGGTAGCGACCGGATCACAAACTCGAGCGACGCCTGAGGAGGATGCATTTGACAATGAACCGTGCCGTCAGTTGAATGCTAGCATCCGGTCGCTACCGCTCCCGGTCTGTAACAAAGTTTTGAAACGCACGGCTAAATCAACTGCAGCTACGCGGCCAAGCTGGAGGTTCAACACCGATGCTTACTGGAATAGATCACTTTATCATTCTTATCCCGGAGCTCGAGACGGCGATTAAGAGCTACGAGCAACTTGGTTTTAAGGTCGTGCGGGGCGGAAGGCACCCCACCGGTACACACAACGCGCTGATTGGGTTTGCCGACGGAAGCTATCTGGAGCTGCTCGCCTTCTACGAGCCGAAGCCGGAATCCAAGTTGTGGCCCAAGCTTGAGCAAGGCGGCGGCTTGGTCGACTGTTGTTTGCAGACGGACAACCTGCGGGCTGACATCGCGGCGTTTCGCGCGGCGGGGGTTGATATGAGCGACCCGATGCCGCTTAGTCGCGTTCGCCCCGATGGCTACAAACTCGATTGGGTGCTGTCGCTTTACGGCGGGCCGGACCGAGGCGTGGTTCCTTTCCTGATCGAGGATGAAACGCCGCGCGATGAGCGGGTGCCCAAGGAGAAGACGCATCCGAACCAGGTGATCGGCATCGGCACGCTGACGATTGCGGTTGACGACGTGGAAACCGTTCGCCGATGGTATGCGGGCATACTCAGCACTGAAGGACAGAAGATCGAGCGCGGCGACTTGGACGCCGCGGGCGTGCGTTTCACGATCGGGCCGCATGGTTTCGATTTTATTGCGCCCAAAGGATCAAATGGCAAGCTTAGTGACTGGCTGCGCAGCCGCGGTCCTTCTCCGTACGCAGCCTCGCTCACGACGGCTTCGGGCAAAGCAGGCCTGCTGGATGAGACTAAGAGTCTGGGCGCGCGACTCTTTCTAGCGTGATTAATAGGCATGAGATCTATACCAGTTGATGAATTCGTAGAGGGGCTATGCGCGATACCCGCAGGAGAATTCTCCGTGGGTACGGTGTACGACTATCTTAAGCTACATCCAGTTGACGAGGAGACGCTCGAGCCGTATCTGTTCTTCAGTAGGAATCACTACACGCGCAACTTGATCTTCAAGAATGATCTTTTCGAACTGCTGGCCATCTGCTGGGAGGTGGGCCAGGCATCGCTCATTCACAACCATGCCGATCAGAACTGCTGGATGACAATGCCCATCGGCAAACTTCGAGTGCAGAACTTTCGCGTTGTTGAGCAGAATGAGCTGACTGGACATTGCCGGCTGGAACCAACTGATGCCGTGGACATCTACAACTTGCTGCCCGCCGAAGTAGACCCTGAGGAACCGGTGCATCAGGTGCTGAATCTTCGGGAGTTTGAGGAGCGAGCAGTGAGCCTGCACATCTACTCGCGGCCCTTTGATCGGTGTCTGGTATATTCGCCGGCGAAAGCTGAGTACAGCGAGGTGCAAACGCACTACACCAGCGAATACGGCAAGTTGAACGAAGGTGGAGAGGTTGTAAGCAGGGGGCAAGAGTAAAACTGGTAAAACGCAAGGGTCAAAGCCAAGGATGATGCCGCTTATTCAACCTCACACCGCCCAACTTCTACTCGGGCTCTTATGAATCAAAAAAGCTTCATCGCAACAGGTGAGATACGGGAGCGGGGGATAGCAGAGAGACCGGTCTGGGCGCAATGCGTCCGATCCCGTACATGGGCGTCATCTATAGCTCACCGACTTCGCGAGGTTGTAGCTCAAGTTGGGTTTACACGGTTCGAGTCGGCCGGTCCGGACATTGAAGGAGAGCTGGAAATTGATGTGCGCCGTGCTCCTTTGGCCCTTGATACCTCTTGGTTGCCAGCAGTTGAAAACCGCGGTGAAGGAATATTCCTGTTATTTGACACCGCAGCGATCGACCAGTGGCGCTCTCGATTTGAAGTAGCTGAACGAGGACGAAGGCTGCGAGAGGGCTTCGATGTTTGGAAGAATGAACATGCCGAAAGCACCCGGGACTTCTCCGGTGTTCCGTACTATCTACTTCACTCGCTTTCACACCTGCTGTTGACTGCGATCTCACTCGATTGTGGTTACCCGGCTGCTTCTTTACGGGAGCGCGTGTATGCCACTCACGGAAGGTATGGAATCCTCCTCTATACAGGCTCTTCTGATGCTGAGGGCACGTTGGGAGAGTTGGTCGAGGCGGGACGGGATATAAAGCGCTACGTACAGCTCGCTCTTGAGCACGGCGGACTATGCTCGAATGATCCGATCTGCGCCTATCACTCCCCATCACAGCACGACCAGCAATACTTGTTGGGCAGTGCTTGTCATGGCTGTCTGTTAATTGCGGAAACGTCGTGTGAGCAACACAATTCTTTTTTAGATCGAGCATTAGTGGTGCAAACGGTTGAATCTATCGGGGCACAATTCTTTTGATCCAGTGAATACCAAAGTCTTAAATGAGTTGTCCCGGCAATCACTTCGCGCTCTGGCCGCATCACTTCGCGATGGTCCTCTCTCGTCAGGTCTTACTCGATATCCGTTGCAGCAGATTTCTGGTTCTCGAGCCTCTGAGTTAGAGAAGTGCTTGAAGTTCCTGGCCGAGGCGGGAATGACCTCGAGCCAAGTGGCTCTGCTGGTGGAGGCCGTTGAGGATGCTACAGCTGATACACCTAACCTGTCGGACGTGGTTGATTTGGTTCTCTCTGGCCCGGAGGTGGCCGGAGTACCAACATCTGACACTCTTGCAATTCTGCGTAGGCTGATTGATGAAGCAACCTCCGAAGTGCTGCTCGTCGGCTATGCTGTTCATCAAGGTAAGCAGGTGTTTGGGCGCCTCGCAGCGAGGATGGATGAGAAGCCAGAGCTGAGAGTTTGGTTATGCTTGGACATTTCGAGAAAGCAGACAGATACTTCTCTATCGCAGGAAATAGTCCGAAGGTTCGCACACGATTTTCGCGGGAAGCACTGGCCTGGAAAGCGCTTGCCCGAGCTCTATTTCGACCCCCGTTCGCTTTCAGAAAATCGCGACAAACGATCGAGTTTGCACGCAAAGTGTATAGCAATAGACCGCCGCGTTGCGCTGATAACCTCAGCGAATTTCACAGAAGCCGCTCAGCAACGAAACATTGAGGCTGGAGTAATAGTGAAATATCCCTTGTTGGTGGAGCGATTAGTGGGATATTTCGAAGGACTTCAAACATCTGGCCAACTTGTCGGTTGTTCCCTCAAATAATTTCTTACCTTGCGCAGGAGGATTATCGTGAGTCTAACCCCTTTGACTGATCGCGACGAGATTCGCCAAGCCTTAGATACTACTGTTTCCAACTTGAAGGATGGAGCCTTCGCGGAAATCGAAAAGTTTTTTTCACTTTCGTTTCGAGGACACCCTTGTTTTTGAGCAGCCGGCTTGCCTTGCGCACTTCGTACGCGCTTAGGCAAATTTCCTTTTCCCAGTCCGAATAACTCTTGTAGAACCAGCCATCTTCCGACCGCTGAGTCCAGTAGATCACTTGTGACAGAAAAACGGCGCATTCTAGAGCGCCGGTATATCGAATGAAGGCGACTGGAGCGGTCAGGATGTTGGATTGACCGGAGAATTTCTTGAGTAAGGCAAAGACCTCTTTTTGCTTCATAAAACGAAAGCTCCCAGATCGGACGCCCTGCGGCACTGGCGGTGGTACTTCGCATCGAGGCACGAAGTGGCCGAAAGCGCCCGGTCTGGAAGCTCCTCGATGCAAGACCCCGCCGCCTCGGGGCAAGTTAACTAAAACAGTGTCTTCTTTAACACAGGTGGCCCAAAAAGAGGTTTGCACTCACCGGGAAGCAGCTTTCCCAGTGAGTGCAAAATGATTGGTAAGCGTATTGCTAACCGTCCGGGTAGTGAATGAGGACCAAACGGTATCATCGTCCTAAAGATCTTCGTATGCGGTTCCAAGTGATATTACTACGACCTGTTTTCCCAGCGTGGCTAGTGTCGCGTCTCACTAATCCAATGAGATCAAGGCATCTGTCAATTCCTCTTTTTACAGTAGAGATTTCAACCTGAGCAGAATCGGCGATGGCGGTAAGGGTCTCTTCTTTTACTTGGAACCTAACCGTCCACTCTAAATGAGTGATCAGTTCGGGCCTTTCCTTTGGCTTCCGCCAACCGCAATTGCGGTAACTCTTTTCAACACGATCACAGTACTTGTTGGCTTCCATCAAAGCAGCCTTAACGGAATTCTCCGCCCATCGAGCATTTTGAAACAACGGAACCCTCTTGAGCTGCAAGCGTACGTCCTCTTCAACGCGACCTTTGAAATCCTCGCGACTTTGGTCCACGGGGCACCATGTTGCAAGTGCTTTCATAAAGGGCGTCACTTTTGTGAGTTCACGACGTTTGATATCGAATAGGTCCAGAACAAGAGTCCTCTCTAATCCAGTTGGTGGTGTGAGTAATGACAGTGACGGTCCATACAAGGCGGGATCGTCGGCCTCATCGTACCCGAGTAAGAGTTCGGTCCTTCTGCGGAGTTGATCGAGATCATCAGGAAAGAAACTGGGAGCCCATTTGTTGATAACCAACGATGAGTCGCGCGCTGGATTTTTCCAGATTTCACCTTTCGATCGTTTGGTAATATTAGTTCCCAACCAACATACGGTGCGGAAACCGGCACTTAGAACCCATTTCTCAATTCCCGGGGCCTCTGTGAGGTTGTGGTTTCGCGCCCAGGTTCTTACGCTTTCCCATAGCGCCACCATCTGTGGACAAGGTGAAAAACGAAGATTGTTACCCCTACCAAAGAAATCGTTACCAAGCGTGTCTTCGGCTATCTTTCCGGCGACAATAAGATGCTCGAGTTCCATCTTGTATGTTTGAGCGCAGGCGCGGTGAATGAAATACGGTTCCCAGCAATTACGGGAGGAGTTGAGATTCTCATCGAAGAGACAATTAAGGTAACCATCTCTAAAGTTTTCCCAAATATTAACCCTGTAAGGTCTACCCGAAAGGTTCCGGACTCGAGGTGAATCTGTTTTGTGGATTCCAGTTTGGAAATACTTGTCCAATGGCTCAGATGTCAGGTCCTGGCCTACTTCAGGTGCGTGGTTGTTCAAACATTCAATGAATCGAGGTTTACGCGCCTTGAGAGCCTTGCGGGTTGTTGACCAGGTCTCATCTGCGCTAATTTCTTGCTCGTGGCCGCGTCACAGCGCAACTCGTTGTGCCGCAGCAGCCGCTCGACCATCTCGCCCAGGACTGGGGCCAGCCGTTTGCCGCAAATGTAGTCCATGATGCGCCACACCTGCACCAAGACTTTCACTACCGGCTCATCGTAAGTGGCCCCGCGACCGCGCCGCGGTAGTTTCTTGCCCACATCACCGCGCATCCGGAGCTTGCGACTCACCCACACTACCCGCCCCTGATTCCGCAGCACCATGGCCGCATAGCTGCGCGCAAACCCCGTCAACTCCCCAAACTCAGTAAGAATTACTCCCTTCTCCTTCTTCCCAGCCTTGCGGTAGCGTCCTGCCGTCGCTTCCGCAATTCGTTTCCGTTCCTTCATCGTTAGCCTCATTTTCTACCCCGCTCTTGAGCTTCAATGCTGCGGGGCTAATCTCGCTCATTTCGAGTAGATTTCTTATTTGAGGCAACGATTCACTTTCGAGTAGATTTTTTATGAGGCAATTCGTTGCCTTGCTAAGCCAAGCCGGACGTGATAGAGTTCGTGCTGAACGAGCCCAGCTTACTCCTTCTCAGCTCCCAGGAATCCTCCGGACCACCTGAAGCCGACAGCTCACCTGCCATCAGTTCGCTTATCGTTTTGATTTTAAGCATCGTCGTAGTGGGGAAGGGCAGCCGCCCGTATCGCAACGGCTCGGTTTGGCAAATTAGCTTTATCCAGATGAAGCCGAGAATGGATACGGCTTATCTGAACTACATCGCCACCGGAGATTGGAAGCGCGAGCAGGAAGCTCTGAAAAAGGACGGGCAAATAATCTCGTATAAGGTTTTGACCACCGAAGGACACAGCTCCACCGATTGGAACATTATGCTGATGACCGAATACAAAGATATGGCGACGATGGAAGCCAACGAAACCAAAGCCGACAACTTAGCGCAAACCGTCACCGGCAATGATGAAAAACAGATGCAGGGTGGAGTTTGTAATTCCTAAGACAGCCACTTCAGTGCGAAGAAAGGTCATCGTGCCGTTATGCATTCGCCCTTCCTCGTCAGGAAAGAGTATCGGCGCACAAACTGACTGCGCCCAGCGCTCATAGATC
>JACCUI010000034.1 GCA_013811945.1 Pyrinomonadaceae bacterium | reverse complement strand
GTTGGCGCGCGTGGATGTCTACTCCTATGTATAATGTCATCGCGGGTGCCTCCTTTTGCGATCACACACCCGGGAGTTTAACCGCTCTCGGTTCGCCGGCGCCCGCCTTTATAACATCAGCGTTATGCGGCTATGTGGTGGGTCTCACGGAAGTCGGAATTGAAATACCAGCCGCGTACGTTGTTGGGAGATCAACCAAAAAGAAAGGAGCGTGATTAATGGTCAACAAATGGCTAAGGATCACTTCCCTATTAGTAGTCCTGCTGTCTTGCGTGGCTGTCGCCTCTAGGCCCGCTGTGGCGCAGGAATCTACGGGGGAACAGGCCATCTCACGGACATACAAGGACCCGCAGCTTAAGTGGAGTCCTTGCCCACCCATCTTCCCGAAGGGTTGCGAAGTCACTGTCTTGCGTGGCGACCCGGCTAATGGCCGCTCCGACGTATTCCTCAGGATACCGGCTAACTACAGGTTGCCGCCGCATTGGCACACCTCTCCTGAACACATGATCTTGATTTCGGGAGTGCTTCATGTCACCTACGAGAGGCAGAAGCCTTCCATTCTCAGGGCAGGTTCATACGCATATGGCCCGGCCAAAGCCAAGCACGAGGCGCGCTGCGCTAACGCCGGCCCTTGCGTTCTGTTCATCGCGTTCGAGTCTCCAATTGACGCCGTGCTCGCGGAAGGTGCTCCCAAGTAGAGACCGCCGCCTAACAAAGGCATGCAGCGGACGCGCAATCAGCATGTCTCTCGTGCAAGGCTTGTCGCGGGCGGCGGTTCGTGCGCGCCGCTGATGCCCAGCGTTATGCCCTGCGGTTGGAACGAAATCAAGTGCTGGTGGTAACGTGAAGACTGGCCTCAGGCCCCGGGATTGGCCCTTGAGGGTTTTTCCCTTTTTCCAGAGAGGATGCACCGGATGAACTCCTATAAAAAGCTAAGCCTCCAGTTGCTGATCGTCATGATTCTGATCGCACTTTTCACATGGGGAATACACCGCGGGGTTATTTGCTACCCGGCAATGTCTCGGTCGCGGTAGATACAAAGATCACTCCTGCAGTGCGCACGATCTCGGGATTCGACAAAGCGCCGCCTCGCCCGGTCGCGGCCCTCAGCGATGGCAGAGGGACGACTATCTCGTTTGTCGAAAACGAGCTGATTTACACGACCGATGACAAAGCCGCTCTCGAAGCGTTTGTAAAGCAATGGGGTGGCACCGTGGTACGCCATCTTGTGCCTGGCGACGCCGGTCTGCGAGCTCCAAGCCAGCATCTTGTTCGCATCGACGCAAAGAGTGCCAACATAGAGCAGATGGTCTCCGATCTCAAAAAACTGAATCCTGGAAGATCGGGAAATCTGATCCTCTCCAGCGATGCGGGCTTGGCGCTGGTAGCGATCGCGACTCACGAAGCCGCTGCGGGCCACCCGATCGGGATTAACTTCATTCTGTCCTCGACCGGCTACAGCGATAAGAATCTGATGGAGGGCATGCCTCCTGCTGGTTCGTCCACCTCACCACCGCAGGGAGAAACGTTCAATCGGAACCCTAATCAGTGGAGCTACTTTGTGCGCGGTTCCGGCACGCAGAACATCGGCGTGGGTGATGCGTGGCGTGTTCTCGATCAGGTTGGCCGACTCAAGGTCAAAGTCAAGATAGCGGTTATCGACGGAGGCTTCCTGTCGAATGACGACAATCCAGGCGACTTCACGATTGACCCTAATTCGATCTGGGCACAGGACCCAAATCGCAAGAATGAGCAGGAATGCACGAACGGGCTTGTTTGTGACTGGCATGGTACAAACGTAGTCGGGACCCTCATGGGTGTCCCCAACAATAGCTACGGTGCCGCGGGACCCGCAGGGCCGGTAGCCACCGCCCTCGCCATTCGCAGCAGCGGAGATGTCTTCAACTATCTGGGAAGTTTCATTACCGCGAGGATGAGCAATGCACGGATTGTGAACATGAGTTTTACCGGTGGTGTGCCATTCCTTCTTTCCTGGGCGGTCTTGCCGGTAGATGCGTTAACGGTACTCATGCATGACACTGGGCAGATGCTGTTTGCGTCAGCGGGAAACGACGGCCTTGACGTCGACGGAGAAGATTGCGCATGGCCATTAGATTGGCCTTGCTGGGAGCGCGTCTGGTACGTTCCTTGCGAAAATGGCGGCGTCACGTGCATCGGGGCTCTGACTCGTAACTCCGATCAGAAATTGACCTCATCCAACTACGGCAGCGATGACGTTGCCCTCTTCGGCGCAGGCTCCGTATGGGTCGGGCCCGATCTTCAATACCAGGATGTCCACGGCTTCTCCGCCACGAGTGCGGCATCGCCATTCGTTGCCGGGGTTGCCGCACTGGTCGTTGTGGCCAACCCGTCATTGAGGAACAATGAAGTGGAGAAGATCCTCATCGATACTGCAAATCCCAGCAGCGATGGACTTGTCCGCCGTTACGTCAACGCTTACGACGCCGTGATCAAAGCGCTCGGCGGCACGCCTCCCGAAATCACAATCGCCGTAGGCGTCGCACAGCAGTTCGGAGCGTGCGAGACGCTGTATAACTTCTCCGCGACAACCACTGATCCGGATAGTGGCCAGCCGGCGATCAAATGGACCAGTGATCTCCAGAACCCGCTGGGCACCGGCAATTCGTTTTCACGTACGCTTTCTCCCGGGACACATCACATTACCGCAACGGCAACCGACGGCACCGGTCTGAGTACCCAGTCCAACGAAGTGGTGGTCACTGCCGGGGGAGCCGCACTGGCGAAACGCCGACCATCGATATCATCTCCCTCACGAACCACCAAAAGTTTGCGGCCAATCAGGACATTACCTTTGAAGCCGGAGGCCTTGACCCCGACAAGCCTCTCGGCGGGCTGGTCTCCTCAAACGTTCGCTGGTCGGACCTGAATGCTGGAGATCTCGGAACCGGACAGCGCCTAATCCGGAGGCTAAGCGTCGGCTCGCACTTCATCATCGTCAATTACACCGGAATCTGTGGCGGCACAGCGGACCAACAGCGCCTGATAGAGGTCACCCCGGCTGTGGCTGATGCTCCGCCTAACATGCATATCACCACGCCCGGCAGGAACGATATCGTGATTCGAGTCGACCCCGGATCGGGGGAGGTGTCTTCGGGTAGCAGGGTTTGGGTTCGATGAAGAGGACCAGGACTTCGCGACAATCGATTTCTGGGAGACGAATCGCAGCGACCTGCAGCTTAAGGGGCTCTCTTTCGATCAAAATACGACCGTCTGTCTCAAGGCAGTTCCAAACGCCGCGTCCACGGTGCATCTAATCCGACTCAGAGGCAGAGACAAAAAGGGAAACCTCGGTTTCTCCCCTCCGCTACAAGTGACGGTGCTGCCAACCGTGAATTGAAGGCGTCGAACTTGCCGAAATGAAGAGCTCGGCTATCTTCTGCTTATCGCTGCTGCTGCCCGATGTTGATCACTGCGGTATAAGAATCAGAACAATTCGGCCGAGAATTCTCAACCAAATTAATTGCGGGATCATGTGACGAGACGATTCAAGTCAGCGAGGCACGCGCAGCAATTTCTCCCGCGCAACAACGGGGTCAGGTCTTGTAAGTATGCATCGGCCTAACAAAACGCTCAACCGGAGCGCGGCAAGCGTGTCGGTTTCATTTGCCTGGCTCGTGCCGCGCCCGGTTAGCTTTGCGTTATGTCTCCGCTTCGCCTTGAATCAATGAAATTTCCCGCCGCTCCTCAATTGAATGCTGTTCGGCGTGAGTGGCTCAGGCGTACGGCTGGTAGAAGGTGAATGAGAGTTGAATCAACCCATGATGAAAGTACATGGCAATCAGCGTCAGCTCTCAGGCAGCTTGTTATCAGAGGGTGGCGTTCGGCGCGGCGGAGGCAAGAGCTACCACATAACTGATATATGAAAGGGCGCTTCTCAAGTGGTAGCTTGGAGTTGTTCCGACTCTAAGTTTTCCACTGATAAGGAGAGCCCTATGCGAAAGTACTACGTCGGATTGGATGTCCACAAGGTAAGCATCTCCATTGCCGTCCTCGATGCGCATGGCAAACTCATAACTCGCACGGTGATCGAGACCTCGACGGAGGCGGTCAGAGA
>JACCUI010000018.1 GCA_013811945.1 Pyrinomonadaceae bacterium | reverse complement strand
CTCAATACGTTGCTCATACCGGCGGAGGCTACAAGCCCTCTCGTCGGCGTCAACGTCCCAGGCGACTGATCTCATTGGCCGGTTTTCAGGTGACCACGTATGGCCGGTTTTGGGTGACCCCCGAGGTTCACTGCGTTCACTGCGTTTCTTCTATTGCTGCTTATATTCTGTTCTCTTCTCTTTTTTTCTTTTTTTTCTTTTTCTACTCTTTGAAAACTCAGAATCGTTCGCAATAGAAGAAACGCAGTGAACGCAGTGAACGCAGTGAACTGCTTTAAACGACATAAACTGTGGAAAAACAGATGGTTATGAGGGTTTCTTGTAATTCAGCACCTTCTTTCCACTGGTTTTGAGAGATGTCACAGCTTTAAGACCAATTCCCAACCAGCACCATTGGAGCTTCCCCGCAATCATGCGTTGTTTTTCTTCCAAGTGTGGAAAGATGCGCTTTAGTTCTTTGCCGAACATCGTCTCGGTCATTACTTGTCTTCCGGTGCGCTGGCACTCTTTCGCATACTCATCGCGCGCTAAGTGCTTCGGTGTGAGTTTATCAACGCCAACGATGAAGTTTTCCGCAGCCCAGATTGAGAGCGGGTCAGTTATCTTTTTGAATTCTTTATGTGCGTTCCGTGTGCTTGTGCTCTCACTGAAGCGATTAGTTCTCCGCAAGAATGTTAACGCAGACAGAGCTTTGTTAAGTAGACCGCTCAACTCTTGTGGATTCGATAATCGTTTATCGAGCACTTCGCGTGGAATCTCTCCTTCAAGACCACGGAAGTTATTCTCGAACGGGATAACCAGCCACCTATCGAAGAACGCGGAGCTTGAATCTTGACTGCGTGGAGGATTATTTGCAGAGAAGATTAACCGTGAATAGAGTCGCGCATCGAATGCGTGGCCGTTCTTACGTTCCACTGTTATTGCGTCACCACCAACAATCGTCTTAAAGCGTGACGTTCCTTGCAAATACCCACTTGGTAAATCGCCGCAGACGTTTGCGAGTCGGCCCACAAGATTAGCCGTAGCAAACTCGTTATTCTCCAGTCTGTGTAACGATTCACTCCACACGTTTTTCTTACCGATGAATGCTTTAATCAATTCCAAGTAAGTTGATTTGCCGTTACCGCCATCACCTAACAGAAGTATTGCTTTCTGCTTTGATGTGTCTGGCGTCATCAACCAAGCTGGAATCTCATACGCAAGTGCAATCGAATCACGTGGCCACACTTGCTGAATGAATTCATCAATCGCCGGACAGTTTGCCGCTTCGTCGTACATGATTGGCAATTGAATTGGCGAAAGATGCTCTGGCGTGTGTGGTCGCAACTTCCAACTACTGGAAGCAGTATCAATCTCAAGAAGGCCATTCGCGACGTTGATAACAGTAAGCGGCGGTTGTTCCCACAAGTAGAGCGCATCCACGCCAATGTAGTTAACTACTTCGGCAGTAGTATGAGCAGACCACTTCTTTGTAAGGCTTAGTCTCTTTTCGAGTTTCTTGATGCGCTTGGCGATAGTATCTTCGCCCCGTGGCACGTAAACACCATCTTTGAAGACATAGAGTCGTTTGCCTGCGTCACATGCAAAATCGTCGTTACTGCAAATAGTTTCTGCCAAAAACTCTGTAAGACCCACATCTTTGATAAGCGCTTCGGCTTGTTCCTTAGTAGGTGGAGCAGAAAGAAGTTGAAGCAGTTTCTCTGGAAGCTCTCTCGGTTGGCTTGGTGCGTAATTATCATCAATCACGCACTCTTCGTTGACCCATGCAGGGGTTGGTTGTTTTATTTCGTTCTTGCATAAAGTACACTGACCGCTTTTAAAATCGCTGCGTCCAAGATGTTGTTTACATTTCACACAGAAGACACGAGCATTCGCTTTTTCTTCTTCTGCTTCGTCATCGTAACCATCTAAATCGTAACCGTCTAAACCGTACCATTCTTGACAAGCATCATCGATAATCATCATCGATGGCATATCAAGACTCAAGTGTCGCAAAGCGATTTGTGAGTGTGGAATGCGATAGAATAGATACGTGTCTAACCATCCGTGCGTAAACTCATCCCAACGTTCTTTATCTTTGGCGCTTAAGCGCCACGTATCTAGGTCTTCACTGATTCCAGCTTCACCAACAAGCTGCCTGAAATTATGGTTGAAGTTGATAGCGATAAGACCAAAGCGAGAGCCTAGTGGTAATGCGCATTTTGCATCTGGATTTGCATGCCACATTTCGGTAAGTGCTTCGATGTTTGTAGTCGCATCTGATGCTGAGTAACCATCGCATGCGGGAAAGACCGAGAAGCCACGCTCGGAAAAACCAAGCGCGGCTGTAAAGTTCGAATTGGTGCTCAACGGGTCGGCTTGCCACGCTGCAAAATTATTGTATTGTGTGATGTTTTCTGCTATTTTAGACATGATTGGACTTCCTTTCTGGGTTTCCTTTCTAGACATGATTGGACTTCCTTTCTGGGTTTCCGGTCAGAGAGATTGCTTCCTTCTTTGGGAGTTGTGAAGCAGTTCCTTCTTCAAAAAAAGCGGCTAGCGTGGCTTCGGGAAAAAATTACGCTGGCCGTTTTTTTTTCTGTTCATGCGGCAATCCGACCGCCAAGCCGCCGCCGTTTGCCTTTCACTCTGCGCCAAATGGTGTTTGGGCCACGACTGCGCTCTGTGGCTGCAAGCTTACAATTCGACTCCCACTCCGCGATGTCATCCACGCTATAAACAATCCGGCCAGCAATGATTGAATATGGCAGCAGACCCTCTTTGCGCTGACTCCAAGTGTATACACGTGAGACTCCGTACTCTTCACAAAACTTTTCATCATTCAAATACGTCATTGGTGTTTCCTTCCGTTGTCGCTCATTGCGAAAAAAGTTGCTACTCAAAAGCAAAAAGACACAGCTTCCAAACTTGAAACAGTTCGCCGACTCAGTTTCAAGAATGTTGGTGTGTCCTGTTAGAAAAATTCTTAATTCAACGAATCGAATTAAGAACTTTTTTTCTCAGTGAAGACATTTTAACATAAGCCAACAAAAACGCGTAGCTTTTTTTTAATTGATGGTCTCGCTCTCAGCGACTTGTGACTCTGTCGCAGTATCCACACGCGCCTGAGCTAACTCGTCTTGCTCGCGATGGAATGCATCAAACGCTTCCCCGGCGCGCTTCACGGTATTCGAATCGGCATTCACGTAGCGATAGGTAGTGCTGACATTCGAATGGCCAAGAATTCTTCCGACCTCTGCCAGTGGTCTATTTTGCGCAATGAGACGCGTAGCCGCAGTGTGACGCAAGTCATGGAATCTCAAATCTCCAATCCCTACTTTTCTTCGAACAACATCAAATGAGCGCTGGACTGTCTTAACGTGGAAAATTGTTTTCTCGTCGCCTGTCTTTTCATCCACTTCACCGTTTTGTAGATATTCTGATTCATCCTTTTTCCACAGTCGCTCAAGCTCTATTCTGAGTCTGGTCGTGATTGGCACGTCGCGCGTGTGGAAAGTCTTCGTATGTTCGCTGCGAATGCGGATTACACCTTCTTCAAAATTAACGTCGCTCCAGCACAGCTTGAAGATTTCGCCTTGCCTCATGCCAGTTTCAAGAGCACATATGATGATTGCTCGCAGATGTTTTAATTTGCGTTTTGGAGCGTCGCAAGCGGCCAATAACAACAACTCTTCTTCCCGACTGATGATGCGCTCGCGCTTTTGTTCATCGGCAATACTAATCAGCGAATCGCCAGTGACAAACGGGTTTCGCAGAATCCAGCCTTCGCGTTGTGCGATAAAGAACATCCTGCGCAGATACGCCATTTCACGATTCACAGACGCAATCTTGCGAGTGCGTGGTGCGCCGTCATCGTCTTTGCGATGGAGAAGCGGCGTATTGCGCCGTTTCTTACGGAAGTTGCTCAAGTCGCTGTACCCGATGGAACGTAAAAGCTTCCGGCCAAAGTGCTCACGAAAGACGTTTAAGAATATTTTTGGCGAGTTGAGCGAGCGAAGACCGGAGACTTTACGGCCTTCCACAATTTCTGCCTCTGTAAGATAGTTTTTTTCGTAGTAATCGGCTAAATTCGCAAAAGTCATGCGATTGTGGTCAAGCGACTCAAAACCGTGGTCATCGCCTTCACGAATCATTTCTTTGATAAGCTCGCGAGCGTGGTTTTTGTTGTCTGCTTTCTTGTGTTTCTGTCTGAGTTTGCCAGTATCTTCATCTACCCATGTAATGCGAGCAAATATCGTTCTGTCAGACTTTCTAACGTAAATTGAACCAGTCCGTGCTCTCATGATAAGGATAACTCCATAGATTCCAAGTGGTTAAGCTTTGGTTCGCAGTTGCAAAATCAGTTGCATATTGGACTCTGTTTCCGTCTGTTTCTGGCTGTTAAGCTCTGTTTCAGAAGATAACAAAGCTTGGAGATAAAAGAAAGCTAAAATCTTGTGTTCATTGAGTTTTTAGCAGGATTTTTCATGTGCACGCGTAGCTCAATTGGATAGAGCGTTTGACATCGAATCAAATATTACGTTCCCGCTGGTGATAAAGGTGTCGACATTGGAAAACCCAAGGGCCTCAAACAGTTGGCGCAGATGGTCCATTTTGACGATATGGCCACCAACGTTAATGGCTCGCAAGAAGGCAACATATTTTGGCATACGAGTCTAGGCGTCGGTTGATGACCCCAGGAAGGGGCGTTGACGGATCAGTGAGACCGCGAAGCGTGGGGAAAGCATCAAGCCTGTGGCGTAAGCCCCCAGAACAATCGCATTTGACTCCTAGCCCGCGGGTCGGGCGGCGGTGGCAACACCAGAGGCATGTTGATAAGACCGAACCCGCGAATCAAATTAAGATCCGCTGTCGCCCGATTCGCGGGCTTGCCAATCTTTCAACAGCCCTTACCGAGGGTTCCGCTTCGCTCCACCTTAGACTTTATGCTGTCGCCGGCTATCGAGGGCTGGAGGGTCCTTAACTGTCGGGTTACTGCCCGCCCGCTGCGCTCGAGGAAGGCGGTACCCCTTACTTGTAAACTCGCTTATCAGCCATTCCTTTGACTGACTTCTCTACGATCTTCCTTAACACGCCCGCGTCGACGTCAGCAAGCTTTTTTAAGTACAGACACGACTTGCCGATCTTGTGCTTACCAAGACGAGCCATGAGATCCGAAACGGGCTCGAACCCGCCGATTATGTACAGAGTCAGGTCGCCCTTGCGTGGGGAGAATCCCGTGATCATCGACTCGCCTTCGCGCCCGCTTTCGTACTTGTAGTGATAGCGTCCGAAACCAACAATACTGCTGCCCCACATTTTAGGTTCTTCGCCCGTCACGTCTTTCATGATCTCGAGCACCTTAAGGCAATCTTCTCGCCGGTCTTTGTCTGAAACCTTTTTCAGAAAACCAGAAACACTTTCTTTTGTTGGTTGCGTTTTTGCTTCCTCCATCGCGCCTCCTATAGTTCGAAAATCTAGAAAACTGCCGCTTGAAATTTCGAAATCTGAAAGAAGTCTTTGACTGCGTTTATGGCCTTCTCCGAGTCAAAGTCGCCACAGGTGTAAATAATCGTCGAAAGGAACTTTGGGTTCACCCAGACGCCGATGTAGATGCCAGAGTCAATCAAGGGCACGAATCCGTCGAATCCCTCATTGACATTTTTACCCGCGCCGCGCGTTTCATGGACGATGGGGTCGCCGTATGTCCGAAGTCCCAGCTCGGTCGTGATATTTGAAAAATACTTGTGCAGCGTTTCTGCCGATACCTCAACGGTGAAATAACCTTCGAATAGTAGTCGCTTTCTAAATATATTAGGCGCGATGTCAGTTAATGGTGTGGTATTCATTGATTCTCCTTTCACCTGCCGTACGATTGCACTCGAGGCTTACTCGTCGCCCGTCGGTATGATCCCCGCGCCTTCGACCATGAGAATAACGGTTCGCTCAGGTGCCCGCGGCCGATGCATTGTCCCTTTTGAAACTACGAAACCCTGGCCGGGCTCGAGTTCCACTGTGCGCCCCTCCAGATCGATCAGGAACTTTCCTTCGACCACGTAGAAGAATTCATCTTCATCGTCGTGCTTATGCCAGTGGTAGTCTCCCTGAATCATGCCAACTCGTACGACGGATTCGTTGACTTGACAAAGAGTCTGGTTGTACCAGCGGTCAGTGCAAGCTGCAACCAGTGCGGGCACGTCCACGACCTCCATCGGAGGGTAGAGCACGTTCAAGTGAGTTACATACGGATAGGTCTTTTCTGCATCGGCCATCTTTAATCCTCTCGTTATGCGGTCCTACGCTCTCCCAGCCACCTGCTATCGCGAATTCTCTCAGTGGTTAAGTCATATCGTCCTCCGACCCGGTCGCTACCGCTCCTTCTTAGAAACATGCTTAAGGTTGGCACTGCTTAAGCAGGCTATTTGCAAGTTTCATCTCGTTATCTGCGCGTCGCAGACGAGCAAAGCTCCTCGGTTCTGTAACTGAGTGGCATCAGCTTCACTACCGAATTGAACCAGCACCCCGAGTCAGGCAGAGATGAGTCTCTGGTTGTATCCGGCCTGCACCAACTCTTCGTACGCGGCCCAAACATCAAGAGGTATCTCCTGGTAAATCTGAAAACCCTGATCCGGGTAAAGCTTAATCCGCTGCAAATCCCCGACCATGATGCTGATCACTTCGTCGCGTGAAAGTTCTCTGCTGGCATAGTGGTCGAGGTATTCATCGAAAGAGACTTGGGGAGAAGTAACGACGACTTCTTTCTCGGGCCACAACTTCCTGAAGGTGGCAAAACTCCTACGTTCCATATATGGCTTCTGTACCAGGATGAACTTCTGTGGGTCAAATTTCTTCTCCGCCAACAACTGCCTGGTAAACAGAATGTTTTCGCCGGTATTCGATGATCTATTCTCGATGAGTATTTTATCTTTCGGTACACCCAGCCCGATAGCAACTCTTGCGAACTGATCGGCTTCCGGTTCAGTCCAAATGTCTTTGGTGATTGTACCCAGACCTCCGGAGAAGATAATGAGCGGGGCCCATCTCTCGTGAAAGAGCTGCGCACCTCTTTCAGCCACCCTCGTGTCGTGACTGCAGAGTACGAGAAGCACATCAGCTTGAGAAAGCTGATGATTCATCAGGTGGTAATGCCAGACCTTTTCAGCTAACGCCTGCAGATGATTGCCCACTATGCCCAGAAAGTTGAGAGCCAAGCCACCGCAATGCACGATCCACCAAATCACACGAAACCGCACGAAACAAATGCCTTAATTCGTTTTACTTCGTGTGATTTTGTGGATCGTTTTACTGTTTCTTTTGCTGCTTACAACTCTTTACAGCAACCTGTTAGATTTCCGACGCAAACAACCTAACCTCAGACGAATCTTCCGACAATCGAATCATACCTTCAAATCTCAAGCCAATCTTTTCGAGCAGCCTGATTGAGCTTTCATTATCCGGATTGGTGATGGCAACCAGCCTGCTAATACCCAGGACATCTTTTCCATAAGCCTTCACCGCGGCAGCGGCCTCAAAGGCATATCCCTTCGACCAGAACGCCGGCAGGAAGGCAAAACCAATATCGACATCCGGCAGTAAGTCTCTCTTAACCAGTCCGCACATTCCAATCGGAACTCGGGTTTCTTTAAGCTCCACCAAATAGAGTCCGAAACCGAAGCGCTTATAGCTGGCAACCGGACCATTTTGAATATATTGAACCGCATCCGCATGGTTACGAACGCTTTTATCGCCTATAAAGCTTAAGAACGACGGCTCATTGACGAGTTTAAGAATAAACTGGGCGTCATCAGCCGTCATCCAGCGCAGGACCAAACGTTCTGTTTCGAATACGCCCAATGAGACGCCTTCTGGGTTAATGTCGACGCTGGGGACATTTAACATTTGTAGGTTAGCAATGCCCTCAAGAATGTCAGATCAAAGCCGCTGTGTGAAGACTCAGCTATCCCCACAAGGACGGCTCAAGCCCCGCTAACTTGCAGGTCAAGAGGTAGGCCGCAACCAGGGAGACAACCGGATTCCGAATCACTCGGTACGGACGGTTTCGCGCTTTGGCGGCGCGGAATTCTCGGTAGGAGCTAAGCGCGGAAGCCAGGGATTTTTTCATAGCTTCTCTTACGTTCAAGCAGTCAAATGAGTTTCTGCAAGAGGTTAAAGAGATCCCACCAATAGTCAGAGAGTGGCGATTAGTAGTTCATGAAAAGTCGCAAAGGGGCAAAGGCGCAAAGAAGAGGTGGACATGAAATTACGGCCCTCACCCTTGCCATATAAGCTTTCCTCTTTGCGTCTTTGCATGATCATCAGAACTTTACGAACTCAAATTTAGTACGGAAGCTGCGATCGGGACTATTGTAAAAGGTCCCGAACTGCGGGCTGGCGAGATTGTTCTGCACGTCGCGCGGGTTCCAGTGGTTAGTGATATTGAAAATGGTAACGCCCACCCGGCCCTTGTACTTCTTTCCGCGGAATGGGATCTTGAGCCCTTTCGTCACCAGCAGATCGAGGGTCATCAGTTGCGGGAAGCGCCCGCCGGCGTTGCGCGGGCCGACGAAATTCTGCGCCTCATCGAGAAGCGAATAAGGGAAGCCGCTGCGCCACTCAAAGACCGGGGTGGCAACGATGTCGCGGGGTAGACCAAAGTCGCCCCAGAAGAGTAATCGGTTCGGCACGTCGAACTCTTGCTTACCAAACTCATTGGGACGAATCACCGGATGCCGGAGATTGCCGAAGTAAGTGTTAAAGTCATTAAGATCACCCCGCGCTTCGGACCGCACATACGACAGGAAGATGTTGCGTCCCTCCTGGAAACGTAATCGCGCGGTGGTCTGAAACTCGCGGTAACGGGAGCGACCTGAGTTTTGTAATAGTAGCGCGCCTGTCGTCGAATCTTGATGGGTGACTGGCTCGACGAAGAACTCGCGCCGCGTGTGACGCTGCTCATATCCGACTCGCAGCAGCAGTCGCCCAGTGAGCTGGTGATCGACCTGAAGATTCGCGGCGAGACTGTATGGGTTCCGTAGTCCGCCGCCCGGGGCTATGTTCCGGAACAGCCTGGATCCATCGACCACAGTGACGCCGTCTGGTGCAAACGTGGTTATGAGCTGGCTCTGATATTGTTCAAACGCGCCGAGGTTGAGCGGAATCTTGTCATAGAAGAGACCCACGCCGCCGCGCACGACGGTGCGTTCGGAATCGGTTGGCAGGAAAACGAAACCGAAGCGTGGAGCAAAGTTGTTCTCGGTGCCGATCTGATCACGGTCAAAGCGCAAACCCAGGTCGAGCGTAACGCGTCCATTGAGAGTCCATTTGTCCTGGAGGAAGGCGGAGTATTCGTTTTGCCGGCGCCGCAGAATGCCCTCACCGACAAATTCGATCAGTTCGCTGGTGGTGCCCTTGGCCCGATCGACGCGGACCGGGTTGGCCGTGTTGTTGCCGTTAAAAGTGGTGTGGCTAAAGTTCAGTCCCGTCTTAAACGCATGAGAACCGCGCCAATGCCTCGGTGCAGAATGGTAAATCTCGAGCAATTCGTAACGCCGGCTCTCGCGATGTTGCCGGTCGAACCACCCCCCGAAGTTTCTGTCGGGCGTGATCCGATAAGGCGCGGCGCTATTGCCGAAGATGTCAGCGTCAAATTGCTTGACGCTGAAACTTGATTGCAGGAGCGCGCCGGATTTGAAGGCAGCTTGTTCGTTGAGCGCAAGAAACCAGCCGCGCTGATGAAAGTTTGCCGTGGTGTCAGCCGGGTTAAAGCTGTTGAGGTTGAAAAAGTCGAGCTTCTGCGGGAATACGGAAAGACTGATGGTAAACCGGTGGATCGGGTTTACTACATAATCCACTCGGGAGAAGGAATCGAAGCTTTCGCGCTGTATGTCTCTCTGGCTCTCCTCGAGGTTTTCCAGACTCGGCACGTTAGTCCGGACGAACCGGTATTCGAGACTCTGAAAAAAGAAGAGCTTGTTCTTTGAAATGGGACCGCCGACTGCAAGGCGCGGCGTCACTGCGCCGATGCCAAAGAGCTTGCCGTCGCGCCAACGCGGTCGCGGGAGGACTCCGCTTACCAGATACCGCCAATCGTTGCTACCCGCGCGGGTCTCGATGGTGGTGATGGCGCCGGTAAATTTGCCGTACTCAGCGGAGTAAGGATTTGAGTAAACCTGCACAGTCTCTACGGCTTCGAGCGGTAACTCAATCGCCGGACTACCCGTCACGGGATCAGTAACGTTCAGACTGGAGACCAGGATCGCGCTCTGGTGCGGGCGTGTCCCTTTAATGTTGAGGTTGCCGTCCGGACCCCGCACGACGCCGGGCAGAAGGGGCAAGGCGTCCTGGAACTTTTGATCGATAAGCGGTGCGTCGCGCAGGGTGGTGCTGGTGATCACCCCCGCTGTGGTCGATTCAGTCTTGTCGGCATCTGTCTTATCTTCAGTGACTGTCACCGTCTCGCTAAGCGCAATGGGTTGCAGCAGAATATTCAGGTCGACCGTAGCTTCGATCTGCACCACAGTCTTCTGCTCGTATCTTTTAAATCCCCGCAACTCCACCGAAACGGCATAATCGCCTGCGGTAAGCCCAATAAAGTTGTAACGACCCTCTTCGTCGCTAACGGCCTGCAGCTGCTTGTCCCCAAGACGGTCTCCGCTCAGATTCACGACGACGCCTGGGAGCGGTCTACGCTTTTCGGGTATGTCGGCTACCACCTGGCCCTTGATACCGCCGTTCTGCGGCACATCTGACTCGCGCGCGAGCGTTCCGCTTCCTGCGGCGCACAAGATCATGAACAGAGTCACCGCACAATTGACTGCGAATTGTCGGTCGTAGAGTCCTCGCCAGGAACTGCGACAAGAATAGCTGGACTGCATAGACTTCTTCCCCCTGGTTTCTAGTCCCGGAGTTTCCGCTGGTCTTGGTCAATTAACGATCCACGAAACTATGTGAAACTACACTAAGAAGAAGTTTCGGTACGGGAACACTTTTGAATCAGGAGGAGGTCATACCTCTCGACCGCAGAACCGAGGAGCCGTAGCGACCGGGTAGGATGCGACGTCACTGACATCTGCTGGAACACTGAACTCTTCTTCTTGACGCTCCCGAGATTGGACCCGGTCGCTACCGCTCCTCGGTTCTGTAGTTGACTAGCACCGAGCTGGCTGCGCCCAACCTACAGCAGTGCTAGTTCGTGTTGCTTAGTGTCGTTTCGTGGATCGTCTCTCGTTAAGTCTTCGCTACGAAAATCAGCTCGCCGGGATATTTCGAGCCATACGGGCTTTTGTCGTAATCTGAGTAAACTGCCTCTATGCCGAAACCACATCGAGCGAGTAAGTGTTCTACTTGAAACTTGAAAAGGTACCTCATCGGAAATCGGTGCACAAACCGATCCTCGCGCGCGTCAGGGTGAGTCACGTAGTAGGTCAATTCATTGTGCGTGATCTGATTGAAATAATCCCTCGAGACGATACGCGCACGACGCACTACCTGGCGCCCGTCGGCGGTGGTGAACTCCGCCTCCTCGCCATGTTCCTGCAGATTACCGCTCGTCGGCAAGGTGTGGCAGCGACGGATTAAAGAGATCCAGAATCAGTTTCCCGCCAGCCACCAAATGCTTGCGAATATTCTCCAGGCACGACATCTGGTCCTCAACTGTTAAAAGATGCTGGACCGGACGAAAGGGAATTGTCACCAGGGTGAACTTTCGACCCACCTCAAAAGCGCGCATGTGCCCCTGAACTAAACCCGTTACTTTCGATCTCACCTTCTCAGACTCGCTCAAGAGTTTCTCTCGACACACTGAGAGCATCGGCGGTGAAGCATCGAGTCCGACGATTTCGATTCCTGACTAGCGATGGGTATGAGCACGCGTCCGGTGCCACATCCGAGCTCCAGTACCGGTCCCTCTGAGCGTTGGGCCATTTCCACGAAGAAGCTTACATCCTGACGCTCGCGATAGGGCACGACAGAATCGTAGAACTCCGCGAGGAAGGGGTTGTCTGCGTAACCTCCTGAGCTATTCATTCGTGTCTCCGGTAGTCAAAGCCATTGTTGCTTCGGCAGTTACAAACCAGGTTCACAGACAGCCGTTAAGCGAATCCGCCGCGAGCGTTATGTTCTATCGAATTTCCTGGCAGCCTGTTCCAATAGATGGCGAACACGCAAGCCTTCGGGGCGCTTCCGCTCCTGGGCTTTGTGAACAGCAGCAAGTTGCATCCAGCCGGGAATGGTTGGGTCGGCCCCGGAATCTATTAGCAGCTTTGCAACCGCAAAGGAGCAGTTGCCGGCGACCTCGCCCAATGGAGTGTTTCCGATTACTCGTTCGTCGTGTGCATTAACGCTCGCACCAGAATCAATCAGCAACTTCATCACCTCAAGATGCTGAACTTCTGCGGCGTAGTGGAGGGGAGTTTTACCAAGATCATCAAATGCGTGAGGTTGGTGTCCTTCATCCAGCAGCCTCCTGCACTCTTCGGGATCTCCGGACCTGGCAGCATCGTGCAGTCGCTCCTGCTCGTATGAATCGCTTATATCATCGGAATGCCCTGGCATGTTCACGGGAATTGTACTTACGTACGGGTAAGGGTCTCAATTTGGTTCTTTCGCACGCGTAAATTGCGGGATGGTTCTCCCCTGAGCTGAATCCTCGATCAGCTGCTGCAGACGCTTGAGTCTGGTTACTTCTTTCTTGGCGCTGAGCACGAACCAGGTGGCTGCTTTCCTATACGAAACCGGCTTAGCTTGAAAGAATTGCCACGCGGCCGGATTCTCTTTTAGCAGGCGTTTATATGGAGCGGGCAACTCCGGACTCCTTTGCTCATAGGAGTAGATGCCCGATCTGTTTTCTGCGCGCGCTTGAAATGCTTTTAGACCCTCCGGCTGCATCAGTCCCTGCTCGATAAGTTCCTGCGCGCGCTGGATGTTGACCGCACTCCAGATGCTGCGTTCCCTACGAGGAGTAAAGCGGATGGTATAACAAATGTCATCAACGCTTTTTCTGATTCCATCAATCCAGCCGACACGAAGTGCTTCGTCCACGGATTCGGGCCAGGTAAGACTCGATTTGCCCGAACTCTTCTTGTAGTAACCAGCCCATAGTTCCTGGCCGGTGAGGTGGTGCTTCGCAAACCATCTCCGTAAATCAGAAGGCGACTTAAAGAATGTGATCTTCAGCGGAGTCATTCAAATTGTATGTACTTTCAAATGTCCCGGATTGATAAAATCGTACGCAAAGCTTTCGGACTCACCCCAGTACTCATTCTCAAACCAGGAAGCTCTTAGCAAGTGCAGGGTTCTTCGATACTCTTCAACCTTGAGTCTCGGAGTTACAGCCGAAAGCGTCGTCGAAACTCACCACTGGTAATGAAAGACTTGACCATCTCGGCCGAGACATAGTCGCCTGCGTAGTCATTCAATTTCGTGAGCCAGAAGTTGTAGCCAGAGAAATCAGAGTCCGGAGCGGCATTCGGGTGGCGCCGGAGGTAACCGACATACTGAATATAGACAAAAGCGCGATTGAATTCGCGCCGATGGAAGTCGGTGTCCTCAGCCACCGCCCGCATCATCGCCGCACACGAAAGACCGGAAGTGACGAGAGCGTCACGCTCGCCCGGCGAGAGCGACCCCCCGGTGTTGGCGTTCAAGTTGTTAATGAACTCCGCCGCGGACAACGCAATTGGGTAGCGCGAGAGAAACTCCGGACGCTGTACGAAATCACTGAAAAACATCAAGGTGTTGGCTTCGAGTTGGACCTCCCAGCCGGGCTGGTTAACCACAACGCCGCGCCCGATCTGCTGCGTGTCAGAGAGGAACTTCGTCTTGTTGAGCGCCGCACCCGCATCGAAGGCTGCCTGGTGTGTCCGGTATACGAGAAACCCGGTTTGCTGAAACTCTATCGAGATGAAGAAGGCGGCCGAGACGTGGATTCGTTTTACCTCGATGCAGCCCTGGTCGCCTCGGCAGGAAGTGATTTCGTTGGTCCAGAACTCCAAGCCCGGCGTATCGGGCTCGCGGTTTAAGAAGTCGACATAGTTCTGTCGGACATAGAAGCGGGGTTCGTCTACGATGTTGTTGACCGACATGCAGGTCGAGAGCGCGCGGTTCACGTTAAGGCGTCCACCGCTCGTCGTCTTGTTGGTGAGGGCCGCGACTGGATCAATGTTAGTGATGAGCAGGCCTTTGAGGCCGGCCGCGGTCAGTTGGCAGCGCGAGAGCACCAACGCCGCCGCACCTGACACGTGCGGCGCTGCCATCGACGTTCCGTTGAAGAAACCATAACCCCCTGCTCGCAAAGTTGAGAAGACGCTCACGCCAGGCGCTCCGAGATGGACGCTCGTTTTGCCGAAGTTGGAGAACGAAGCGATGTTGTCGGCGCTGTCGGTCGCGGCGACGGTTAGGATGCCGGGCTCCTTATAACTGCCCGGATAGGTTGGCATCACGTCGTTGTCGTGAGCAATGAAGTTGTTACTGACGCCGTTGCCCGCAATGGCGACGAAGAGCATGCCATTGTCCTGCGCGAACCTGATCTCATCGAGCACGGCCTGGCTGAACCCGCCCATCCACCAACTGTTGTTGATGATTTGCACGTTCGCCCCGCCCGCCGCGCCAAATCGCTGCCGGGCCTGGATCGCAAACTCTATGGCCTTGATAGCGTTGGAAAGAAAGCCGCTGTTGCTGCTGTTGAGCCACTTGACGGCCATGAGCCTGACGTTCCAGTTGACACCGGCGACGCCCTGACTGTTATTGCCAACCGCTCCGATTATCCCCGCCACGTGAGAACCATGATTGTGATCATCGAGTGGGTCGCAATTGTTGCTAATGGTGTTAAAGCCATGCGACCCTGCTCCGCAATTGATGGTTTGACCACCGATGTTGACGGAGAAAGTCTCTGGTGCCGACCAGATGTTGGCGGCGAGGTCCGGGTGATTGAAATCGACGCCGGAGTCGGCGATGGCGATCACGATGGAATCGAGTCCAGTCGTGGTATTCCACGCCTGTTCGGCTCCAATCGTTCGCATCCCATAAAGTTGTCCGTAGGAGGTATCGTTCGGGACACCTGCACCGTAGGCGAGGTAATCCGGCTCAGCGTAGATCACGTCTGCTCGTCCCGAGAGTTCTTTAAGCAAAGTCTTCGTGTCCTTGCTCGAAGAGTGAAGGAGTCGCACGCCGGCCCCGCCCAGCTCGACGTTGAGATCGAGGTCGAGGGCGCGGACCAGCTGAGCCCTGGAAGCTTCGGTTCCGCTACTACGAAACTTGACCAGCACTTGTCCGGCTGCTGCCTGACGGCCGTTCACCGATTCCAGCCGCGACACATCACCGTCGGCGTCCGTCTGGAAGCTCGCCTTAGAGCGCGCCTGAATGCTCTCGGAGTTCATAAATTTCGCGGACGGAATAACAGGCGCCGACGCTACTCGATTCCCACCTCTTGGCCCGAGCCAGAAGACCACAAGAGAAAAGACAATAATGGTGGCCAGCAGTGATCGGAGCGCCTTGAGGCGGAAGTGAGATGGCGACATCAATTAGTTCTTTCGGCGTCGGAGTCGAAGTTCGTAAAAATTAACCCTGGGGGAACGCCAGTGGGAGCCGAGTGATGATCGACACCCGCGCCTTATGCATCTTAATTGGCTCGAGCGAGAGGGATTGTGCAATATCTGACATCGTAGGGACTTGCGCAGCGTAATCAGGACTAAAAAGTACTTTATTGACCGGGAAGACTTCTGAGGGACCGCTCCTGAGCGCGAATCATAACGAACGGGACATGAAGTTGCAAAAGCAGGTCTGAGGCGGAGTGCTAATCCCCAGCCCGAGAAACGGGCGACAGCATAAAGCCTAGTGTAGTGCGTCAAACAGATCATAACTTATTACTGGAGGCGCGAGCGCGTTTTACCTTCTCCAAGATGTCGTTGGCTTTGGCCGTCCAAACGAAAGGCTTGGGGTTGGTGTTGTGTTGAGCGAT
>JACCUI010000297.1 GCA_013811945.1 Pyrinomonadaceae bacterium | reverse complement strand
ATTCAAGCTGTGTTCCCTGATTGACGGCTACGACCTTGACGTTTGGTACACTTGCGCCATTCGGATCAGTTATCGTCCCGGTTAAAGTGGCGGTATAGGTCTGTGCTGACGACGTCGCTGTGACGATGGTTAATAAACCTGCTAGCAACAAACAATGCCATACACGTTTCGCTACCTTAGTCATTTTAGATCTCTCCTTTCGAGGTTCAACACGAATTTGCGCTTACAGTAGATCCATTAGTCCCTAAGGGGTGCGATGAAGGTGGACGAGTCGAAGGCTGCGCGACGCACGCGTTCAAGATATGCTCCCCCTGGGTTGAGTTCGCTGGGTTTGGCAGTAAAATCGTAAGAGAAAATAACTATACCGTCGGCGCCGAGTCCGCGAGCAACATTGATCTTCTCCACGGTAGACTCCACGGGAAGTCGGTACGCACCAATCCCCGCCCAAACCTTCCGACCTGCCGAATGCGCACTGGTCGTGGCGATTTCTACCTGCTTCCTGAAAACAGCGGTGTCAGTCGAATAGGCCATGGGACACGCAACGTCGAGAATCCCCATCAACAGCCAACGTCTCCAATCCTGGAATCGACGTGTGTAAGCGTTTTCGTCGTTGGCAAAGACAGCTGCAGATACCGTCACATTTGGCTTCCTTCGTTTCACGCCGCGATAGATGCGATCGACGAGCATTGTGACCTGCTCGCGCTGAAAGTCGGCGAACTTGTCCGGGTAGGTTTCCGCCGCGGAAAGTGGATTCTGTTTAAGTGTCTGCCCCAACTGGCGCCACTCGGCGGCGGAGACTTTTGGCTCCAGCCATTTGCGAAACTGCTCCAGCGAAGTGCGACTGTAATCAAAGTCGGGGCTGGCGAGTCTTACGTAGTCAAAGTGCAAGCCATCAACGTCGTAATTCTTCAGAATATCCATCCAGATATCATACAGGTGCTGCCTCACCTTAGGATTTGCCGCACCAGTGTAAACCCCTTCCAGCTCAGCGCGGTTCGCTTTGGACCATTCCACGATGCGATCTCTATAGCGCGGGTCTCGGGGTGACATTTTGTAGAGTTCTGAGGCAACCGCGCGAGGAACAGCTAACCATTCAGGATGTTTGTTGTAGACGTGCGTCGGATCCGTGGGCAGCGCATCAAGGTTTGCCAGAAGACTAGTGTTGACCCACGCATGCACTTTCAGATCATGGGCCTTTGCCTGAGCCAGTGATGCTGCTAAAGGATCGAACTCCTGCGGCTGATCCTTCAACTCAATCGCTCGCGGTTCCCGGCGCGAGCGGTAATAGGCATCGCCACGCCCACGCACCTGCACGATGAGTGTATTGAAGCCGTTGTCTCTGGCGGCCTGTGCCATCGGGCGGATCTTTTCAGGTGACGTGAGAGTCGTGCGCACCACCCAAAGCGCGCGCACTTCGTCAGGCTTAGCGACAGGTTGTAGAACGGTTAAGGGCTTCTCCTGGGCCCAAACCGGCATCACGATGGCTAGGGTAATACTCGCAACTAGAGCAATCGGGCGTTTAAGCATAATTTTAGAACGTGTAGCGCAGCGCGATCGAAACGACGCGCGGGGTGTAGAGGGCATTACTCCCAGTGATGGAGCCGAAGTTTGAGGCCGCAATGTCAGTTACCGGCGTTCCATACCATGCATGATTAAAAGCATTGAAGAGATCCGCGCGCAACATCAGCCGATGGCCTTCGAAAGGCATCTCGAAATACTTGGTGAGTCCGATGTCCATGACCTTCTGACCGTCGCGGAAGAAAGTGTTGCGTCCGATTATCCCATTACCCAGATCGGCTACTGTCGCGGTGCGAAAAGCCGAACGCGGCAGCGCTTGTCGCGACGTCGACGGATGGTCTACGCCACTTCCCAAGATTGACGGGTCAATGATCACCGGCCGATTCTCGACGAAGCTGTCGAAGTTTAAGTCGATGCCGGCTGTGTTTCTCACCGTAAAGGGTGTGCCTGACGCCAGACGCACGACCGCAGCGAATTGCCAGCCACCTAGAGTTTCCCCCAGGAGATCACGCCGGCCGTTAAAGAACGGCAGCCGATAAGTGCCGTAAAAGGTGAACCGGTGCGGTGTGTGGAAAAGGGATAGACCACGAGCGTTTCGAGAAATATTACCTGTTTGGTTGGTATCGCCGATGGCAGCGCCCACGTCGGTCGCCTCCGATGTCGTATCAATCGACTTGCTGAACGTGTAGGTTGTCTGGAAATTGAGTCCCTTACTAAGCTTCTTGGTCCACTCAACCTGCAGGCCGTTGTAGTAGCTCCAGGACGCGTTACTCACCAAAAGGTTTTGAGAAAAGCGCGGGTCCGGTCGGCGTTCCTCTGTGCGAGGAACGCGAAGACTGTACTCCAACGCCCCGATTGGAACCACGACCGGGCAAGCGACCGTGAATGGCGCGGTTGACGTTCCAGTGGTACCGGCGCACTCCGCATTGGAGGCTACTCGAATTACCTGCCCGCGCAAGTTCGCTGGATTGTTCGGATGATTAGCAACCAGCACCCCGTTCACCGGGTCATGTACGGGAAGGTTACCCTGGGCGAAGCGAAGCAGGCCAATGCCGCGGTTACCGGTGTAACTGATTCGCAATGCCGAACTGAAAGGCAATTGGCGCTCAAGACTCAGGTTCCACTGTTGAGTGTAGGGCATCTCCAGGTTGGCATTGACGATTGTTATCGAGTGCCGGGAAGCTCGCGGCCCCGGAACAAATACAAAGCCTCTGGTGGGATCCGTGTAATTGTGAGGGTCAAAATTAGCGGGGGCTGCGGTGGTGGTCGCCGTCAAGGCGAGCTGAAGTGCGTCAGGGGGATTGAAGCGCAGGCCCGCGCCTCCTTGAGAAAAGACGGATTGAAAAATTCGTCCGTGGTAGATGCCGTATCCCCCGCGAATCGACGAATTGCCAGGTCCGCCGAAGGCCTGCGCCAGGAAACCGTCGGTGAATCCCGGGCTCCAGGCAAAACCAATCCGCGGCTCGAAGTTGTTCTTGTCGTCCTGGTAAATGTAGTCAATTCGTCCTTTGGCCTCTTCGGGTACCGCAACGTACTCATATCGAAGTCCCAGGTTGAGCGTCAGGTTGGGCCGTACGCGCCAGTTATCCTCTCCGTAGAAATTGTATTCATTGATTCTGTTTTCCAGGAAGAAGGGTCCAAAGCCTTTTGAGAAACTGGATACGCACCCATTCAGGAAAGCGTTAAACCCGCTGCCGTAATTTATGGTGTTGCAGGTGGCGGTGCTGAAGTTGTAGAAGCCTCGCGAGTTGCTGTCAGCCAGATCGTCAAGATTCTGGCGGCGGATGTCCGTCCCCATCTTAAAGAAGTGGTTACCACCCGACAGTGTCGACAGGTTATAGACGAACTGATTGTCAGTTTGGTAACGCTGGATCGGGAAGCCACCGGCGCTCCCGATGCTGCTGTTGCCAGCCACAACCTGAGGGTTGAAGAATCGAATTATGGGCGTGTCGTTGCCCGCGGTGATGTTCACCAGAGTGGTGCGCAAACCCAGTCCATAGCGAAACTCACCCACCGTCTCCGCGGAGAAGAGGTGCGTCCAGGTGAAACCAATGTTCTGCTGTTTGTTGTTCTGGTCGGCGCGTTCGCCAAGGATGAGATCATCAGCCGCAAATATCTGGCGGGTGTACTGCCACCTCCCCGTTACCTGGTGTGCCTGACGTGGGTTCCAGTCGAAGCGGCCTGAATAGTCTCTTAATGGGAAGTCGCGGTTTTGCACTCCCCTAAAGCAGCGCGGGCACCGTTGCGGGTCGTTGGGCAGAATGTTGTTAGCCTTGAACCGATTGAGAACTGATTGAATGAACTCTCGGTTGGCCGGCGTATCGAACTGGGGCGTTTGCCTGAACCAGTTCGCAGGATCGTGCTCGCTGGCGAGGAAAACGTCGCGGTTTAGCGTTCCACCACCTGTATCCTCCACATGATCGAGGCTGACAAAGCCGAACAAGCGATTCTTGACCATGGGAAAGCCAGTCGTGAAGCCAAACTGGTTGCGACGATTTACCGGTTTGATCAACCCTGGCGCGAACACATTATTGGTGGCGTTCAAACGGCTGTTTTGGTTGAACCAATAAACGCTGCCGCGGACGTTGTTTGTACCGGAGAGAGTTTGCACCAGGACTACGGCGCCGTAACCGCGGCCGAATTCTGCCGTAAAGTTATTGGTGATGACCTGAAATTCTTTGATTGTCGCCAGCGAAACTCCCTGCCGGTGTTGATTCTCTGA